>CAYGQB010000090.1:0-11385 GCA_964351895.1 uncultured Caulobacterales bacterium
CTGCTCGGGGCGCGACCCGTTGATCTGTTTGCGTGGGACAGCTTCGGCCTTGATTGGGCGCGCGACGCCAGCAAGGAGCTGCGGCTGGACGACTTGCGCGTCATGACCGCGCCCTACGGCCGGCTGCCAGACCTCAGCGTCGCGCGCGGCGACGCCGACATCGTGTTTACTTGGAACGGCACCACGTCGGGCGTGCGCGTGCCCAACGCAGACTGGATCGCGCCTGATCGCACGGGCCTTACGATCTGCGACGCCACGTCGGCCGCCTTCGCCCAAGTCCTTGACTGGCCAAAGCTCGACGTCGTCACCCTGTCGTTTCAAAAGGCGCTGGGCGGCGAAGGCCAGCACGGGGTGTTGATCATGAGCCCGCGCGCTTATCAGCGCCTCAGCGAATACGATCCGCCCCGGCCCTTGCCCAAGCTGTTTCGCCTCAAGCAGAACGGCGTCGTCAATGACGCCGTGTTCGACGGGTCTCCGCTCAACACCACCTCCAATCTTGTGATCGAGGACTGGATTGACGCGCTCGACTGGGCCGCCTCGATCGGCGGCTTGCCGGCCCTCATTGCCCGCGCCGACGCCAACGCCAGTGTGCTAACGGAGTGGATCGACACCAGCACCTGGGCGCGCAATCTGGCCGAAGATCCCGCCACACGCACCAACACCAGCGTCTGCCTGACCTTCACCGACGCGGGCCCAGACCATGACGCCGCTCGCGCCGCGTCGATGGCGAAGCTCCTGGAAGCGGAAGGGGCCGCGTTTGACGTTGGCGGCTATCGCTCTGCTCCGCCGGGCTTGCGCGTGTGGTGCGGCGCAACGGTTGAAGCATCTGACGTTGCCGCACTTCTGGCGTGGCTCGATTGGGCCTATGACGCCACCAGCCCCGGCGTCTAGCACTGGCTGAGGTTTCAGCCGCGCAGCGAAAGTGCTAGAGCGAGCCAGTTGACTGACGCGCCTTAGGCGGGCGTGTGCACGTCTGAGGGGAACACAGATGAACAAGCTTTCGATTGCCGTGGCCGCCTGCGGCGCGTCGCTCGCCGCGCACCTCGCCGCCCCGTCGCCCGCTGGGGCTCAATTGATCGACGAGATCCGCCTGGGTGTCATGGAGCACGACATCGGCGTCTTTAACGAAGGCGCAGGCAACACCGAGGACGGGCGCAATCTGACGATTGAAGTGCTCGCCGGATCGCCGGGCTTTCTGCGCTGGGCCTTGAGCCCGCGCCCCGTCGCCAGCTTTTCCTGGAATGACTCAGGCGACACCAATTTCGGCGGGCTCGGCCTGGCCTGGCAGACCCCGCGTCAGCATCGCTTTTTCGCCGAAGCGGGCGTGGGCTATGTCATCCACGACGGCGTGGTTGAATTGCCGACCGACCCCGCTGATCCCACCCGCATCCGACTGGCCAATACGCGCGTGATCTACGGCTCACGCGATCTCTTTCGCTCCACCTTCGGTTTTGGCGTGCGGGTGACCGATCGGATCGACGCGCAGCTGACATTCGAGCACCTGTCGCACGGCCAAATTCTCGGCTCTGGCAAAAACGAAGGGCTGGACACGGTGGGCGTTCGGCTCGGCTATCACTTCAACGACTGATCGCGACGCGCGCCCCTCGACCTTGGCCACTCTTGCTTGGCCACCCTTGCCAAGCCCGGCGCAGACGCGCACAACCGCGCCCTTCACACATCTTAAAGGCGGCGTGGAATGGCGAACGTGGTGGTCGTCGGCTCCCAGTGGGGCGACGAGGGCAAGGGCAAGATCGTGGATTGGCTGTCCAGCCGCGCCGACGTGGTGGTGCGGTTTCAGGGCGGCCACAATGCCGGGCACACTCTCGTCATTGGCGAAAAAACCTTCAAGCTGAGCTTGTTGCCGTCTGGCGTGGCGCGGCCGGGCAAGCTGTCTGTGATCGGCAATGGGGTTGTGATCGACCCCTGGGCGCTGGGCGCTGAAATCGAACGGGTGCGCGCGCAAGGCGTGAAGGTGACCCCGGAGACGCTCGCAATTGCAGAAAACGCGGCCCTGATTCTACCCCTGCACCGAGAACTGGACACGGCGCGAGAGGAAGCCGCCGGCGCGGCCAAGATCGGCACCACCAAGCGCGGCATCGGTCCCGCCTATGAGGACAAGGTCGCCCGGCGCGCCATTCGCGTCACCGATCTCATGAATCTGGACAGCCTGCCTGAGAAGGTGGACGCGCTCTTGTTGCATCACAATGCGCTGCGGCGCGGCTATGGCGTGCCTGAGCTTAAGGCCAGCGACCTGATCAGTGAGCTCAGCGAGATCGCACCCTCCTTCACGGTCTATGCGCAGCCGGTGTGGAAGCTCTTGGCCGACGCCCAGCGGGCCGAGAAGCGCATCTTGTTTGAAGGCGCACAGGGCGCCCTTCTGGACGTCGATCACGGCACCTATCCGTTCGTGACCTCTTCCAACACTGTGGCCGGACAGGCGGCGGCCGGCTCGGGCGTGGGTCCGCGCACCCTTGGCTATGTGCTTGGCATCACCAAGGCCTACACCACCCGTGTTGGGTCCGGGCCGTTTCCGAGTGAACAGGACAATGACATTGGCCGCCGTCTGGGCGAGCGCGGCGCTGAGTTCGGCACTGTCACCGGTCGGCGTCGGCGCTGTGGCTGGTTTGACGCCGTCTTGGCGCGCCAGGCCATCATCATTGGCGGCATCGACGGGGTCGCCCTGACCAAGCTTGACGTGCTCGACGGGTTTCCTGAGTTGAAGGTCTGTGTGGGGTACAAGTTGGGCGACAAGCGCTTGCGCCATTATCCGACCGCCCGAGAAGACCAGGCGGGTGCTGAACCGGTCTACGAAACCCTGGAGGGCTGGTCAGGCTCGACGCGCGGCGCGCGCTCGTGGGCGGATCTGCCAGCGGCTGCGGTCAAGTATGTGCGCCGGATCGAAGAGCTGATCGGGGCCCCTGTTGCGCTCCTGTCGACCAGCCCCGAACGCGACGACGTGATCTTGATGACCGACCCGTTTCGCGCCTAAGCCACCCTACCCGCGCGCGGTCACGACCCCTCGATCAGGGCGCGCCACTCTTCCTCTGAGAGGACGGCGACGCCCAGGGCGCGCGCCTTCTCCAGCTTGGAGCCCGCGTCGGCGCCAGCGACCAGGTAATCGGTTTTCTTTGACACCGAGCCGGTCACCGTCGCCCCGCGCGCCTTGGCGTCGTCTTTGGCCTCGTCACGGGTCATGGTTGTCAGGGCGCCTGTGAAGACGACCGTCTTGCCCGCGACGGGCGAGCCAGACGCGCCGGGGTCGGGCGCCTGCTCCTGAGCAAGCACCGTCACCTGCGCCAACAGGCGCTCTACCATGGCCGCCGAAGCCGGTTCACTGAAGAAGTCGATCAGGCTTTCCGCCGCCACTGGGCCCACCCCAGGCGCTTCCACCAGAGCAAGATAGGCTGGGCCAGGCGCTTGGCGGCGCGCCGCATCTATCGCAGCAACGAGTGCGCTCGCAGACCCGTAGCGCGACGCCAACGCCGTGGCGACCGGCGTATTTACCGCCTTGCCCACCAGGGCCAAGACATCGGCGGCGGTAAACTCACCCGACGCGGCGAAGAGGTCCGCGTGCGCTCTTGCTGCGTCTGCCGCGTCATCACTCCCGCCGCCCAGGGGCGCCGCCAAGAGCGAGGCCAAGCGCACGGGGCCAAGGTGGGGCGTGTCTTCGAGCGCACGATAGGCGGCCCCAGGGCGAACCGCGCGCGCCGCCTCGATGGCGGCAAAGAGCGTCGGCCAGTCGCCGAATGCCGCTGCGATGTCCTGGGCCGTGGTTTCGCCCACATGGCGCACGCCCAGGCCGAAGACGAAGCGCGCCAAACCAATCGCGCGGCGCTCCGTGATCGCGGCAAAGAGGTTGGCGACGCTTCTGGCGCCCATGCCCTCCTTGGTTTCCAGCTGAAGCTCTGCGTTGCGCGCCTCCAGCGTGAACAAGTCGGCCGGCTCAGCCAGTGCGCCATCGGCGATGAGATGTTCCAGCAGCTTCTCACCAAGCCCGTCGATGTCGAAGGCGCGGCGCGAGACAAAGTGCTTGAGGTGCTCAAGGCGCTGGTGAGGACACGCCAAGGCCCCGCCACAGCGTCGCACGGCCGTGATCTCTCCTGCCGCCGTGCGTTCCGGTTCGACCGCCGTTTTAAGAGGACACGGGCAGACCGTCGGGAACACAAAGGCCGCACCACGCCCCGCGCGTTCTGGATCAAGCGCACGTTCGACGCGCGGGATCACGTCCCCCGCCCGATGCACCAGCACCCGGTCGCCGACACGGATGTCGCCGCGGGGCGCGCTGGAGGGGTCCTGTTCGTCGCGCCTGAGAACGCCGCCGTCGCGATCGAGGCCGGCGATGAAGTTGGCGTTGTGCAGCGTGGCGTTGGTCACCACAACGCCGCCAACGGTCACGGGCGCCAGCCGCGCCACGGGGGTCAGCGCGCCGGTGCGCCCGACCTGAATGTCGATCGCCTCCAGCACCGTTTCGGCGTCTTCGGGAGGAAACTTCAGCGCCACGGCCCAGCGCGGAGCGCGGGCGACAAACCCTAGGTCGGCCTGGAGGTCCAGCCGGTCGACCTTGTAGACCACGCCGTCAATGTCATAGCCCAAGTCGGCGCGCCGTTGGCCGAGGTCGCGAAAGGCGTCGATGGCCTCAGGTGCCCGCACCTCATCGCCCTCAAACATGACCGGGCTGACCACGAAGTTGGGATTGACCTGAAAACCCCAGCGCGCAAATGCGGCCACGGCCTCGGCCTGCCGGCTTGCAAAGCTGGCCGACGCCTGGCCCCAGGCATAGGCAAAAAAGCGCAAAGGACGTTCGGCGGTCACCTCTGGGTTGATCTGGCGCAGCGATCCAGCCGCCGCGTTGCGCGGGTTCTTGTAAGCCGGCAAGCCGCGTTCGACTTGACGCGCGTTCATGGCGGCAAAGTCGGCGTGGCTCAGATAGACCTCGCCGCGCACCTCAATCTGATCTGGCCAATCCTCACCCGCCAAGGCGTGGGGCACGTCCTGAATGGTTTGGGCGTTAGCGGTCACGTCCTCGCCCACCCGACCGTCGCCGCGCGTGGCCGCCCGCACCAGCTGGCCCTTTTTATAGGTCAAAGACAGCGACACGCCGTCGATTTTGGGTTCCGCGCAGATGTCGAGCGGCTCCGCGTCAGGCCAATCGAGAAACCGGCGCACCCGGCGAAAGAAGTCGGCCAGATCATCTTCGCTGAAGGCGTTGTCCAGCGACAACATGGGCGCGCCGTGAGCGGCCTGCCGAAAGCCGCTTGCGGGCGCCGCGCCGACTTGCGCTGACGGGCCATCCTTGATCACCAGATCGGGAAAGGCCGCCTCGATGGCCAGATTGCGCGCGCGTAGAGCATCATAGGCCGCATCGGAGATCTGCGGCGCGTCATCGCGATGATAGGCCGTGTCATGGCGCGCGATTTCAGCCGCAAGGCGCGTCAACTCGGCGCGCGCTTCGGCTGGCGTGAGAGCGTCAACGTCTTTCAGCGCCGCGTTCGCCACTAGGCCGCATCCAAAAGCGTATCGGCGGCCGCCCGGGCCGCATCGGTGATCGTGTCGCCGGCCAGCATGCGCGCGATTTCGTCACGCCGCGCCTTGCCCTTTAGAACGTGCACCCGCATGACCGCCGCCTTGCGCCCGCTTGTTTTCTCGATCTTCAGATGATGATCGGCGCGTGCAGCCACCTGAGGACTGTGGGTCACCACAATCACTTGGGCGTCAGCGGCCAGCACCGCCAGCCGGCGGCCAACGGCGTCTGCCGTCGCGCCGCCAACGCCCTGGTCTATCTCGTCAAAGATGAACACGTGCGCGCCTCCGAGCGAACTCAGGGCCACTTTCAGCGCCAGGGCGAACCGGGAGAGCTCTCCCCCAGATGCAATCTGCTCTAGAGGCCCAAAGTCGGCGCCGGGATTGGTGGCCACTTCGAACCGCACCGTGTCGGTTCCATCCGCACCTGGAGCGCTAGGCGTGACAGCCACGCGCAGTCGCGCCTTGTCCAACTTGAGAGGCGCCAGCTCTGCATTGACCAGCTTGGCGAGCTGACCGGCCGCCTTACGCCGCGTCGCGCTGAGCGCCTCGGCCGCCTGCGCATAGCCCGCCTGCGCCCGATCCACATCCGCCTGAGCGCTCGCCCGGGCCTGCCCGCGTCCATCCACAAGCGCCAAGGCGGCGTGATAGCGCTCCAGCGTCTGAGAAAGCCCGTCCACCGTCGTGTGGTGCTGGCGCGCCGCTGCGCGCAGCGCGAACAGACGCTCCTCGACATCGGTGAGGCGTTGCGGGTCAACGTCGAGCGCGCGATCGGCCGCACGCAGCGCCGCGCGCGCCTCCTCTGCTTCAATCATGGCCTTGTCGAGCGCAGCAACCGCAAGGGCCATCGGCTCGGCCGCCGCCGTGGCCAGGTTCTGGCCGCTGCACATGGCGTCAAGCGCCCGCGCCGCTGCGCCTAGCCGGTCTTCAAGCCCGCCCGCCCCTTCGAGCGCTGCAAGCGCGCCGGCGACATCGGCGCGGCTCGACTGTGCGCCCTGCAAGAAGCGGCGCTCGTCAGCGAGTGCGGCCTCCTCGTCTGGCTCGGGCGCAAGTTCTTCGAGCCGCGCCACGGCGTCCTCAAGAAACACCCGATCCGCCTCAGCCGCATCGGCGGCCTGTGACACCTCCTCTACCCGAGCCCGCGCCTCTACCACTGCGCGCCACATTGACGCGCAGCGGGTCCGAGCCTGCGCATTCTTGGCAAATCCATCAAGCGTCGCGCGGTGCGTTTGCGGGTCCATGAGACCGCGCCCGTCATGCTGGCCGTGCACCTCGATCAGCGTGTCAGCAGCCGCCCGCAACACCCCTAAGCTGCAGGGACGATCATTGATGAAGGCGCGGCTGCGGCCGTCACGGCCCAGGCTGCGGCGCAGAATGAGGGTTTGGGTCTGAGAGACGGGCTCAACGCCTACGCCGGGGTCTTCAGCGCGCGGCCCGCCCGCCAGATCAGCACCGTCCAACGCAGCCAAGGCAGGGTGATCGGGAGCCAGGTCAAACACCGCAGAGGCGCTGGCGCGCTCGCGCTTGGCGCGTACGATCCGCTTGTCCACGCGCGCACCGGCAGCCAGGCCTAGGGCGTCCAGCAACATCGACTTGCCAGCGCCGGTTTCGCCCGTCACGACGGTGAAACCTGGCGCAAACTCCAGCCCGAGGCGGTCGATCAGAACGACGTCTTCGACCGCGAGATATGTGAGCATCCCCGACCCTGCGCCCTGTTCCTTAGAACCCGCCTAGAAGACGCGCCCGACGGTGTTGCCCCAGACGCCGCGCGGCTTCTCCTCGGGAGGATCGGCAAGCGGCGCTCCGGTTTCAGCCTGCACAACGCCCTTGTTGGCCAGGAGTGTGTAGCTGTCCTGGTACCAGCGACTGCCGGGATAGTTGTAGCCCAAGACGGCGGCGGCGCGCGTGGCCTCTTCGTCCACGCCAAGCGCCACGTAAGACTCCACCAGTCGGTGGAGCGCTTCGGCCGCGTGGGTGGTGGTGTCGTACTGCTCGATCACGGTTTGGAACCGATTGATCGCCGCCAGGTGGTGGCCCTGGCGCAGATACCAGCGCCCGACCTCCATTTCCTTGCCGGCGAGATGGTCCAGGGTCATCTCGATCTTGAGCCGTGCGTCGCGCGCATAGTCGGTCTGCGGATAGCGCCGCGCCACCTGGCTCAAGGCGTTCAGCGCATCCTGAGTGGTTTTCTGATCCCGTCCGACATCTAAGATGCGCTCATAGTGGCAGAGCGCGATCAGGTAATAGGCGTAAGCGGCGTTGTCGCCGCCCGGATAGAGCGCGACATAGCGCTCTGCGGTTGCGATCGCCACGTCATAGTTGTTGTTCTGATAGTTGACGTAGGCGCCCATGAGCATGGCGCGGCGCGCCCACTCAGAATACGGGTGCTGGCGCTCAACTTCATCGAACAGAGCCACTGATTCCAGCAGTCGATTGCGTTCCAAACGCTCAAACGCCTCAGAGTAGATCGTCTCAGCCGGCCGCTCGACATAGGCCAAGCGCTCGCGCGTGTCCCCGCGCGCGCACGCCGCCGTGGTTGTCAGCAGGAGTATGGCGAGCGCGCTCTTCACCGTGGTGCTCATGAGGGTTCGAATCCTTCGACCAGCTTTTCTAGCGCCCCTTGTAGACCAGCCAAGCGCGCGGATGAAGCCGCCGCGGCGCCTGATCGCAGGCCACGCCACTGTTCAGCGCGCATTGCAGCCCACAGGTGGCGCGCATGAGCCCCATTTTCACGACGCAGCGACGACGCGAACTCGGCTAGCGGTATACAAACAGACACAAACAGTTACACTTGTTCAGTCGAGAACATCCGATCGATCGGGGGGCGTCAGACATGGATCAGCTCAACTGGAACAATTCGCGCTTGGCAATGCTGGTCGATCAGCATGTCGGCGAGAGAATTCGTCAGCGCCGCACCTTGCTGGGCTTCACCCAAGAACAGCTCGCGGAGGCGCTCGGCATCTCCTACCAGCAGGTGCAGAAGTATGAAACCGGCGCCAATCGCGTCTCAGCGGGTCGCCTGTTTCAGATCGCACGCCGGCTTGACGTTGACGTGGCGCACTTCTTCGAAGGCATTGGCGCCCTCGGCGGAGCGCAGAGTGATGACAGCGAAGGCGCCTCGAGCATGGCCGGATCAACGCGCCCGGTCATCGACTTGGTGCGGAACTTCCAACAGATTGACGATGCCGGCGTGCGCGCCTCAGTTCTGGCCCTGGTTCGCAGCTTGGCGGGGGGCGCAAGCGCGCCCTCTCGCGACGCCAGCAATGACCGGGAAGACGACACTGATCGCGCATCGCAAGAGCCGATAGCCCGTCCCGCTCGGCGCGGAACCAACGGCTCAAACGGGGCCAACGGCTCAAACGGTCACGCCCCCTAGAGTATCCGTTTTCGCCTTCGGCCGAAACGCTCCCCCGGGCAAGGCCCGTCGGCCGTTTCGGCCGCCCCCACGGAGGCTGCCCCCGCCGAGTCTGCCGGGCCCGCAGGCGCGCCGTGAGCGTAACGAAGCCGACGACCGATTGTCGTCAAAGACGGAAGCGGGCTAAGCGATCAGGTGTGCAATCCAGAGGCGCGCGGCCTTCGCACGCCGAACACGTGACTTTCACGCGTTGGAACCACCAGTCAGTTCTGGGAACCTACTGCGCGGCGGCGCGCAAAACCGCACCGTCTTCAGCCACAAGATGCAGCCGTACGGGTGCGCGCTCTTCCACCAGCGCCCAGGCGCTGGTGTCCGCCATCAGGGCGCGCAGAGCGGCATTGTTGACTTCGTGCCCGGTCTTGTCGGCGACATAGCGGCCCACGATCGGCGCGCCCGCCATCATCAGATCACCCAGAGCGTCCAACAGCTTATGGCGCGCAAATTCATTGTCGAAGCGCAAGCCGTCCGCGTTCACAACGCCAACATCGTCAAGAACCACGCAGTTGGCCATCGAGCCGCCGCGCGCCAGGCCCGCCGCCCGCAAGGCTTCCACATCATTGAGGAAGGCAAAGGTGCGCGCCGGCGCGACTTCTTCAGCAAACGTGTCAGGATCGGGTGCAAACACGGCGCGCTGACGCCCGATGCTGGTGCCTGAATAATCGATGGCCACGTCAAGTTCCAGCCGCTCACACGGCTCAAACCGCGCCCGGCGCTGGCCCAAAGTTACGTCGACCCGCTTGAGCACCTTCAAGACGCGGCGCGGCGCGTTCAGCGTGTCCAGTCCGGCCTCTTCAATCATGCGCACGAAGGGCTCTGACGAACCATCCATCGCCGGCGTTTCAGGGCCGTCGATGTCGATCACGGCATTGTCCACGCCCATGCCGCCGAGCGCAGCAAGCACATGCTCCACCGTCGCTACGCGCACACCGGACGCGTTCGCAATCGTAGTGCCCAGGCGGGTGTCGATGACGGCGTCCGGACGCAATTCAATATCGCGGTCGCCCAAGACGTCCACGCGCCGGAACAGCAAGCCAGAATTGACCTTGCCGGGGCGCAGAGTCATGGCAACCTGCGCGCCCGTGTGCAGGCCGACGTCGCGGCAGCTGATGGAGCGCTTCAACGTTGTCTGACGCACATGTCCCCCCAAGGGTCAAACCCGTTGCGCGCACATACGCAAGCCGGGAGGCCTAAGGGGTAGCAATCGCCTTGAGCGGCAGCAAATAACCTATTGTTTCGTATTGTTACCGCGGCGCAACAAATGAGCCGCTTGTCGCTAGTGCGCCTGCTAGGCTTGGCGACGCAGGAATGCCGGGATCTCCAGATCTTCCTCGGACAGGCGATCGGCGCTTTCGCGCTTGTGACCGGTCCCTGCACCAACCACCGGCGCACCGCGCGCGATGGCGGCTCTTCCTTCGGAGACGAGATCACCGGTGGTCTTTTCACCAGATCTTCTGGCGTTCGATGTCGTCTCAGCGGGCGCTGACGGTGTCTCTTTGGCTGCATTGGCGCGTGTTTCGCCGTCACGGCGACCAAATCCAAACAGACCCAACGCGCCTGTTCGGCTGCGCCGGCCGCCGCTGTCCTTAGCTGCGACAGCATCATCCCTTGGTGCAGCTTCGCCGCTCAGTGGCTCGCCGACTGCGTCGCCCGCGTTCGCTTCAACCAGGTCGCGCTCTAGCAGCCTGCGCTTGATGCGGTCGCGCGCCGCCTGTCGCTCGTCAAGCACTGCTTCGGCCTCGATGCCGGTGGCGACGACTGAAACGCGCACCCGGCCCTCCAGGCTCTCGTCGCAAGCTGAGCCAATAATGATCGTGGCTTCAGGATCAACTTCCGACCGGATCTCGTTGGCCGCCTCGTCCACTTCATAGAGGGTGAGGTCTTGTGAGCCCGTGATGTTGATCAGAACAGCGCGCGCGCCCTTCAACGTGACTTCATCGAGCAGCGGATTGCAGACGGCGGCATGGGCGGCCTCAACGGCGCGCCGCTCCCCGCCCGCCTCGCCGGTGCCCATCATCGCCTTGCCCATCTCGTTCATCACCGTGCGCACGTCGGCGAAATCAAGGTTGATGAGGCCTGGCCGCGTCATCAAGTCGGTGATGCCGCGCACGCCGGAGTGCAGCACTTCATCGGCGAGCAAGAACGCTTCGGTCACCGTGGTCTTGTCAGAAGCCACGCGAAACAGGTTCTGATTGGGGATGGTGATCAGCGTGTCGACATGCTCGTCGAGCGCGGCAATTCCGCGATCGGCCGAGGTCATGCGTCCGCGACCTTCAAAGTGAAACGGCTTGGTGACAACCGCGACCGTCAAGACGCCCGCTTCGCGCGCCGCACGTGCGATCACCGGCGCGCCGCCGGTGCCGGTGCCGCCGCCCATGCCCGCAGAGATAAAGAGCATCTGGGCGCCCTCAACGGCCGCCATGATCTCATCGATCGAGTGTTCGGCGGCTTGG
>CAYGQB010000091.1:0-11336 GCA_964351895.1 uncultured Caulobacterales bacterium
GCAATGTCGTCAGGCGTGACGCCATAGCCGGCGAACAGGCCCAAAAGCGCCAAGATGAGACCCGTGAGGCCGGCAATCTCGCCGGACGCCGGAATGCGCACCAGCGACACCCAGGACACGATCTCAGCATGCATGACGTCGCCGAGAACGCCGCCCAGGCCGGCTGCGATGTACCAGGTTGCGGGCACAGGCAGGCTCGCGGCCGCCGTGGCCAGGCCCGACACGGCCATGGCGCCGGCGATGATGCGAATCGACACGATCTTGGGGCCGCGTCGACGCGGACCGCGCACGAACAAGATGACACCCCAGGCAAACAGCATGACGCCCAGCGCCGCCCCCGCCCAGCCCAGCCACTGCAAGGCCATGTCGGCGGCCATCGCGCCGACGCCGCCCAGCGCGTTGGTCGGCGCGGCGGCGGTGGCGGTGTTCAGGCTGGGGTCGAACGGATTGTAGGTCAGCACCGAGCCGAGCAAGAACAGCCCAACCACACACAGCAGCAGGCTGGCGAACTCGTTGCGGCGCGCGCGCATGAAGCGCGTGAACCAGCCTTCGTCATTGTATCGTTCGCCATCGGGCGTTTCGAGCGCCATGCAGCTCCTCCTGGCGGGCGTCATGCGTTACGCAATGAGGCTCCCTAAAGGGAGCCCCAAAGGTTAACGCCGTGTTTACCGCGCGGCGCGAAAGCGCCAATTTCGGAGAGTCTCTAGTGCTTCGCGAAGTCTGGGTAGGCCTCTAAGCCACACTCTGACTTGTCCAGGCCCTCGCGCTGGTCTTCAGCGTTGGCGCGCAGGCCAAGGGTCGCCTTCAGGGCCAGCCAGGTCAGGGCGCTGGCGAGGCTGACGAAAACGCCAATCGCCACGATGCCGGCGATCTGGACGCCCAGCTGCTCAAACCCGCTCAAGGTTGCGCCGTTCACCTCCGCCTGGGTGTTCCAGGCCACAATCAAGGTGCCCCAGACGCCGCACGCCAGGTGCGCGGGAATTGCGCCCACCACGTCGTCGACCTTGAATTTGTCGAGCCAGGGCACGGTGAACACGACGATCAGGCCGCCGATCGCTCCGATGATCGCTGATTGCCAAAGCGCCGGCGCTAGCGGCTCGGCGGTGATGGAGACCAGCCCCCCAATGGCCCCGTTCAGAGCCAGGGTCAGGTCGACCTTCTTATAAAGGAGCGCCGTGGCCCCGGCGGCGGCCAAGACCCCGGCGGCGGCCGAGGTATTGGTGTTGGCCAGGATCTTTCCGACCGCATTGATGTTCTCAACGGAATCGAACGCCAGCTGAGAGCCGCCGTTAAATCCAAACCAGCCAAACCACAAGATGAAGGTGCCGAGCGCGGCCAAGGGCAAGTTGGAGCCCGGCATCACCGTCACGCGGCCGTCAGGCCCATAGCGGCCTTCGCGCGCGCCCAAGATGATGGCCCCGGTGAGGGCAGCCCAGCCGCCGGCCGAATGCACCAGCGTGGAGCCGGCAAAGTCTTGAAAGCCGATCTGGTCAAGCCAGCCGCCGCCCCACTTCCAGGCTCCCTGAATGGGATAGATGATCGCGGTGAGCGCCAAGACAAAGATCAGGAACGGCCACAGCTTGATGCGCTCAGCCAGCGTGCCGGAGACAATCGAGGCGGCCGTCGCCACAAACACCATCTGGAAGAACCAGTCGGCCCAACCTGAATAGGCGCCGTGAATGGCGTCGTCCGGGCCGGCCGAAAACAGGCCCGGCGCGCCGAAAAAGCGCGCCCCGTCGGCCAAGTTGTACATCAGCCCATAGCCAATGACGAAGTAGGCCAGCCCGGCAATGGCGTAAAGTGTGATGTTTTTCAATGCGATGGTGGCGGCGTTGCGCTGCCGGACGAGACCCGTTTCCAGCATGCAAAAGCCGGCGGCCATAAACATGACCACCACGCCAGAGATCAAGAGCAGGAGCGTGTTGTGCGCATAAGAAGTTTGCGCTTCGAGCGCCTCCAGCCGGGCCGTCAGGGCCGCCAGTTCAGCGGCGCCCGCGGCCGACACCATCACAACGAAATCCAGCATGTCTGCAGCCCCCAGCAGGTGCGCCTGCGCGCCTGAATCCTAATCTGATGCAGTGCAGCATGCCCAAACCCATGCCTCTCGCCAAGTCGCATGTGACATTGGCGCGACAGATTGGGGCGCGCGACAGATCGGCTCACCGGTTGGCGATAGGCGCTGCGGGCCTGTCCGGGCTATCGTGCGCCATGACCGGTGAACGCCCCGACGCGCCGCAGGCGACCGCGCACACGCATGATGTTGTCCTGGTGGGCGGCGGCCTGGTGGGGCTGGCGGCCGCCCTGGCCCTGGCTGACCGCGACTTTTCGGTCGCCGTGATTGACGCCGCGCCGCCAGCGGCGGTTGTCGCCGACACCTTTGACGGCCGCGCCTCAGCGATTGCCTACGCGAATTGTCGCATGCTCAGGCGCCTCGGCGCGGGGCCGGATCTGGACGCCGTGTCCCAGCGCATCGAGACGATCGTGGTCTCTGACGGGCGCGCCGGAGACGGCTTGCGGCGCGGCGGGCCGGGCCCCTATTGGCTGCGCTTTTCAGCCGCTGAGATCGACCCGCGACCGGATGGCGAGCCGCTGGGCTACATGGTCGCCAACCGGGACATGCGCGCCGCTCTTCTGGCGCAAGTCGCCGCCCAGGCGCGCATCGAGCACATCGCGCCGGCGCTGGCGGACACGGTCACGTTTGACGCCCGCGCCGGCCAGGTCACGCTGGATGGCGGCCGGGTCTTGCGCGCCCCGCTCGTGGTTGGCGCGGAGGGCGCGCGCTCGCCCACCCGCCAGGCCATGGGCGTGCGCACAGTCGGCTGGCCCTACAAGCAGAACGGCATCGTCGCGACGGTGAGTCACGCCGAGCCGCATCACGGCGTTGCGCACGAGTATTTTCTGCCGTCCGGCCCGTTCGCCATTCTCCCTCTGACTGAAAATCGCGCCAGCCTGGTGTGGACCGAGCGCGCAAGCGCGGCGCGCGCCGCCGTGGCCTTGAGCGACGCTGACTTTGAGGACGAGGTGGTCCGCCGCTTCGGCGATTTCCTGGGCGCGGTGCGGGTGGAGGGGCCGCGCTGGACGTTCCCCTTGGAGCTGCGCGTCTCAGAACGCTTTGTGGCTGCGCGGGCGGCGCTGATCGGGGATGCGGCGCGCAGGGTGCACCCCATCGCCGGCCAGGGCTTCAACTTGGGCCTGAAGGACGCGGCCGCTCTCGCCGATGTCTTGGCGGACGCGCGCGCGGTGGGCTTGGATTGGGGCGGCCTGGACGTCCTGGAGCGCTACCAGACGTGGCGGCGGTTTGATTCGCTCCAGCTTGCCGCGGCGACTGACCTGTTCAACCGCCTCTACTCTACCGACGCTGCCCCTGTGCGTCTGGTGCGTTCATTGGGCCTGTCGGCGGTCAATCAGATCGGGCCCCTGCGCCGTCTGTTCGCCCGCGACGCCGGCGCCGACACCGGCGATCTGCCAACCCTCCTGCGCGCGGACGCCTAGACTCCCAAACGCCTTCGGAGTGCAACCTTAGACGGGGTCGCGGCTGAGACCAGCGGCCGCCAGCTCGGCGTTGTAGGCCGCGAGCTGGCCTTGCGGGTCATCGCCCAGCTTGGCCAGATAGTCCCAGGTGAACAGACCTGAATTGTGCCCGTCGTCAAAGATGATGCGCACCGCATAGGCGCCGACCGGTTCAGCGCCCGTCACCCCGACCCGCCGCTTGCCCGGCTGCAACGTCTTGCGGCCGGCGTGGCCCTGCACCTCGGCGCTGGGGCTTTGCACGCGCAGCAGCTCAAACGGAATTTCAGCCGCGCGCCCGCCCTCAAACATCACGCGCAAAACCCGCGCGTCACGGTCAAACGTCAGGCGTTCGGGCCAGGCCCGGTCGTGAGAGGGGGCGGTTTTCGGTGTCACGACACGGCCAGCTAGGACGCGTCCGGATCAAGCGCGCGCGCCTCATCGGCCAGCATGATGGGCACCCCGTCGCGGATGGGAAACGCCAGACCCGCCGCCTTGGAGATCAGCTCTTGCGCCGCCTTGTCATAGGTCAAAGGCCCGCGCGTGACCGGACACACCAGGATTTCCAACAGGCGCGGATCGGGGCCGCTGGCGTGTTCGTGGCCGGTCGGCTTTGCGGATGCGTCTTCAGACCCAGGCTTTGGGCCAGATGTCTTTGGGCCAGATGTCTTTGGGGAAGAGGCGTCAGGTTCGGTCATGATCTGGATGTAGCGCGTCGCCTCAACTTATTGAAGCCTGCTTGTGGGCGAACCGGCGACCGCCAGGTGCATCAGCGTGGTCAGGGCGGCCAGCCTGTCGGTCACGCTTTCAGCCTCCAGCAGCGCCTGCTTCTCGTCAGGCTCGAACGGGCAGATCATGGCCAGGGCGTTGGTCAGCGTTTCTAGGGGCGCTGATTGAATGGACTCCCATTCCGCCTCCAGGCTCATGGCGTCAAAGTAGGCGTGCAAGACATCCACGAACGCCTCGCGGTTGAACGCGGGATCGTCGTCTGGGCCGGGGGCCAAGTCGGCGATGTGGTTGGAGGTGTCCAAACGCACGCGGCGATAGGGCGTCGGCGTGTCCAGTTCCGAGATTACGTCAAACCGGCACACGCCGGTCAGCGTGATCAGATAGCGTCCGTCCGGCGTTTCACTGAATGAGGTCAGCCGCCCGAGGCAGCCCACCTTGCGCAAGGGCGGTCCGTTGCGTGCGTCCGGCCCGGTCCCTGACCCTGTCGCCGGCGACCCAATTGCATCGGTCACAGGCTGGATCATGCCGATCAGCCGGTCCCCTGAAAGGGCGTCGTCGATCATGTTCAGATAGCGCGGTTCAAAGATGTTGAGAGGCAGGGCGCCGCGCGGAAGCAAGAGCGCGCCAGACAAGGGAAACACGGGCGCGTCGGCGGGAAAGTCGGTGGCGCGGCGGTAGATCTGCGACGGCGGCATGGGCGGTCGTCCCCCTTCTTTGCGACATGAGGTCGGCGTGCGGGCGGTTGGAGCCTCTAAGACAGGTGAGATCGGTCAAAATGTCGCGGCGGAAAGGGGGCGGCGACATTTGTGATCAGCGCAGCCCCGGTGAGCCGAGCGCGGGTCGCGGCGGCGTCCAGCCGTCAAGCCGCCCCTCAGAGCGCCCCCCAAGTTGCCTGAGAGGCAGCCTATGGCCCCAAATCAAGGCTGGGTTCGGCGGCCTGACTGGCGCGTCGCTAGACCTGCGGCGTAAACGTCAGCCCGGCCTTGGCCACAAGGCGCGTCACGCCCGGGGTTCCAAAGATGGCCGCCGGCGTCCACACGCCGCCCGCCGCGTCCTTGGCTTCTGACAACAGCATTAGGGCGGCTTCAGAAATCATTTTGGAGGTCGAGCCATAGCCCGGATCGCGATCACCGGTGACCACCAGCGACACGGAACGCCCGTCTTCGGCGTGGCCGACAAAGAGCACGTCGTACATGCCCGCCTCGCGCTCTTCTTTGGAGGGGCCCTCGCCGGGCTTGGGGCCGTCCTTGCCGCCGGTCGGGTCGGCCGCCGCAATGGCTTCGGCGGCCTGCTGGCCGCGCTCTCCTGGGCCGGTCAGAAACATCTCGTCATAAACAAAATCAGCACCATACGGGTGGCCCATCAGAAAGTTGGAGCGGTGCACGTTGCGGGTGTTGATCGGGGCCATGAAGAACGGCGCCACCCAGGCGTTCAGCGCCTCATCGATCATCGGCTTGGAGCCGCTGGGCTGACGCGGGCCGTCAAAGCCGGGCGTCAAGGCAAACGGATTGCGCAGCACGTTCAGGACCTCAGGGTCCTTGGCGGCCGCCGCCATGGTGGCGCGCCCGCTGGCCGCCGTGCCGCCTGAGAAGGTGCCCTTCAGCTTGCGCACCCGGCCGCGCACCCGTGTCACCGGCGCGCCGAGCGTCGCCTTGGCGTGCTCTTGCAGGGCAAAGACGCCTAAGTCGAAGGGGATCGAATCGAACCCGCACGAAAACACAATGCGCGCGCCCGAGGCCTTGGCGGCGGCTTCGTAGCCGTCGATCATTGACCGCATCCAGGCGACTTCGCCGGCCAGATCAACATAGTCCGTACCCGCCGCGGCGCAGGCCGCCACCAGGGGTTCGCCATAAAGCTGGTACGGGCCGACGGTGGTGAGAACGACGTGGGCCGCCTCGGCTAAGCTGGTCATGGAAGCTGCATCGGAGGAATCAGCGGCGATCAGCGGCGTGTCGGCCGGCGCGCCAACGGCGTCGCGCACCTGGGCGAGCTTGTCGGTGTTGCGCCCGGCCAGGCCCCAGCGGACCGCCCCGCCGGCGTAGTTTTGAGCAAAGTACTCGGCCACGAGCTGGCCGGTGTAGCCGCTGGCGCCGTAAATCACGACGTCAAGAACGCGCGTGCGTGTCATGGTCAGTCCTCCGCTGATCGGCGCGCTTGTCTGTCGCCAGACGCCGCCCCGTTGGTTTTGGTTGGGTCGTGGGGGCCGTTGTGCCGGTCGCGGGCTAGACTGTCATCTTTCGCATCACGGAAAAGGCGTTGACCAGTTCTTGTGACCACTGTTCGGAGAAGGCGCGAAACTCAGGGTCGTCGGCCTCGATGCGGCGCTCTTCACAGAAGTCCAGATCGCCTTCGCGCATCACCGCCAGGTCGAGCGGCATGCCGACCGACAGGTTCGAGCGCAAGGTGGAATCCATTGACAGAAGGGCGCAGATCACCGCGTCGCGCAGGTCGGTGTCCTCTGTGATCACCCGGTCGATGATGGGCTTGCCGTACTTGTGCTCGCCGATCTGAAAGTAGGGGGTGTCAGGGGTCGCCTCGATGAAGTTGCCGGCCGCATAGACGTGAAAGAGGCGCAGCGGCCCGCCTTTGCGTTGCCCGCCCAAGAGCACCGAGGCGCCTGAATCTTCGCCGCGATCGCGCAGGCCTGGGCCGTAGCGGTCTTGCACCCGGCGCATGGTGTCGCCCACCAGCTCTGCAACATGAAACAGGCTGGGGGCCGTGAACATGGTGTGCGCGGCGCCCGCCGCGATGTCTTCTTCAAGCTGCGAAACAACGGCCTGAGTGACGCCCAGGTTGCCCGCCGTCAGCATCACCAGGGCGCGCTCGCCTGGGGCTTTCCACGTGAAGAGCTTCTTGACCCGGGAGATATTGTCCAGGCCGGCGTTGGTGCGCGTGTCGGCCAGGAAGATCATCCCCTGGCGCAGCTTTAAGGCAACGCAATAGGTCATGGCGGCGTCTCAATCAGCGTGTGGCGGGGTGCGGCAAGGACGCGCCGCGAAGAGGTCTGATCGATGGTCGCGTTGGGGGTGGCTTGGCGCTCCGGCCGCGTCGCCTATTGCGGCGCGCCGAGATCGCTTGCGTCCTGCGCTTGCATCGACGCAAACCCGTAAGCGCGTCCGAGCGCGTCTGCAACGGCGTAATTTGTGTCGACGACGTCGGTCAGGAACTCGTGCAGGCCTTCATTGATCACCGCGTCGATGGTGGCGCGCTCCAGGCGGTCGGCGAACTGGGCCACCGTGTCGTGGCACGCGGCCCGCTGGCCGTAGAGCCGCTCCAGGGTTTCGACCGAGCGCGCAATGCGCTGCACGCCAAAGCGCACCGAGCGGGGGAAACGGTCTTCAAGGATGAGAAACTGAGCCACGCCGCGCGCGGTAATCTCGTCTTGCGAGAGGAAGGCGTAGGCGCGCTGGCCGGCGGCCGCCTGCAACACCGACACCCACTGATAATAGTCCGCCGCCGAACCGACTTCGCTGACCGAGGCGAGAAGCACGTGATACTTCACGTCGAGGATGCGGGCGGTGGCGTCCACGCGTTCTACATTGGCGCCCATGCGCATGAACTCGTAGCCGTCGTCGCGCACCATGGTGCCGTAGAAGACGCCGGAAAACAGCGCCGATTGGCCCTTGATCCAGTCGATCGTGTCCGACAGGCCCGCCCCGACACAGCGGTCAGGCGACATGTCTTTCATCTCCGTCCAGGAGGTGTTGAGCACCTCCCAGCATTCACGCGTGAGGGCGGTGCGCACGGCGCGTGCGTTCTGGCGGGCGGTCAGGAGGCAAGAGTAAACGCTGGATGGGTTGGTGCGCGAGAAGATGAGGTGATCAATCACCGTCCCATTGTCGGCCCGCGCCACCGCCTCGCCGAAGGTGTCCTTGTCGCCGGCCGCGATCAAGACCGACGCCCACTCGTTGGAGCGCGCGCGCCCCACCTCTTGCGGCAGGGCGGACATGCGCCGCGCCGCGTCCACCAGTCGCGCCATGTTCTCGGCGCGCTCAATGTAGCGTCCGATCCAGAACAGGTTTTCCGCCACCCGGCTCAGCATTCGGTCATCACCCAGGTGTCTTTGACGCCGCCGCCTTGGCTCGAATTGACCACCAGAGAGCCTTCGCGCAGGGCCACGCGCGTCAGCCCACCCGGTGTCAGGCGCAGGTCGCGGCCCGTCAGCACAAAGGGGCGAAAGTCGACATGGCGCGGGGCAATGCCAGCCCCGACGAAGGTGGGGCACGAGGACAGCGCCAACGTTGGCTGGGCGATGAAGGCGCTGGGGTCGGCCATAATCCGGGCGCGATAGGCTTCGATCTCGTCGCGCGTGGCGGCCGGGCCGATTAGCATGCCGTAGCCGCCTGATCCGTGGACCTCCTTGAACACCAGCTCTGACATGTGTTCGAGCGCATAGGCCAGGTGATCAGCTTGCGCGCAGCGCCATGTTTCCACGTTCGACAAGAGGGGCTCTTGGCCGAGGTAGAACCGGATCAGGTCGGGCATGTAGCTGTAGATCGCCTTGTCGTCGGCGATGCCGCCGCCGGGCGCGTTCACCAGCGTGACCCCGCCGCGCAGATAGGCCTGCATCAGGCCGCGCACCCCAAGCGCGCTGTCAGGGCGGAACTGGTCAGGGTCTAGAAAGGCGTCATCGATGCGCCGGTACAAGACGTCGATACGCTCCAGGCCCAAGGTGGTGCGCATGTAAACCCGGTCGTCCTCAACCACCAGGTCAGGCCCCTCCACCAGCGGCACGCCCATCTCATCGGCGAGGAATGAGTGTTCGTAATAGGCGCTGTTGAACGAGCCGGGCGTCAGAACGGCGAGCTTCGGCGCGCCTTCGCAGGCGTCTGGGGCGACCTCAATCAGGGTGCGCTTGAGATTGTCTGGGTAGCTGTCGACGGGCCGCACGGTTCCGCTTGAGAACAGATCAGGAAACAGCCGCGTCATGATTGCGCGGTTTTCCAGCATGTACGAGACGCCCGACGGAGTGCGGCAATTGTCTTCCAGAACGAAGAACTCGTCCGGCCCGGTGCGCACCAGATCGACGCCGATGATGTGGGCGTAGACATTCTGGGGCGGTGTAAAACCTTCCATCAGCCCCAAGTAGGCGTCATTGGCCTGCACCACGCTGGCCGGGACAATCCCGGCGCTGACCGCTTCACCGCCATTGTACACGTCGTGAATGAAGCGGTTCAGCGCCTCGGCGCGCTGCTTGACGCCGCGGTCAATGAGGTCCCATTCAGCGGCGGAGAACACGCGTGGCACCAGATCGAACGGGATCAGCCGGTCCGGGTCGCCGCCCTGGCCATAGACGGCAAACGTGACGCCAAGCCGGCGAAAGATGTTCTCCGCTTCGGCCTGCTTTCGGCTGAGTTCTTCAATGCTGGTGGCCTCAAGCCAGCGCGCGACCGTCTCGTAGCCGCTGCGCACGCCGTCGGCGGTTTGCATCTCATCAAAACCGGAGATCTCAGGCATCGATCCTCGTCGCGCGTTCGCCTTACACTAGAGCCGCGCGCAGGCCGCCCGTCCAGGGTGCAAGGCGTTTTTAGCGCCCGTTTTCGTTGCACAAGCCGGGGGCCGGCGTGCGCGCTTGCTTTTTGCCGCGTCGGCGCGCGCACGCCCACATCACCGCCTTTCATCAGGAGGTAACGCCCCCCGGCCACACGCTGGAATGGCGCGAGGACGTTTATGGCGTTCTGCACGCGCGCCTGACATTTCCAGAGCCCACCGATCGGCTGGAGGTCACCATCTCTCTCACCGCCGACCTTACGCCGGTCAATCCCTTCGACTTTGTGTTTCTGGACGGGGCCGAGCAGGTTGATTTTGGCTATGCGCCCCATCAGCTCGCCGCCCTGACGCCCTATCTGGCACCGGCCGGCGGCGGGCCCCGGTTTGCCGCCGCCGCCGAGGCCGCGCGCGCGGCATGGCGCGGCGCGCCGAGCGGGCTGACGCTCACGGCCTACTTGGCCTTGGCCCAGCGTGTTTGCGGCGACGTGACCTATGTCACGCGCGACGATCCGGGCGTGTTTTCGCCCGAAGAAACCCTGGCGGCGGGCTCTGGATCGTGCCGCGACACGGCCTGGCTCATGACCGCCCTGGTGCGCAGTCTCGGCGTCGCGGCGCGTTTTGTGTCGGGATATCTGATCGAGCTTGATCCTGACACCGGCTTGGCCAGTGCCGAATTGCACGCCTGGACCGAGGCGTTTTTCCCCGGCCCGGGCTGGCTCGGGGTGGACTTGACCTCGGGCCTTTTGATTACCGAGGGCCACATTCCCTTGGCCGCCGCCCCGACCCCTGATCGGGCCGCTCCGGTGATCGGCAGCCACGCCCCGTGCCAGGTGACCCTCAGCCACGAGGCCCGCGCGGTGCGGCTCAGCTAGCGCTCCGGGTTGGGCCGAGTTGGGCTTGTGCATCACGGCCCCGTGTCCTTGGCCGGCAACCACATGGGGCCAACCGCTGCCAGAAGCACCAGCACGTTGAAGCCGGCGTTGGACACAGCGCCCGATGCGATGGACCCCGCACTGTCGAGAACGAACCACGCCAAGAGGCCCACCAGGACGCTGCGCCTTACACCCTCAGGTGCCGCGTCATAGACCCAAGCCGATAGACACCAGATCGTGACCCCCCAGCCCAGAAGGAACCCGCCGGTCAGCGCCGACAAGAACCGGATGTCCGGCGAGGCGTAGCTCGGAACGCCGTCAATCGGCCAGTCCAAGAGATCGAGGGTGAGGCGCGCCGGCTCCAAGGTCGCGTCCATCGAGCCGAGGAAAAACACCGGCCCAAACGAGCCGATGACGATGGCCGTTATCTTGAGCCAGAACTTATGGAAGGCGTGTGACATGGGCGTCTCCATTTCGCGCGCCACGGCCGGCGCGCCGGCCAGTTGCTCCCGAGCACTGGCCCCGAGCACTGGCCCCGAGCACTGGCCCCGAGCACTGG
The DNA here is from genome assembly GCA_964351895.1 of uncultured Caulobacterales bacterium. GTDB lineage: Bacteria > Pseudomonadota > Alphaproteobacteria > Caulobacterales > Maricaulaceae > CAYGQB01. The sequence goes on from CAYGQB010000091.1 coordinate 11,158, forward strand.
CCCCGAGCACTCACCCGAGCAATGGCAGGATGCAGCGCATCTGGTGTGCGAGGTGCGCATGGGGTCTGGTCCATTGATCGCGTTGGCGGCAGGTCTGGCAATGACCTGGGAGGTCATCATCAACCGCACCCTCCCGGGGCCGTGGGCGGCTGATGGGCAGGCGGGGCGGGGCTTATGGG
>CAYGQB010000092.1:0-11311 GCA_964351895.1 uncultured Caulobacterales bacterium
GCTCGATCCTGCATGAGGTCACTCTCGGCGGCACGGGCGTCGACACCGGCGATCGCCATCCCAAGGTGGGGGCGGGCGTGCTGATTGGGGCCGGCGCCAAGGTCTTGGGCAACATCACGATCGGCGACGGGGCGCGGATCGCCGCGGGCTCTGTGGTCTTGTCTCCGGTGGAACCGGCCTGCACGGTGGCCGGCGTGCCGGCGCGCCCGATTGGCGGGCGCTGCTGCGAGCCGGCGCGCAACATGGATCACACGCAAATCTACGGCGGCGGTCCGGGCGAGGGGGCCTGATCTCGCGAAAAGGCTCCCTTCGGAGGCGGTTTGCAGGGGCGGCGGGCTGGCGTAGTGTCCCTCCCGAGCCGCCCGGCCTAAGCGGCCGGCAAGATTGACCACAAGGAACCGTCTGGTGACCGATCAAGAACGCGAACGTCTCACCGCCTTTTTGCGCGCGCGTGTGAACCCGAACAGCGCCATCCAGGATGGGGCGGACGGGGCCGAGCTGTGGATCGGCAAGGAACGCCGCGGCGCCATCACCAAGGACGACGAAGACCCCAGTGACGTGTCGTACTCAGTGGCGCTGACGTTCAAGACCAGCGCGGCGGTTGAAGACGCCGAAGAGCGCCTGCGCGAGCTTTTGAACCCGGCCATTTCTCTGAAATCGCGCAAGTCACTGGGCCGCACCCAGATCGAAGACTCCGTGGAGATCTACGTCGGCGGCGAGTTCATGGGCCTTCTGTATCGCGACTCCGCAGCCGGCGGCTTCGTTGAATACAATGTTGAAATCCAGATCCTGCCGGAAGACCTCGAAGAGCTGTCTTAGCGCGACGGCCCCAACCCCAGCTTTCGACCAGGTGTTCAGCCCTAAACGCGTCGCAACACCTCAAGCGGCGGTACAGGGCGCCCCACCAAGATATGCGGGCCTGTCTCTTGGTGGGGCTGTCAGTCCTGTAGATGGCTGGCGAGGTGGCTAGAGCACCTCAAGCATCGCTGCGACCAGCGGGTGACGCACAATGTCGCGCCGGTCCAGCTTCACCACCTTGGCGCCCTCCACCGTCGCCAGCTTGTCGGCCACGGTTTTCAGCCCAGACAATTCCGGCAAGAGATCCGATTGCGCCGGGTCGCCCGTGACCACCATGGTTGAATGCCAGCCCAGCCGCGTGAGCAGCATCTTGATCTGGGAGTAGGTGCAGTTTTGCGCCTCGTCGATGACCACAAAGGCATTGTTGAGCGTGCGCCCGCGCATGTAGCCCACCGGTGCGATCTCAATCAGCCCTTCGGCCAGAAGCGCCTTGAGCTTCTTCATGGACAAGCGGTCTTGCAAGGCGTCGTAGAGCGGGCGCAGGTATGGCGCCAGCTTGTCCTCCATTGCGCCGGGCAGAAAGCCGATGCTCTCTCCCGCCTCAATCGCAGGACGCGACAAGACGATGCGCCCGACTTCGCCCTTTTCCAGCGCCTCGACCGCCTTGGCGATCGCCAGATAGGTCTTGCCGGTGCCGGCCGGGCCCACCGCCACGACGAGGCTGTGGGTGTCGATGCACTCCATGAGACGCTTTTGACCAGTGGATTTGGGCGTGACGTTCTTGACATAGCGCTGGTCGCGCGGCGGTTCGGGTCCGTCTTGCTGATCAGGACGCCAACCGCCCTCGACCGGATAAAGCTTGGTCACCTTGGGATGATCGCCGTGCGGTTCGCCTGCGAAGCGTTCCGCGTCCAAGGTGCGGCGTCGGGAAGAGCGTTTGGCCATGAACCTACCTCCGGTGCCGTTCTCCTCCGGGCGAGGGATCGCCGGATGGGAGAACCATAAGGATGTGTGGTGCAGGAGAAACGAGAGCGAACGGGACCAGGCCGCCTGAGCGGCGGCGCGCTAGGGGCTGGTCGCCCCGACTGCGGGTCTGTGGCCCCATGAGACGCCACCCTCGCAACTTCGGCGGGATCGCCGATGCGGCTCGCCGAGGGGCGGTCCGCAGGGTTAAGATTCGCTCAGAATAGTTAACAGGACTTAACCGAACGTTTCGCAAAAGCGTCACGCAGGTGCAAAAAACGAAGGAACACCAACGATGCCACTGTATGCACTCGCAGACATTGCGCCGCAAACACCCCAAGACGGCCGCTACTGGGTGGCGCCAAACGCCATGGTGATGGGGCGGGTGATCCTCAACGAAGACGCGAGTGTCTGGTATGGGGTGACGTTGCGCGGCGACAATGACCCGATCACCATCGGGGCGCGCTCAAACGTGCAGGACGGAACCGTGATGCACACCGACGAGGGCTGTCCGTTGACCGTGGGCGCGGACGTCACCATCGGCCATCAGGCGATGCTGCATGGCTGCACCATTGGCGACAATACGCTGATCGGCATTGGCGCGACGGTGCTGAACAACGCCCGCATCGGACGCAACTGTCTCATCGGAGCCCATGCGCTGATTACCGAGGGCAAGGAGATCCCCGACAATAGCGTGGTGATGGGATCGCCGGGCAAGGTGATCAAGACCGTCTCAGACGAGCTGGCCGAGATCCTCACCGCGTCAGCGGCGCACTATGTGGAGAACTATAAGCGCCACGCCCGCGATCTGCGCGCCCTTTAGCGCGCAATTCCAGGGCGGGCGCCGGTTGGATTGCGCAGCGCGCGCAGAGCCGCGTCCACCGGCGCGCCGACATTGAACCAGGCCGCGTCGTCGCGGCTGGTGTCGACGACGATCAAGATGTCTTTGGGCCCGACATGGCGGCTCAAAGCGTTGCGCACGGCGTGGGCGGTGGTTTTGGCGTGGGCAAACCAGACCCCGGGCGCTGCGGGCACGGCGTTGATGTCCAGCGCGTCGATGACGCCGGCCATGGCGCTCAAGGTCGGATCGGCGTGACGCACCACGATGACCAGATTGATCAGAGCGGGGCCGGTGTCGGCCTGGGCGTCAAGTTGTGAGAGCGCCGCAGCGCCGCTCGCCGCTTGCGTCTCCACACGGGACGTCTGGGCCGGAGCGGAGATCGAAGGCGACGGGGCGTCTTGAGGTGCGGCGTCGCCCGTGTCGAGGCGCGGCTGGTCTGGCTTGGGATCACAGGCCGGCGCTTCAGGCTCGGCGTACTGCGCCTCATCTGGCGCCGCATCAAGCATCTGACGCGGGCCGGGCGTCGCCGACACGGCCTCTTCACGCGGTGCTTCAGCCAGGACCCGCTTGACGGTCGCGATGACATGGGCGGGCGCCTGGCCAGTCCCGGCCTTGTTCTGCGGCGCGGGCTCATGGTCGGCGCTCACGCGCGTCTGCGCCGCATCGGCCGCCGCCGTATCGTCTGTGTCTGATGCGTCAGGACTTGGGGTTGGGCCAACAGGACGAGGCGCAAACTGGTCCGCCCAGCTTGCCGTGTCGCGCGCGGGCGCGAACGGACCCTGCGGGTCTGGCGCGATCTGGGTGCTCGCCTTGACGCGGCCTTCGGTGATGAATGTCGACAGGCGCGCGGCCGGATACGGGCCGAAGGTCTCGGTCCCGACACGCACGTACCAGACGTCTTCAAGGGCGGGCGCTGCGCTCATAGTGTTTTAGTCACGTGATTCGGCGTCGGGCGCCTGTCCCAATGCGGGTGCGGACGCAAGCGCGCCATCCTCTTTGATGGCGGGCGCTTCGTTGTCAGTCTTTGGCGCGGCGGAGGCCGAGCTGGTTTCAGGGGAGGCGGGTTCGCCAGCCGCGACACTGGGCGCGGCCTCTTGCGCGTCGTCGCGATAGGCGGCGGCAAAGCCGTCAGGATGGATGCGCGTCACCACGGCTGCAAAGCCGTCGATCGTGATGGCCTCACCCAGGCGCACCCGCTCTTCACAGCGCAGCGAGGCGCCGCTGTTGGAGGCGTCGATCAGGGCGGCGGCGGCCCGCACACCGTCCGCAAACACCACCTGCACTGTTTGGTGCACCGTGATGCGCCGGTTCTTGCGGTCTTCTTCTAGTCCCAGGCTGAACTGGTTAGAGAGCCAGGTCAGAAGGTCGGCCATGCGGTCGCGCTTGCGGGTGGTGGTGCGGGCCGCGCCGGCAAACCGGCTGTCCACGGTGCGCACCACATCAAGATCGATGCGCCCGACGTGCTCGGCCACAAGCACAATGCGCGAGCCGACGCGCGGCGCCACGTCAGCGCGCGCGTTCACGCCGCCCGCTGAGATGTCGAGAATCTCGCAATCGACTTCGCGGCCGGTTTCCAACAGCAGTCGCCCGGCGCACGGAAATGACACACGACGCCAACGGCGCTGCTCAGCAATGCCGCGCGCGGCGATGCGAACTTTGCGGCGCTCTAGTCGTTGCACGTCGGTCATGGCTTGGGGTCCAGAATACGGGACGCCAGCATGTTCCGTCTGGGTTAAGAAACGCTTGAGGATGACGCCTCAATGAGGTCGATCAGCGCCAAGGCGACCGCGGCCAGGCGCGGGGTTGGCGGAGCGTCGTAAGAGGGTTCGGCGGGGCGGGCTTCTAAGATGCGGTGGGAGACAACCGGGCGGTCGTCCAGTCCGTCGTCTTCCAACACATTCAAGGCGCCCAGGCCGTGATCGGGCAAGCCGCTGGGGCCAATCACCGGCAGAAACACGAACTCCATGTCCACTTCGCCGCCGCCGATGCGCTTGCCGCGCGTCAAGGCTGAGGCCGTGCCGCCGCTGATCAAGGCGCTTTCGATGAGCCCGCGCACAATGCCCCGATCTGCGCCGCGCCACAGGGCGAGCAGGTTCTGATCGCGAAAATCACGCGCATGCAAGGCGCCGAGCCGGGCCCCCGCCAAGGCGATCACGCAATGATCTGCGTCTTCGCGGCGCGCCAGAAACGCGCTTTCCACCAGCGAGGCGTCGATATGGCGACGCGTGTCATTGTCCACCCGGCAGGCGCCCCAGAGGGAAGCCAGCGCCGTGGACTGCGCATGTCGCAATGGCGTCAGTGTGAATGGCATGCGGCTCCCCAGCCCTCGATCGTGCTCACACCCATCAGCAAGCGCCGCGCCAGGGCGGCCGCGATGCGCCACGCGAACGCAGTGGAGGAAAATTCGCCCCAGACGGGAAACCGGCGCCATCGTTGCAAGGCTGATCTCGAACCAGAACGGAGATCGGTCATGATCGTTTCAGTGCGGAACACCCAAGCGTTTGCAGCAGCCTTGTTGGGCTCATTTGTCCTGGCCGGCGGCGCTGGCGCGGGCGACATGTCCGGCGGCGGGTCAAGCCCGTCGGCCTGCTGCACCGGCGGCATGGTCGGCACGGTGCGCACCCCTGACATCCGCATTGGCGGCCCCAGCGTTTCTGTTGGAACGCCTCACGTTCAGGGCCATCACTCCAGCTTCACGGTCAATGGCTCCTATGGCTATGCGGTGAAGGATCGCTTCATCGGCCGCGGCGCGGGCGGCTCCATCGTCGCCGTCGGCGGCGGTTTCATTGAGGGCGGTTCGGCCCGTTCAACCTCCAGCCTCAACGGCCTGAACGTCGTGGCCGACGTCACCGAGACGATCTCCGAAAAAGTTCCGGTGACGACCACGGCTGCGGTGGAGCGTTCGCGCACCGTGGAGCGCCGCGTGAAGGTGTCGGCCGTGTGTCTCGATGACACGGGCGCGCCGCACCCCGCTTCGCGCCCGTCGCCCGACACCGAAGTGGCGGCGCACTATGCGGGCGAGCTGTTCCGCTGTGTTGCCGGCACGGCCATGCAGGTGACGGCCACGCCGCTTGACGCCGACGCTGAGGATTATGCTCACGCCCGCACGCTGATGTGCGCCAAGGGCGAAGCGCTGCGCCACGCGCCGGGCGGGGAGCTGGCTTGCGCCACCCAGGAGCCGCGCCGCAACTGCAACGAGCGGTCGCTCCTGCGCAAGTTTGGCCCCGGCCACAAGGTCCTCGCGATGCGCTTGACCGAGACCTACGTGGCGCATGAAGAGCAGACGACTTACCAGCACGTGACCCGGAACGTGACGCGCACGGTGGCCCATGCGGGCGGCCCAATCGTGTTCGACGGGGGAGTCGGCGCGGCGTGCCTGGGCTGCTAGCCTAGGTCGCAGCGCCGGGGGGCGACGGGACTGGCGCGACGCCCGCGCCGGTCCCGTTTCGTGTTTTGTACAATGTCTGCAGTGTCTTAGGCGCTTAGCGCTTGTGCAGGAACTCTCGCCACGGGCTCTTGCGCCCGGTCTTGCCGGCCGCGTCCACCGCCCACACGCGCCACCGGCCCGGCTGGGCCCCGACGAAGGTCACCTGCGTGTTCAGTGCGCCGCCGGCGTCCGTGATCTGGGTGGCGCCGTCGACGTCTGAGCAAAACCGTCCCGCCGTGCAGGCGCCAAAGGCGTCCACTTCCACCATGTACTTGGCCGCTCCGGGCACCGGTTGCCAGGACAGCGTCATGGTGCGCGGCGAGATGGAGAACACGGCGCCGTCCTCGGGAGAGACTTGACTGGGGGCTGCGCCGCCAAATGTGGCGCCCGTGGTCAGGCGCGCGACGGCTGACAAGTCAACCGCGACTGGCCGACTGGGGACGGCGCCGGTCACAAGATCGCGCCCGGTGCGCCGCGTCGTCGCCAGCTCGCTGATCTGACCCACGTACTTGGGATCTATGCGCAAGCTGCCCGACGGAACCGGCGTCGCGCATGAGACGGTGAACTCGGCCGGATCGCTGGTCACAGCTTGAGGCTCGACCACTTCCAAACGCACCGAGCCGGAAAAGGGCTCAGCGGGTCCTAAGGTCCAAGAAAACGACACGTCCTGCGCGCCCGCTTCGGTCACGGCCAGGGTTTCAATCGGTGATTTTGCGCCGTCGCTGCGCACAAACCGATACGACACCGCGCCCGGCCCGCCGCTCGTTTCGATTGCGCCGGTGAAGCTGATGGTCGTCGGGCAGCGGCCGGAATAGGACGCCCGTTGGGACGTCAGCGAAACCCGGGCGAGGGTGAGGGGATCCTCGGTTGGCGTGTCGTCCAGCGCAGCCAGGAGCGCCAGGCGCTGCTCAGCCTCCTCGACATGCCGCCCCTCGGGAAAGGTTTCCAGGTAGGAGCGGTAATCGTCGGCTTCGTTGGAGGCTGAGACCACGCTCCAGTACCAGTCGTCGGTGTCGGTGGGCTCTGGCGCCGTCTCGCCGCCCGGCGCTGGCGGGCCGCCCAAGTAGAAGTCGCCCGTGAACGAGCCTTCCAGATAGGGCGCCTGGCGCTCCTCGGTGCGTTCTCCGACCGAGCGCACGATGTTCTTAAACGTGGTTTCCAACAGGACGCCGGGGCGTTGGACCTCCTCCACCAGGGCTGCGGTGAAGGGGCTGTTGTCGCCTTCGCCGTCGAGCGCCACCGATCCGGGCGAGGTGGAAAACATGATCACTGAACCAGAGGGGCGGGCCATTTCGGCCAGACCGCGCGCCAGGCCCGATCGGGTCTCGCTCTCCCAGGCGTCGCCAAACGGATTGTCGCGGCAGGCGTCCAGCACCATGACCTTGGCGGCCACGCCCGCCTCGTCCATGACGCCCATCACCCAGCTGGCCTCGATCCCGCGCCGTTCCAGAAGCCCTGGGCCGTCGATCGAGATGTCGCCCGGCAGCATGTAGTTGACGCCGTCGTGCTGCACGCCATGGCCGGCAAAGAAGAACAGGGCGAGCGCGTCGGGCCCGGCGTCGCGCATGCGCTGGGAAAACTCCATCACGGCGACCTCGAACGAGGTCTGATCAGGGTCTTCTAAGAGGAGGACGTCAAATTCCAGCGCATCCAGCGTGGCGGAGATGGCGCGCGCATCGTTCACCGCGTTGCGCAGATCGCCGATGTCTGTGTAGTCCGAGACGCCCACCACCAGGGCGACGCGCGGCTCTTGGGCCACTTGGGCTTGGGCAGGAGCGCTGGCCGCAAAGGCGAGCGCAGAGACACAAGCGGCCGGCGCGGCCAGCATCCAAAAAGGTCGGCGCATCGGTACAGCCTCCATCGCGTGTCCCAAGGGCGCGCACTAGACGCGCGATTGAGGGCGATTTTTCGGCAGACACAAAAAAAGACGGCGGGACCAGATCGATCCCGCCGTCTCAGCGTGTGCGCGCGTGTGTTTGCGCGTGTCTTTTGCCTTAATAGGGCGCCTTAGTAGGGGCGGCGAATTTCAAACGTGGCGGCGTTGCCGATGGCGACGGCTGAGCCGGACACGGCGCCTGAGCCGCCCGCATTCACAGTGGTCTGGGCGAACACCGACGCGGCGTTGGTTTGGCTGGTCGTGGCCGTCATCACGCGCTCGCAGGTCGAGCAGACCACGCCCGAGATGGCGTTGCCGTAGGCGATGGCCGAGCCAGACACGCCGCCGTCGCCGGCAAAGGAGGTCAGGTCGGTCACCGCATCGACGCCGCCGCCCAGGTTCACCTGGTCGATGACCAGGCTGGCGTCGCCGCCGACGCCAGAGGCCACCGTGGTGTTGCCAAAGGCGGTCGAGGCGGCGTTCAATTCGCCGCCGCGCTCGTTGACCGTGACATAGGTCTCGCCGCGCACATAGGCGGCGTTGGCCTGGTCAGCAACCAGCTCGATCGCGCCGTTCAGCTGATCGATGTTGACCGAGTTGCCCGTGCCGGTGGCCGTGGCGGTCAGGTCTTCGGTTTCGCCCGCGACGACGTCGGTCGTGGCCTGAATGCGCGCCCCTTCGGCGGATTGTTCGGCATAGCCCCAATAGCCGCCGCGCGACGTGTTGGTGACCGCATTGCCAGTGGCCTGGGCGCCCACGAGGGCCGGGCCGGTCATTTCGTCGGCCGTCACCAGGCTGGTGGCGACAACTTCGCCGATGTGGGTCTGGCGCGACCAGGCGCCAACAAAGCCCTGGTTGGTCGAGGTCGAGACCGCATTGGCCGTGGCCGCCGCATTGACCGCCACATTGGTGGCCGTTTCAGCGGTCAGCGTGGCGCTGGCCTCATAGCCGTCCGCGCCGCCGGTGGAAGCTTGGTCGGCGCTGACCTCAACGGAGGCGCAGCAGCCGTCCGCACGCAGGCCGTTGCCGATGAGCGTGGCGTTGACAAAGGCGTCTTCGCCGGCGCCCACGCTGAGCTCGGCTTGCGCCGCACCGGAGGCGTCGAGCACCTGACGCGCTTCCACGTCCATGTCGGCGTGTTCAGCATAGGCCGACACCGTGTTGGCCAGGCTGGTCGCGGTTGAGAGCGCCGGGGCGGCCTCTTCGGCGGTCACATGGGCGACCGCGTCAAAGCGTTCGGCGACAAACTCCTGGTCGGCGACGAAGACGCTGATGGCGTCTTCGCGCGCGCAGCAGTCCTCAGCGGCCGCGGCGGAGCCAAGTGCCAACAGCAGGGTCGCGACGCTGGTGCCAGCGGTCAGCATCTTCGCGCGAGTAAGCATTGTTGGTCTCCAAGTTGTCATAAGCAGGGGCGTAGTCGCCCGTGGCGCCATTCGTGGCGAGGGGATCGTCAAAGGCGCACACGTCCGGACCGGACACGCCATAGACATTGGCCATCATTTCCAGGACCGCGCGCTCAAGGACCGAACGCACCGCCAGCTGCATCGGCTCTAAGGCTTTCTCGCCGGCCGAAATGTCGATGACATTGTTGTCGAAGAAGTCGAAGTAGCCGCCGCCGACCTCGCGGCCGATCATCTGCTTCTGGTAGGAAATCACGTCCACCACTTCCAGCGAGCGCGTATCAACCATGCGCAGGTCCAGGCCCACGTTCATCACGAACAGGTTGGCGTTGAAGAAGCCCTTGCCGCCCGAGGTGTCGGTGTCGCCGCCAAACACGTCCGCGCCGGTTGAGCGGATGTTGTAGTTTAGCTCGGTGATGCCGCCGACGATGTAGAAATCTGAGCCGGGCACTGAGCCGGCGCGAATTTCGCGGTAGGGGCTGGCGTCATCGTCAGAGATCAGCTTGTTGTTGGCGTACTTCAGCTCCAGCTCAGACACGCTGGTGTCGTAGCGCTCCACGAGGCGCGCGCCGGCTTTCGCCAGGGCGGAGATCGCCATCAATGAGGCGCCTTGGGTGACCTTGCGGCCGCCTTCAAGTTCAGCCTTGCCGGTATAGTCGGCGATGCGGCCGACAGCGATGCGCGGCGGGGTTTGCCCGGTTTGACGCGCATACTGTCCCAAGCACACCAGAGCGCCGGTGTAGGGCGTGGGGTTGATGGTGACGGGCGCGCCGCCAATCGGCTGAGCGTAGTAGCCCGACGGCCCGGCGATCGGAGACACGCAGCCGGTGACCATGAGCGCCGCCGCCAGCGCCGCCGACGACAGCTTGGTGCGCGACAGAAGCGACTGTTTCAGAGACTTAGTCATTGAGCGCGAGCTCCCCGTTTAGAGCGGCGCCCGCAATGACGTCGCCGTTGTTCGTTTGCGTGGAATCGATGACCACCGTGTTCCAATCACCTTCGACTATGACATTGAGTTGGTTTCCAACTGCCGAAGATGCGCCGCCAAAGCTGGGAGAAATGACGCCCGACAAGGTGCGCGGCAGGTTGGAGACCTCTTCGCCGAGCAAGATCCGGCCATTGACGACGGCGCGATTGTTGAAGGCGTCGCGGGTGCCGGCGCGGAAGTTGCGGCTCTCGCCGCCGTAGCTGTAGCCGTAGGGCGTGTTGTAGGAACCGGCCGCTGTTGCGTCCTGAGCTTTGGCCGGGGCCGCGCCGAGACATGCGACCGCGAGGGTCAGGGCGGCCAGGCTGGCCAGCGGGGTCGCGGTCAGGTGGGCGACGCGCGCCTTTGCGCCGGTGTAGGGTGTGTTCGCCATGATCGCTCTCCACGCGAATTTCAATCTCCCCACACTGTCTGCAACGGGTGTGCCAGCGTGCGATTTTGAGGGAAATCAACGGATTTGGCTCGCTCAACGCGCGAATCGCCTTCCACACGAGTGTCTCGGGACACCGCTCGCGCGTCAGGAGAAGTGATCGTGTGCAAGGATGAAACGCTGACCGCTCCGGCTCGGGGCGCGGCCCAAAGCGCGGCCCAAAGCGCGGCCCAAAGCGTGGCCTGTGCGGGGGCGAAGGCGTGAGCGCCCGCCAGCCCATCTTCAATGACCTGCCGCCGGTGGTGCTCGTTCTCATCGCCGCCATCTGCGCGGTCTCAGCCGGCATCTTATTGGCGCCGGCGGGCGTGTCGGATTGGCTCCTGGGGGCGACGGCGGTGGCCTCCAACCTCGGCCATGTGCCCGGCCCGCCCTTGCCCCAGCCGCTTGGACCGGTTGCGCCCTATGTGTTGCACGTGTTTGCGCACGGCGGCTGGGCGCACCTGGCGATGAACATGGGTCTGATGCTGGCGTTCGGAGTTGGGGTTGCGCGCTGGCTGGGCGAGCACGCGCGCGGCGTGGGCGCGTTCCTGGCGCTGTTCTTTGTCAGCGCGGCGGCGGGCGCGGGGGCGGAAATTCTGGTCTCGGGAGGAC
>CAYGQB010000093.1:0-11292 GCA_964351895.1 uncultured Caulobacterales bacterium
CCGGCGCGAGCCCAGCACATTTGCTTAGCGCACCACCGAGAACCGGCTCTCATGACCGCCGGACACATTGTTGGCCGCCACAAACAGCTTGTCAGACGCCAGCTTGGTGGCGCCATAGAGGTTGATCGGCTTGGCGGCCTTGTCTGTGGACAGGGCGATGACCTTCTCCACGTCATTGGCCAAGGCGCCGTCGATGACGTTTTGCGCCCCATTGATGTTGGTGCGCACGCACTCCATTGGATTGTATTCAGCAATCGGCACGTGCTTCATCGCGGCGGCGTGAATGACATAGTCCACGCCCTTCATCGCGGTCGCGACGCGTTCCTTGTCGCGCACGTCGCCGATGAAAAAGCGCAGGCGTTCGTCGCGGCCCAGATCATTGGCCATCTCGAACTGCTTCAACTCATCGCGCGAGAAGATGATAATCCGGCGCGGCGCGTGCCCGTCCAGAAGAGTGCGGACAAATTTGCGCCCGAACGAGCCGGTGCCGCCGGTCACCAGAATGGATTTGCCTGACATCAGATCGTTCATGGCGCGCCAGCCCTCGTCAATCGCTCACACGTGAGGTGGCAAGGCTATGCGGCTATGGTTAACGATCTGCGTTCGATGCGTTAGGCGGCGACGGCCGCAACGATGGCGTCTTGCGTCTCGTGCGTCAGGTAAGGGTGCATCGGCAGGCTGATGACGCGGGCCGCCTTGGCTTCGGTGACGGGCAAGGGGCCGGCGAACGGTGCAAACGGCTGATAGGCGACGTTCATGTGCAACGGCACCGGATAGTAGACCGCGCTCGGCACCCCGTGGGCTTGAAGCTTCTTGGCCAGCGCGTCGCGGTCGTCATGCTCGATGGTGTACTGCGCCCAGGTTGAAACGATCCCGTCGGCAACATGAGGCACTTGGGCGACATAAGGCGCCAGCGCGGCGTTGTAGCGTGCGGCGATGGAGTTTCGCCGCTCAATCTCGTCGGCAAAGATCGCCAGCTTCTCAAGCAGAATGGCGGCCTGGATGGTGTCGAGGCGCGAATTCATGCCGATGCGCATGTTGAGATACTTGGGGTCATGCTCGAAGGTGGCGCCGGCCACATCGCGCTTCACCGCCTTGCCGTGCACGCGCAAGCTGTCAATGAGGTCGGCCAGGTCTTCGTCGTTGGTCAGGACAGCGCCGCCGTCGCCATAACAGCCCAAGGGCTTGGCGGGGAAAAAGCTGGTTGTGACCACGTCGGCAAAATCGCTTGGGTGGCGACCGTTGATGGTTGTGCCAAAGCCTTGGGCGCTGTCGGCGATCAGCTTCAGCCCGTAGGTGTCAGCGATCTGGCGCAGGCGCGGATAGTTGGCGGCCTGGCCGAACAGGCACACGCCGATGATCGCCTTGGGCGTCAACTTGCCGGCCTTCAACGTGGCCTGGATCGCCGCTTCCAGCGCGTCAGGATCGATGTTGTAGGTGTCCGGTTCAATGTCCACAAACACCGGCGTTGCGCCGAGCCACGGCACAACCTCTCCGGTGGCGCAGAACGTAAACGAGGGGCAGAACACGGCGTCGCCAGAGCGCACCCCCCAGGCCATCAGCGCCAGGGCGAGGGCGTCGGTGCCATTGGCGCACGACAGGGCGACGCGGGCGCTTGAGAACGCCGCCATCTGGCGTTCAAATTCAGCGACTTCGGGCCCAAACACATAGCGCCCCGAGGCAATGACTGAGGCCACGGCCGCATCAATGCGATCGGAGATTCGCGCGCGCTGGGCTTGCAGATCGATAAAGGGGATGCTCATGGCGTGTCCTTGTCCTGCCGCGCCGCAACGCGTCTTGCGCCGCTCGCCGTTCGTAGGGGGCTCTTATCGCGTTGAAACCGTTGAAGGAAGCTGTGTTGGCGTCGCGCCGACGCACATGTGACCGGTGCTGCGATGCGGTAAGGGTTCGTGATCAGCCCTCACTGGCAATGTGGGACGCGTGCAGTGACGCGGGCGGGCCTACTCAACCGTCACCGATTTGGCCAGGTTGCGCGGCTGGTCAACGTCTGTGCCCTTGGCGACGGCCGTGTGATAGGCGAGCAGCTGCACCGGAATCGCATAGACGATGGGGGCCACGAAGGGGTCGATTTCGTCCAAGATGATGGTGCGCGAAACGACGTCTGCAAGCTGAGGCGCGCCGCGCGCGTCGGTGATCAAGGTCACCGGTCCGCCGCGGGCGGCGACTTCCTGGACGTTCGAGGCCGTCTTCTCAAAGTTGGGGCCGCTGGGCGCGAGCACGATGACGGGCGTGTCTTCGTCGACGAGGGCAATCGGCCCATGCTTGAGTTCCCCAGCCGGATAGCCTTCGGCATGAATGTACGAGATCTCTTTGAGCTTCAGCGCGCCTTCGAGCGCCAGGGCCGAATAGGGTCCGCGACCGAGGAAGAGGGCGCTGGAAACCTTGGCGAACTCTGGCGCTATCTGGCGGGCGGCGACATCGCACACTTCGATGGCGCGGGCGACAAGGCGCGGGGTCTCGATCAGCCGGCGCACAAGCTCGTGTTCGCGGTCAGCGTCAATCGCGCCGCGCGCGCGCGCGGCGCCCACCGTCAGGCAGGCCAGGGCGGCAAGCTGGCTGGAGAAGGCCTTGGTCGAGGCGACGCCAATTTCAGGGCCGGCAAGCGTGGGCGCGACCACGTGCGCCATACGGGCGATGGTCGAGGAGGCGACATTCACCAGCGCTACGCCGGTCATGCCGCCGGCCAGGCACAGCTCAAACGCCGCCTTGGTGTCAGCCGTTTCACCCGACTGTGTGATGGCGATCGCGGCCCCGTCGGGGTCCAGGACAGGCGAGCGATAGCGCAGCTCTGAGGCGATATCGACCTCAGTGGCAAGGCGGGCGATCTCCTCCATCCAATACTTGGCGATTTGGCCGGCATAGTTGGCCGTGCCGCAGGCTGTGATCATCAGGCGCGAGATGCGGGCGAACGCCAGACCCTCGGGCACGCGGGCGACGAGGGCGGCGGGATCAACATAGTGGCCGATGGTGTGGCTCAGGGCGTCAGGCTGTTCATGGATCTCTTTTTCCATGAAGTGGCGGTAGGAGCCCTTTTCGGCCATCGCGGCCGATACGCCGGCGGGCACCACGGGGCGCGTCACGCGCGCGCCGCTGGCGTCGCGGAATTCAGCGCCGCGCGGCGTGGCGATCACCCAGTCGCCTTCTTCAAGATAGGTGATCTGGCCAGTGAGTGCGGCCAGACCCAGAGCGTCAGACCCCAGGTAGGTTTCGCCGTCGCCATAGCCGACCACGAGCGGGCTTCCGCGCCGGGCGCCAATGATCGTGTCAGGCTGATCGGCAAACACGATGGCCAAGCCAAAGGCGCCGCGCAGGCGCCCCAAAACGTCTGAGACGGCGTCGATGTGCGACAAGCCGCGCTGGCGCGCGTCGGCGAGAAGGTGCGCGACGGTTTCGCTGTCGGTCTGGGAGGCAAACGTGCGCCCGGCCTGTTCAAGCTCAAGCCTAAGATCGGCGAAGTTCTCAATGATGCCATTGTGTACGATGGCCACCGCGTCGGCGGCGTGGGGGTGGGCGTTGGCCACTGTGGCCGCCCCGTGCGTCGCCCAGCGCGTGTGGCCAAGGCCGGTGTGCGCGTCGACGGGATCGCCGGCGATCACGGTCTCAAGTTCGACCAGCTTGCCCACGGCGCGGCGACGCTCAACCACGCCGTCCACCACCAGCGCCAAGCCCGCCGAGTCATAGCCGCGATACTCCATGCGCCGCAGCCCGTCCATGAGCCGAGCCCGCACTGGAGCTTTCCCCGCAATGGCAATGATTCCGCACATAAAAAGTCCTTTCGCGGGGTGTCCCGATGGCGCCTAACAGGTAATGCGAGTTCGATAGGCACAACTCACATTTGGTTGCGCCATCTTTCAACCGACTTAACGTGCTGAAATACAAGCAGGAAGAGTTCTGGGCGTCAGCGCAGCCTTCGCGGCGACGGCGCACTTAAGGGCGTACGCCGACAAGCGCGAAGTCGGCGAGAAGGGAAAACCTCCGTGTCTGATTCTCAAGCCAAGGCGCGGTCAAGCGGACGGCCTCAACTTGGGCCGAAGCCAAGCCGGGTGCTGGTGTTTGGAGCCACCGGCCAAATGGGCCGCGAAGTGATGGCGCGCGCGCACACCAAGACTGATGGCGGAGCGATCACGGTCACGCCGGTCACGCGGGCTGATGTGGACCTGGCCGACACATCGGGCCTCGCCGCCTTTTTAGAAGCAGCTGAGTTCGACGCCGTGATCAATGCCGCCGCCTACAATGCGGTCGATCGCGCGGAGATCGAGCCGGACCTCGTTCACGCGGTTAATGCAACCGCGCCGCAGGTGATGGCGGCGGCCTGCGCCAAACGGGCGGCGGGCCTGGTGCACGTGTCGTCCGACTATGTCTTTGACGGCCGAGCGCAGGCGCCGTACCGCGAGGCCGACGCTCCGGGCCCGCTCAGCGTCTATGGCCGATCCAAGCGCGCAGGGGAGATGGCGGTCGCAGACGCCCATCCGGGCGCCTGGATCGTGCGCACGGCCTGGGTGTACTCCCGGCGCCCGGGCAACTTTGCCTCCAGGCTTCTGGCGCACGTGCAGTCACGCGCACCGGGCGCCGCGTCGCTCAAGGGCGTCACCGATCAGTGGAGCAGCCCGACTTTTGCTGGCGATCTCGCCCAGGCGGCCCTGATGCTCATCGGGCGGCGCGGCGGCGGGCTATTGCATGTGGCGGGCTCTGGCGCGGCGTCGCGGCTTGAGTTCATGCAGGCGATTTTAGAGGCCAGCGGATGCGACACTGCGATCGAACCGGTGAGCGCTGACAGCTTCGCTGCGTCCGCCACACGCTCTGGCCAGGTGCAGGCGGTTCGCCCTCGCTACACTCCCCTCAACAGTGACCGCGCCCAGGCCCTGGGCTTGCCGGTGCGCGACTGGCGTGAAGGGGTGCGCGCGGCGTTCTGCGATACGCCGGCGTCGTCCTGATCGATGTCGCGGAGCGGTAGCATAAGACATGCAAGTCACAGGTCTGACAGGCGGCGAGCCGCCTTGCGATGGGGCGTGGCCGGGCCAGGCTCGCGCGCGCGCGTTGACACAAGGATGAGGCGATGACGGCGATTCTGATTACCGGCGGGGCGGGCTATATTGGCAGCCACGTGGCCTGGGCCTGCGTCGACGCCGGGCGCAAGGTCGTTGTTTTTGATAACCTTTCCACGGGGGTTGCGGCCAATGTTCCGGGGGCGGCGACCTTTGTGAAAGGCGACATCGCCGACACCAAGCTCTTGGCTCAGACCATCCGCGCGCATGACGTGTCCGCCGTCATCCACTTTGCTGGTTCCATTGTTGTCCCGGAATCGGTCGCTGATCCACTGAAGTACTATTCCAACAATACGCTCAACAGCTTGGGGCTGATGCGGGTGGTGGTCGAGGAGGATGTGGCGCACGTCATCTTCTCGTCGACGGCCGCTGTTTACGCGCCGACCTTGTCTGACAGCCTCAGCGAAGACGACCCGGTGGGGCCGATCAATCCTTACGGCTGGTCGAAGCTCATGACCGAGCAGATGCTGGCCGACGGGGCGCGCGCCTACGGCTTTCGCTTTGCCGCGCTGCGCTATTTCAACGTTGCTGGCGCCGATCCCCAGGGCCGCACGGGCCAAAGCTCGCGCGAGGCCACGCATCTGATCAAGGTGGCCGCCCAAGCTGCCCTTGGCTTGCGGGCGCGCATATCTATCTATGGCGACGATTATGACACGCCGGACGGCACGTGCGTGCGCGACTATATTCACGTCTCAGACCTGGCCGAGGCGCACTTGCGCACGCTGGTGCATCTTGAGAGCGGCGCCGCCTCGACGATCATGAACTGCGGCTATGGACGCGGCGCCTCGGTGCGCGAGGTCTTGGACATGGTGGCCAAGGTCAATGGTGCGCCGTTGCCGGTGGACATGGCCCCGCGCCGGGCCGGCGACCCGCCCAAGCTGATCGCCAATGCGGCCCGCCTGCGCGCGCAGGTCGATTGGACGCCGGCTTATGACGATCTGGAAACAATCGTGCGCGACGCCCTGGCGTGGGAACGCCGCTGCGCTGAAACCTCGTCGACCTCGCCTGCAAGCTAAACGCGGGCCGAGACCGCCTCGACCACGGCGTCCGACGTGACCCCAAAGTGCGCGTAGAGCGCCGGCGCCGGGGCGCTTTCGCCAAAGCTTGTCATGCCGATGAAGGCGTCCTGCGGGCGCAGCAGGGCGTCCCAGCCTTGGCGCACCCCCGCTTCAATCACCACCCGCACTTCGGTGTCGCCCAGGACCGCGGCTTGGACGCCCGCATCCAGCGCAAAGAAGCGATCGAGACAGGGCGCAGACAGAACCCGCGCCCTGATCCCCTTGGCTTGCAGTGCAGCGCGCGCGTCCACAGCGATGGCGACTTCGGTGCCGGTGGCGATGAGCGTCGCCTGCGCCTTGCCGCCTTCGGCCGGCAACAGCTCATAGACGCCGTCGGTGCAGCGATTGGCCGAGGCGTCGGTGCGCAGGCCAGGCGTGGATTGGCGCGACAAGGCCAGAACGCTCGGGCCTTCAGAGCGCGCCAGCGCCAGCGACCAGCACTCAGCCGCCTCAACCGCGTCGCAAGGGCGATAAACGTGCAGGTTCGGCATGGCGCGCAGTGACGCCAGATGCTCGACCGGCTGATGGGTGGGCCCGTCTTCGCCCAGCCCGATGGAATCGTGTGTCATCACGTGCACCACCCGCACGCCCATCAGGGCGGCCAGGCGGATCGACGGACGGCAATAGTCGGCAAAGCACAAGAACGTGCCGGAGAACGGCACAAGCCCCCCGTGCAGCGCCATACCGTTCATCGCGCCGGCCATGGCGTGTTCACGGATGCCCCAGTGCACATAAGACCCGTTCGGGTTTTGCGCGCTCAGCACAGTGTCCGTCTTGCGCCGCGTATTGTTGGAACCCGTCAGGTCGGCTGACCCGCCCACCAACATTGGTTCGATGTCGCCAATGGCGTCGAGCGCGGCGCCCGAAGAGGCTCGGGTGGCAAGCTTGGGCGTTTCGGCGGCCATCTTGGCCGCGTGGGCGTCAAGAGCCTCAAAAACCGAAGCCGACAGAGCCCCGCTCATCGCGTCTTCAAAGGCGCGGCGCGTGTCATGATCGGCCGCCGCCAAGCGGGTGCGCCAATCGGCGTGGGCGCTGGCGGCGCGTTCGCTGGCCGCCGTCCAGGCGGCGCGCACCTCTTGAGGCACCTCAAACGGGCCGTGGGGCCAGTCGAGCGCGGCGCGCGCGCCGGCGATTTCCGCCTCGCCGAGGGGGGAGCCGTGAACGCCCGCTGTGCCCGCCTTGGCCGGCGCACCAAAGCCGATGATCGTCTTGACCGCGATCAGCGCCGGGCGATCAGTGGCCAGAGCCTCGTTCAGAACCGCGTCCAGCGCGTCGGCGTCGTGCCCGTCGACCTGGAAGGTGTCCCACCCGCTGGCGGCGAACCGGGCGCGCTGATCCGTGGAATCCGACAAGTCGACCGCGCCGTCGATGGAAATGCCATTGTCGTCCCACAGGACGCACAGCTTATTGAGCTTCAGATGTCCCGCCAGGCTGATGGCTTCTTGGCTGACGCCCTCCATCAGGCAGCCGTCGCCGGCAATGACGAAGGTGCGATGATCTACAAGGTCAGCGCCGAACCGGGCGGCGAGCTTGGCTTCAGCCATGGCCATGCCAACGGCGTTCGCCAAGCCTTGGCCGAGGGGACCAGTTGTGGTCTCCACGCCGGGCGTGACGCCGTACTCAGGGTGGCCGGGCGTGAGCGAGCCGAGCTGGCGAAAGTTCTTGATCTCGTCGAGGGTGACGTCCTTGACGCCCATCAGGTGCAAGAGGGCGTAAATCAGCATTGAGCCGTGGCCGGCCGACAGAACAAAGCGGTCGCGGTCCGCCCAGCCTGGGTTGGCGGCGTCAAAGTTGAGGTGCTTGGCGAACAACACGGTGGCGGCGTCGGCCATGCCCATGGGCATGCCGGGGTGTCCGGACTTGGCGGCTTCGACAGCGTCCATGGAAAGTGCGCGAACGGCGTTTGCCATCGTTCGCAAGGAGAGATCCGTCATCAGCATTTTACCCGCCCCATCTGTAATGGGCGGGTCACTATCACGGCTGAACACAGAAGGGGAGCTTTGCCGGTCGCACCACGAGGGTGGCGGTGTGGACAAGCCCTAGGCCGGCGACGGCTGACCGGCTTTCTCTAACGCCTCAAGCAGATCCAAAACCCGGGCGCGGGCCGCCGGGCCAAGGTCTGCATGCCCGAGGGCAAAGGCGACCGTGGCCTCCAGGTAGCCCAGCTTGTCGCCGCAGTCATAGCTCACGCCTTCATACTCCAGGGCGTGGAAGGTGCGTGAGGTCATCAGGCGCGCCATGGCGTCGGTGAGTTGAATCTCGCCGCCGGCGCCAGCGGCCTGGGTCTCCAGAAGTTCAAAGATGCCCGGTTCGAGAATGTAGCGCCCAGTGATGGCGAGATTTGACGGGGCCAATTCAACTGCGGGCTTTTCAACCATGCCACGCATCGCCATCAGCTCAGTCTGGCGCGACACAGGATCAATGACGCCGTACTTAGAAACTTGGCTCATCGGCACCTGTTCGACCGCGATGATGTTGCCGCCGACCTTATTGTGCGCCGCCACCATCTGGCTGAGGCAGGACGGCGACGCGTCAACCAGGACATCGGGCAATAGAATGGCGAAGGGCTCATCTCCGATGACGTCGCGCGCGCACATGATCGCGTGGCCCAGGCCGGTCGGAGCCTGTTGACGCACGAAGCTCATCGACCCGGGCTTGGGAAGATCGCGCTCCAGTTCGGCCAGGATGTCCTCCTTGCCCTTCATGCGCAGACTGTCTTCAAGCTCGTAGGCGCGGTCGAAATAGTCCTCGATCGCGCTCTTGTTGCGGCCGGTGACAAAGACAAAGTGCTCGATGCCGGCGTCGCGCGCCTCGTCCACGACATACTGGATCGCCGGACGGTCAAAGACCGGGAGCATCTCTTTAGGAATCGCCTTGGTGGCTGGAAGAACGCGCGTGCCGAGTCCGGCCACGGGTAGAACTGCCTTTCTGACACGCATTCTGCTCTCCGGTCTGGCGTTCTTTAGGTTGCAGCACGGTTCGTGCCACACGCAACGGAACATGAAAACAGGGCGACCGCGCGCGTTCGCGTCCTGGTTGCACGGACCGGAGTGACGCGGCATGAGACAGGCGCCGGGGCAGGCGTTGTGATTTTGCAACGCACGCGCGCGATCGCCAGTTGGGACAGTGGCGCAGGAACCAAAAGTCGTGTAGCGAGTTTTCTGGTAGCGGGGTCGCGGTGCGACAACGCGTGAACGGCTGTAATTATGCAGGACCCGTTCGTCACTCGGATCTATGAGGCGCTCGCCTCTGGAGGGGATGAAATGAAGAAACTACTGCTTGGTGCGACGGGCCTTGCCATGGCGTTTTCGGCGCCGACGTTTGCTGAAGACGGCTGGTACGCCAAGGCCGGCGCTGGCCTCGGTTCGTTCACGACGATGGACATTGTTGGCGCTTCGACTCAGTCAGAAGTTGAAGGCGACGGCGACGCGCGCTTCATGATCGGCGGCGGCTACGGCTTCTCCAACGGCTGGCGCTTGGACGTTGACCTGATGGACCGCTACGCCGACACCGGCGCGCTGGACAACACCATCGGCACCAGCGACATCCAGAATGTCGCCTTGATGGGCAACGCGATTTACGACTTCAATCGCGGCGGTCGTTTCCAGCCCTACGCTGGCTTGGGCCTTGGCCTCGCCAACACCAACTTCTCGGCGCAGTTTGAGCCGCTCTCAACGATCAACGAAGATGAGACCAGCCTTGCCGCTCAGGCGCTGTTCGGTATCGGCGTTGGCCTCACCGAGCGTCTGACGGCCGATCTGGGCTATCGCTTCTACGGCGGCCCGGACGTGAGCTTCAGCCTCAACAACGAGCGCGTTGAGCTGCTCGACACCAATAGCCACGACGTGCTGTTCGGTCTGCGTTACGCGTTTGGCGCCAAGAAGGCGGCCCCGGCTCCGGCCCCCGCTCCGGCTCCGGCTGCGGCTCCGCCGCAAGCGCCGGCCGCTCAGGCTCCGGTCGCGGTGGTCTGTGAAGACGTGCCGTTCATCGTCTACTTTGAGTGGGACCGTTCGGACCTGACCGACCAGTCGCGCACCGTGATCAGCAACGCTGCTGACCGCGCCGAAGTGTGCGACATCACGCGCGTTTCGATCGAAGGCCACGCGGACCGCTCCGGCGCCGCCGCCTACAACGTGCGCTTGTCAGAGCGCCGCGCGCGCATCGTGCGTGACGCCCTCATCACCGAAGGCGTCGCTGCGGACCTGATCTTCGTGGAAGCCAAAGGCGAATCTGAGCCGGCGGTGAGCACGCAGGACGGTGTCCGTGAGCCTCTGAACCGTCGTTCGGAAGTTGTCATCCGCGTTCAGTAGCGCGGTCGACAGGACCTAAAGTGGGAAGCGGCCCGGCGGCAACGTCGGGCCGCTTTTCTGTGTGCGCGTTGCCCGTGCGCAGCACGCCCAACCGACTCTCGGGCCCGCGCGCGGGCGTGAGAAGAATGGACGCGCGCTGATCAGCGCTTGACCGATCCGCCGACGACCGCAAGAACACCGCTCAAGACCGCACCGTCGATGCAGAACCCCGTTCTTGACTGGGTGTTTCTGCGCGCAGTGCTGAAGGCTGGCGCCGTCGGCGCCGGCTGCACCTTGAGGACCCGACCCCATGTCCAAACCTGACCGCCCGTATCGCAAGCGCAAGATCGGCAATCACTCGCTCCATCCCGAATCGATGGTGATGTCGTATGGCTTCGATCCCCAGCTGTCTGAGGGCGCGATCAAGCCGCCCATCTTTCAAACCTCGACGTTCGCCTTTCGGTCAGCCGAAGAGGGCGCGGCCTACTTTCGAAAATCCCGCGGCATGGCGTTGGAAACGGACTCGGAAGATCCGGGCCTGGCCTATACCCGCATCAACAATCCTGATCTGGAAGTGCTCGAAGATCGCCTGACGCTCTATGATGGGGCTGAGGACGCGCTGGCCTTCTCCAGCGGCATGGGCGCGATCACCACCTCGCTGCTGGCGTTCTTAGAGGCGGGGTCTGTGGTGCTCCACTCTTCGCCGATCTACGGCGCGACCGAGACGTTCATTCGCAACACCTTGCCAAAGTTTGGGGTCAAAACGGCCGAGTTTCTGGCTGGAGCTGACGAAGACGAGCTAGGGCGTGCGGTTGAAATTTTTTTTTATGTTTGGGAGTTGAGGGTGATCTACACTGAGACTCCCGCCAACCCGACCAA
>CAYGQB010000094.1:0-11224 GCA_964351895.1 uncultured Caulobacterales bacterium
CGCCAGCTCGGCGTGGTCAACTTGCCCAGCGGTCAGCCGACCATGGCGCTTGAGGGCGCCGCTGCTGCGCGCTTGAAAGCTCTCACCCCGCCGGGGCACGTCGCCCAGGTCCACCTGACCATCACCGACGAGGCGCCCCTGGCGCACGCCATGGTCATCATTTCAGCGGTTCCGCTCGGCGCGCAGGCCTCCAGCGGGCGTGACGCGTGATGACGGGCGCAAATACCTCTGGCGGCGGCTCTGGCGGTTCTTCGGGAGCGGCGGCGCGCGGCGTCTGGGAGTTGGCCAAGATCACCCTGGTCGCCCTGGTGCTCGCCTATGTCTTGCGGGTTCTGGTCGCCGAGCCGTTTCATATTCCCAGCCCGTCGATGACGCCCGCCCTCATGGAGGGCGACTATATTTTCGCCGCCAAGCCGGCCTACGGCTATTCGCGGGTGTCGTTTGCGCCGATTGCACTGCCGGCGGGCCTCACCGGTCGTTTTCCCGCCATTGCGCCCAAGCGCGGCGACATCATCGTCTTTAAGAACCGCCGCGACAGTGGTCTGGACTACGTCAAGCGCGTGATCGGTCTGCCGGGCGAGCGGGTCCAGCTCATCGAAGGCGTGGTGCACGTCAACGGCGCGGCGCTGGTGCGCGAACACCTAGACGTGCTGGCCGGGTACGACAGCGACGGTCGGCCGGTGCGCAAGGTGCGCATCCGCGAATGGACGAGCCCGGACCGCGCCTATGTCACCACGCACCTAATCGACCCTGCAACTGAGCGCGCGCGCGGCTTCGACACCACCGCGGTTTACGCCGTGCCCGAGGACAGCGTGTTCGTGCTGGGCGACAATCGCGACGAGTCGATCGACAGCCGATTTCCGCGCGTCGGCTTCGTGCCCACCAGCGATATTGTCGGACGCGCCGACCGGGTCATCTTGTCGGCGCAGCCAGGTTTTCGTCTGCACGATCCGCGCACCTGGTCGCAGCTGCGCACGGCGCGCACGTTTTCCGTCATCGATTCGTCGTCATGACCACCCGTCACGAGAGTCTGGAAGCGCGCATCGGCTATACATTCCGTTCGCGCGCCTTGCTGGAGCGCGCCCTGACGCACGCCTCCTATGGCGACGGACGCCGACAGGTGCGCAACAATGAGCGGCTTGAATTTCTGGGTGACCGGGTGTTGGGGCTCTTGGTCGCGGACCGCTTGTTTCGGGTCTATGAAACGGTCGACGAGGGTGGGCTGGCGCCCCGTCTGAACGCCCTGGTGCGCAAGGAGGCGTGCGCTCAGGTGGCGCGGTCGATTGACCTGGGTGCAGCGCTGCGCGTGTCCAAGTCAGAAGACCGCAATGGCGGTCGTGATAAGACCAGCATCCTCGGCGACGCCTGTGAGGCCCTACTGGCGGCGGTGTATTTGGATGGCGGGATCGACGCGGCCCAGGCGTTCTTTGAGAAGTTCTGGGCCGAGCAGCTTGACGCGCTGCGGGCCCCGCCGCGCGACGCCAAGACGGTGTTGCAAGAATGGGCCGCGCGCACGGGGCGCGGCGCGCCAAACTATCAAGTCGTGCGGCGCAGCGGCCCCGACCATCGACCGACGTTCACGGTGGCTGTCGAAGTCGCGCCGCTGGACACCGTAGAGGGCGTGGGCGCATCAAAGCAGGAGGCCGAGAACGCCGCAGCCAAACTCCTCCTGACCCGTGAAGGCGCCTATGACTGACCCTGAAGAGCCGTCCAAGGCAGACCAAGTGCAAGGGAGCGAGATCTCAGGCGCGGATGGTGCAACACCAGTTCCAGAGCCGGTCACCCGATCCGGATTTGCCGCCGTGATCGGCGCGCCCAACGCCGGCAAGTCGACGCTGGTCAATCGCCTGGTTGGCGAGAAGGTCTCCATCGTCACCCACAAGGTGCAGACCACCCGGTTCCAGGTGCGCGGCGTGATGCTGCGCGGCGCCGCCCAGGTTGTGCTGGTCGACACGCCGGGCGTGTTTGCACCGCGCCACCGGCTCGATCGGGCCATGGTTCAAGCCGCCTGGAGCGGCGCTGCGGACGCTGACGCTATCTTGCACCTGGTGGACGCGCACGCCGAGTACGTGATGAGCCAGAACGACGCCTCCAAGTCTGCGCGCGCGGCGGCGCGGCGCGGGGTTGAGGACGCCGCGCGCGTGGTGGACGGGCTGAAGGCGTCCGGCCGGCGCGCCCTCCTGGCGCTGAACAAGATCGACGCCCTGCCGCGCGACGCCCTTCTAGAACAGGTCGCCCGCTTCAGCGCACACGGGGTCTACGATGAGGTGTTCCTGATCGCGGCCCTCAACGGCGATGGGGTTGAGGCGGTGGCGGAGGTTCTGGCGCGCGCCATGCCGGAGGGGCCGTGGCTCTACCCGGCCGATCAGGTCGGCGATCTGCCGCTGCGCCTGCTCGCGGCTGAGATCACGCGCGAAAAGGTGTTCTTGCGCCTGCATGAAGAGCTGCCCTATCGCTCAACCGTGGAAACCGACGCCTGGGACGAACGCAAAGACGGCTCGGTGCGCATCGATCAGACCTTGTTTGTCGAGCGTGAAAGCCAGCGCGCGATCGCGTTGGGAAAGGGCGGCGCCACCATCAAGGCCATCGGTCAGGGTTCGCGCGAAGAACTCGAACGCCTGCTCGACCGGCGTGTGCACTTGTTTTTGCACGTGAAGGTGCGCGAGGGATGGATGGATGACCGGGCCCGCTTTTCAGCATTCGGGCTCGACTTTGACGCCTAGTTTCGCAGCGTTGGATTTCGCCAAGCGCCTTGCGATGGACTGCGCATGACCGACGTCCCGCCGCCTGTCTCCGAAAGCATCACCGTGCGCGCCGCCACAGCGGCCGATCTAACCGGCGTGACTGAGATTTACGCCGCGGCCGTGCGCGGCTCGACCGGCACGTTTGAGCAGACCCCGCCCAGCCTCGAAGAGATGACGCAGCGCTGGCGTGCGGTCATCGCGACAGGCTGTCCGTATCTTGTCGCGACCGGGCGAGACCCGGCGGGCGAGCCGATCCTCCTGGGCTATGCCTATGCGGCGCCGTTTCGCCCGCGCTCAGCCTATCGCTACGCGGTTGAGTGTTCGATCTATGTGGCGCCTCAGGCGCAGCGGCGCGGCGTTGGATCACGCCTTCTCGCGGCGCTGATCGCGGCGTGTGAAGACGACGGACGTCGTCAGATGGTGGCGGTAATCGGCGACAGCGGCAATGCCGGCTCCATCGCGCTGCATCGACGGTTCGGATTTGAGCCGGCCGGGCGGCTGACTTCGGTTGGCCGCAAGTTTGACGCCTGGCTCGACGTGGTGTTCATGCAGCGGCCCCTCGGGCCCGGCGACGCGTCGCCGCCGGATACCTAGCGCACGCCCAAACGGCGACGGGACCTGGCAGCCAATGGAATGGACCGACACCGGCATCGTGATTGACGTGCGCCCGCACGCCGAGACCGCCGCCGTGGTCCAGCTTCTCACCGCGGGCAATGGCCGTGTGGCTGGGCTCGTGCACGGCGGGCGCGGCCGGCGCATGCGGCCCGTTCTTCAGGTTGGCAATCGGGTGACAGCGACATGGCGGGCGCGTCTGTCTGAACATCTGGGCGCCCTGACACTGGAGGCTGACCTGTTGCGCGCGGGCATGGTGCTTGAGGACGCAGGCCGGGTCGACGCGCTGATGGCGCTCAGCGCTCTGTGCGTCGCCGTTTTGCCCGAACGCGAACCGCACGCCGGTGTCTATCAGGCGCTCGATCAGGTCTTGGACGCGGTGGTGCACACCGATGTGTGGCCGGCCCTGATCGTGAAATGGGAGGCGGGGCTTTTGACCGATCTGGGCTATGGCTTGGCGCTCGATCAGTGTGCGCTCACTGGGGCGACGGATGATCTGACCCACGTCAGTCCGAACAGCGGGCGAGCAGTCTGCGGCCGGGCGCGCGAAGCTGAGCCCTACTTGGACAAGCTTTTAGCCTTGCCGCCCTTTCTCCTGGGCAATCAGGCCGCCTTAGCGCCGGGCGACGTTGCGGCCGGCTTTGCGCTCACCGGTCATTTCCTCAATCGGCGTATCTTGTGGCCCGCCAATCGCCAACTTCCTGAGGCGCGCGCACGGCTTGTGGATCGTCTGATTGCAGCGGGCGAGGCCTAGCGCGCGCACAGGCTATACTCGCGCTGAACGAATCGCAGAACGCGAGAGGGAGCATCCGCCATGGTCGACGTCATCGATCCGCCCAATGGACCGCAAGACGGCGGACGCATCATTGAAGAGCGCCTCGATGAGGCGCTCTCTAGCCGCTACTTGTCGTATGCGCTGTCCACGATCACCCAGCGCGCCCTGCCGGACGTGCGCGACGGCCTCAAGCCCGTTCAGCGGCGCATTCTCTACGCTATGCGCGAATTGAAGCTGGACCCTGAGTCCGGCTTTAAGAAGTGCGCCCGGGTGGTCGGGGATGTGATCGGCCGGTTTCACCCTCATGGCGACCAGGCCATCTATGACGCGCTGGTGCGCCTGGCGCAGACCTTTGCGCAGCGCTATCCGCTGGTCGACGGCCAGGGCAACTTTGGCAACATCGACGGTGATGGCGCGGCGGCCATGCGATACACCGAAGCGCGCCTGACCCAGGCGGCCGAAGCGCTGCTTGAGGGCATTGGCGAGGACGCCGTTGATTTTCGCGCCACCTATGACGGTGAAGATGACGAACCGGTGGTCTTGCCGGCCGCGTTCCCGAACTTGTTGGCCAATGGCGCGATCGGCATTGCGGTCGGCATGGCGACCAGCATTCCGCCCCACAACGCCGCTGAACTGATCGATGCGGCGCGTCTCTTGGTGCGCGATCCCGACGCTGACACAGAAGCTCTCGTTGATCTGGTGCATGGCCCCGATTTGCCGACCGGCGGGGTGATCGTGGAGCCGCGCGCGAGCATTTTGGACGCCTACGCCACTGGGCGGGGCGGGTTTCGCGTGCGCGCCCTGTGGGAGGTTGAGCAGCTCAGCCACGGCGCCTATCGCATCGTGGTGACGCAAATCCCTTACTTGGTGCAAAAGTCCAAGCTGATCGAACGCATCGCGGAGCTGATCGAAACCCGCAAGGCGCCGCTTCTGGGCGACGTGCGCGACGAGAGCGCGGAAGACGTGCGCATCGTGTTGGAGCCGCGCGCGCGCACGGTGGATCCCGACGTTCTGATGGAATCGCTCTTTCGCCAGTGCGACCTGGAATCGCGCCTGGCGCTCAATCTCAACGTGCTCGACCCGATGGGCGTGCCCCGGGTGATGACCTTAAAGGGCGTGCTGCGCGCATTTTTGGATCATCGCCGCGTCGTTCTGGTGCGTCGCACCAACCGACGCCTCGAGAAGATCGCGGACCGTCTGGAGGTCCTGGGGGCCTATCTGGTCGCGTTTCTCAACATTGATGAGGTCATTCAGATCATCCGCGAAGAGGATGATCCCAAGGCTGAGTTCATCGCCCGGTTCGACATCTCAGAACGCCAGGCTGAAGCGATCTTGAACATGAGGCTGCGCGCGCTGCGCAAGCTGGAAGAGATCGAAATTCGCGGCGAGGATGAGCGCCTGCGCGCCGAGCAGGCTCAGCTCAACGCCCTGTTGGGCGACGAGGGCGAGCAGTGGGCGAGCATTGATGCCGAACTTGACGCAACCCGCGCAACATTTGGCCCGGACACGGAGTTGGGGCGGCGGCGTTCGGTGTTCGCCGACGCGCCGGAGCTGGGCGAAGCGTTCGCCGCCGAGGCTCTGGTGGCGCGTGAGCCGGTCACGGTGGTTCTGTCGCAGAAGGGCTGGATCCGCGCCCTGCGCGGGCGGGTCGAGCCCGGCCAGATTAAGTACAAGGAAGAAGATGAGGCTCGCTTCATCCTGCCCGCCGAGACCACAGACAAGATCCTGCTCTTTGCCACCGACGGGAAGTTCTACACCATCGGCTGTGACAAGCTGCCGGGCGGCCGCGGGCAGGGCGAACCGGTGCGTCTGCACGCCGAACTGCCAGATGATCATGCGCCTGTCGCCCTCTTTGTCCATGATCCCGAGGCGCGCTATCTGGTGGCGTCTAGCGCCGCGCGGGGCTTCATCATCAACGCGCAGGACGCTGTGGCGACCAAGCGCAACGGCAAGCAGGCGCTCAACCTTGGCGCGGGCGAGGAAGCGTGTGTCTGCACGCCGGTTCACGGCGATCACGTCGCAACCGTTGGGGACAATCGCAAGCTGTTGCTGTTTGCGCTGGACGAGCTGCCGGTGATGCCACGCGGCAAGGGCGTGCGCCTGCACACCATTCGCGGCGGCGTGTTGGCCGACGCGGCCACGTTCGCCGCTGAAGAGGGATTTGCCTGGACGGACGCAGGCGGGCGCCGGGTCAGCCCGGCAGATTGGCGTGACTGGTTGGGCAAGCGGGCCGGCGCTGGTAAGGCGGCCCCGCGCGGATTTCCGCGCTCGGGTCTCCTGGCGCCGCGACGTTGACGGCGCAGCTGTCTCGACGCGAGACGAAAAACGGGTAAGTTGAGCCCAGCATCGCGGCGCGCCCCCTGGTCGCGCCTGGTTTGGCATGGCGTTGGAGGCGTAAGCCTATGAATTTCGGGCTTGTCCTGTTTGTACTCATCATCGGCACCGTCCTGGCGCTGATCCTCATTTACAACCGCTTGGTGGCCCTGCGGCAGACCTGCAATCAGGCCTGGGGCGACATTGACGTCCAGCTCAAGCAACGCCACGACCTGATCCCCAACTTGGTTGAGGTCGTGAAGGGCTACGCCAGCCATGAGCGCGAAACGCTAGAAATGGTGGTGCAGGCGCGCAATCAGGCCGTGCAGGCGGGCGGCGTTCAAGACCAGGCCCAAGCTGAAAGCGTCTTGTCGGGAGCGCTCCGCCAGCTCTTTGCGCTTTCAGAGGCCTATCCAGACCTCAAGGCCAACACCAATTTTCAGCAGCTCCAAACTGAGTTGGCCGACGTTGAAAACAAGATCGCGGCCGCGCGCCGGTTCTTCAACAATGCCGTGGCTGAGTACAATACGGCGCAAGAGCAATTCCCAGCCGCCCTGTTTGCACGCCAGTTCGGCTTTGAGGCGCGCGACTTCTTTGAGGTCAGCGCCAGTGAACGCCAAGCGGTCGATCAGCCGCCTAAGGTGTCCTTCCAGTAGGAGCGTCCAGTGACGCGAGACGGTGCGCCATGCTGACGGCGACGGGACTGCGCACCCACATCTGGAACAACAACCTGAAGAGCGTCATCTTGTTGGCGCTCTTCCCAGTCTTGTTGCTGATCATCCTCTATGCGGTGATGCTGCTGACAGAAACAGCCGCCGGGACAAGCGGCGTGGCTGAAGGTCTTGCGCGTTCGGCCGCACGGCTGCCGCAGGTCGCGCCCTGGGCGGTGGCGGGCGCAGGCGGCTGGTTTGCCGTCGCCTATGTCGGACACGGGGCCATGATCAACCTGGCGACGGGGGCGCGCGCGCTCAAGCGCGAAGACGATCCGCGCACCTATAACTTGCTGGAAAACTTGTGCATTTCCAGAGGCGTCGCCATGCCGGCGCTCAGCATCATCGAAGACCCTTCCCGCAACGCCTTTGCCAGCGGCCTGAACGCCTCCAACTATCGCATCACAGTCACTCGGGGGCTCCTTGAGAGCCTGGAGGACGATGAGCTGGAGGCGGTTCTGGCGCACGAATTGTCCCATATTCGTCACCGCGATGTGCGCCTTTTGGTGATTGCGGTGATCTTCGTCGGGATCATTTCGCTGGTGTTTGAGATGACCTTTCGCGGCCTGACGCGCACCCATGTGACGCGCACCGATCGCGGACGACGCTCAGGTGGCGTGAATGCGGGCGCGCTGATTCTGATCGCGATGGCGCTGATCGCCATCGCCTATGTGCTGGCGCTGGCGATCCGGTTTGCCTTGTCGCGGCGGCGAGAGTACATGGCCGACGCTGGCGCGGCCGAGCTGACGAAAAACCCCGACGCCATGGTCCGGGCCCTGCAAAAAGTCGCCGGGCACACCGACGTGAAGCGCGCGCCCACTGAGGTGCGCGAGATGTTCCTGGCGTGGGAGCCGTCTGGGTTTTCAAGTCTTATGGCGACGCATCCGCCGATTGAGAAGCGGATCGAGGCCTTGCGCGCCTACGGCGGGGCGCTGTTGTAGCGCCTGAAGCTAGGCGGCGCGTTGACGGAGGGTCGTCAGATCCATGAAGACGTCGCGGTCGCAAAACGCGATGATCGGGCTCGCCACGCCCCACAAGCGAATGCGCACCAGGCGCACACGCGCGGCCAGCGAGACGCGCTTGCGCAGGCGTGCGGCCAGCTCTGGTCGCGACTGATCAAGCTTGCTCAGAATGCGGTCCTGATCGGCCTTGCTCAGCGGCTCGACGAACTGGATGCGGCCACCATCAACGCGGGCGTCAAGCGGAACCCGTCGCGGCAACAGGGCGGCGCGCGCCTCACCCATGAGGGTGCGGTCAAAGCGCGCGTCACAGAGAGATTTCCAGGGGGATTCAACGACGTAGAACAAGGCTCGCATCTCCGCGCCGCGCAAGGACGCGCGTCGCGCCCCGACTTGTGATCCCAACCGGCGCACAGTCTAGGCATGCAGATTTGGCTGAATTGTTAAGTCGTAGGCCGCAATTCTAACCGCTGATCCAATTGGGTAAGGCGGTCGCCAGCGCGGGAAACGTCGCCACTGAGATCAAGGCGGCAATCTGAATGCCGACAAAGGGGGCTGCCCCGCGATAGATCTGAGCCGTCGTCACTTCCGGCGGCGCCACTCCGCGCAGATAAAATAAGGCAAACCCAAACGGCGGCGTCAGGAAGCTGGTCTGCAAGTTGAGCGCGATCATCACCCCGAGCCACACCGGATCGACGCCAAGCGCCAAGAGCGGCGGGGCGACCAACGGGACGACGACGAAGGTGATCTCGATGAAATCGAGAAAGAAGCCGAGCACGAACATCACCGCCATGACGATGAAGACGCCGGCTGCAACCTGCGCATCGACATTATCGGCAAGCCCCGCTTGCACCAGCCCGACGGCGCTGAGCGGGCCGGCAAGAAGGTTTAAGAGCCCAGAGGCTGCGCCGGTTAGAAGGTGTTCAACCGTTTCGTCGCCGCCGAGGCCGCGAAACACCAGCGAGAAGAGGGTGGCGCCGATTAGGATGACAAACACCATGGTCGTGATGCGGCCGGTTTCCTCGCACACCTCATGCAGCACGCGCCCGCCCCACAAGGACCAGGCCGCCGCGAGACCGCCCAGCACAGCAAGGCCCGCCAAGGCGTAGCTGATGAGCCGCACCAGGAGACCTCCCGCGTCCGAGGTCGGATCGCCCAGGCGGGTGTCAGCAACAGTGCTCAAGCCGATGAGGAGCACGAGCGCCAGCGCGCCCAGCGCCGTCGCGTGCGCAGCGCGGGCGCCGGCCGGGGTCTTTGGGGCGCGGCGCACCCCAGCTAGAAACGTCGCTCCCACCGCGCCGACACCGGCCGCTTCCGTTGGCGTGGCCAAGCCCGCCAAGATGGAGCCCAGTACGGCGACAATGAGAATGATGGGCGGGAAAATGGCGTGCATCAGCCGGCCAAATCCAATCTCTCCGGCCTCGCCTGGCGGCGCGCCCGGAGCGTCTTGCGGGCGCACGAACGCGACGGCCAGCTGGTAGCCGGCGTAAAGCGCGACCAGCAACAGGCCCGGCACGAGCGCCCCAGCAAACAAGTCGCCGACCGACACCGTTTCAGGCGCGAATACGCCCTGTTCCAGCTGGGCGCGCTGATAGGCGTTCGTCATCACGTCGCCCAGGAGCACCAGCACAATCGATGGCGGGATGATCTGGCCCAAGGTGCCTGAGGCGGCGATGGATCCGGCGGCGAGAGACGGGTTGTAGCCGCGCTTGAGCATGGTCGGCAGGGACAAGAGCCCCATCGTCACGACCGTGGCGCCAACAACGCCCGTTGACGCCGCCAAGAGCGCCCCGACGAGCACGACGGCAACGCCTAGGCCACCGCGCACGGAGCCGAGTGCGGCTCCGACGGCGTCCAGCAGCTCTTCAGCGACGCGGGATTTCTCCAGCATCACGCCCATGAACACAAACAGCGGCACGGCGACCAGGACCTGGTTGGTCATGGTGCCGAAGATGCGACTGGGCGCGGCGGCAAAAAAAGTGGCGTCAAAGACACCGGTCGCCAGGCCGACACCGGCAAAAACAAGCGCGACACCGGCGAGCGTGAAGGCGACCGGATAGCCTGCCAGCAGCACCGTGATGACCGCCAGGATCATCAATATATCGAGATGTTCAAGAAGCCCCATGGCGACGCCCTCCTCAGGCGTCGCGCGCGGCGAGCGTAACGGCCGCGCGCGCCGCCAGGGCGCCCGCCTGCGCCAGCATCATCACCGCAAAGGTTGGGATCAGGGTCTTAAGGACGAACACCAGCGGCACCCCGTCTGATTCAGGCGAGCGTTCGCCGACGCGCCAGGAGGCGTCTACGTAGCCGCCGGACGCAGCGAGTATGACCAGGCACGTCGGAGCGAGAAGAAAATAGGCGCCAAGCAGGTTCACAAGCGCGCGGCCGCGTTCTGACATCTGGCCATAGAACACGTCCACGCGCACGTGGGCGTCCGATTTGAGCGCCGTTGCCGCGATCAAAAGGAAGAGGGCGGCATGCAGGTAGATGATCAGTTCCTGCATCTTGGTGAAGGATTGGCCGAACACGTAGCGCTGGATGACCACGACGGCGACCACGATCACCATCGCCAGAGCCGCCCAACGCACCGCGTCGCCAATGAACCGGCAGCTGCGGTCAATCACGTCGGCCGCCGCCAGACTCAAGGCGCTAAGGGGGGCCTCGGCGCGCGGAAACAGGCCCGGCGCCGCCAGCGCCCAGGTCGCCGCGCCGCCAAGGGCCACAGCGACGGGCAAAAGGCGGCCCGACGCCACACCGGCCGCCGCGCCCACAAGCGGGCTGGCGATCACCAGGGCTGAAACCAAGGCGGCAAAGCGCGCTGACGCTCCTGCGCGCACGTCGAACTGACTGGCTGACCCCAGCGCCACAAGAGCGCCCACCAGCAGAAGCCCTGCGCGCGCCGTATCGTCGCTGACGTTGACCGCGGCGGCGCACAGGGCCGCCAGAGCGGTCGCGATCAAGGTCAGCCCGACACCCAGCGGGGCGTTGGCGCGGCTGAGGCGGCCCCAAGGGGCGAGAAGGCGGTCGGCTGCGCCGCCCGCGCCGGGAATGCGGGTCAGGGCCAGATGGGCAATCGGCGCCGCGGCCAGGCCAAGCATGGCCCAGCCCACC
>CAYGQB010000095.1:0-11014 GCA_964351895.1 uncultured Caulobacterales bacterium
GACCGATTGGGCGAGCCATCCGGCCAGCAAGGCGTGACAGGCTGCACGCGCCGCCTCTCCGGCAGCCCAGGTCCAAAACATGGTCAGCGCGGTCTCGCTGATCCGCCCTGGACGCTTGCGTTGCGACGTGGCGCGCGGGCGCACCAGCGGATCAACGCTCTCAAATACACCAGCAGCCCGCGCCAGCATGAACGCGCTTGACGCCGGCAGCGCGGCAACCGCGGTCGCAAGACGATCAGAGTGGTCGGCCGAAGGGGCCGTCATTGGGTCCTCGCGGCGCGGCTGGCGGAATTGCACCATTGCGCACCTTGCACGCGCACACTTAACCGTCGGTTAGCGGGAGGTTTGCGCGGCCCCTGGCAAAACTACACTGGCCCGCAAGCCGCCAAGATCGCTGTCACCCAGTTCAAAGCCACCGCCATAGGCAAGCGCCAAGTCGTCCACGATGGACAAGCCCAGCCCAGAACCGGGCGCCGCCTCGTCAAGGCGCGCCCCGCGGCGCACAACTTCGCCTCGCTTTTCGAGCGGCAGTCCAGGACCGTCATCCTCGACGGCCACTTCGAACGCCCCATCTGCTAGATCGACCGTCACAGTCAGCTGCACTGTCGATCGCGCCCACTTGAACGCGTTGTCCAGTAGATTGCCGAGTATCTCATCCAGGTCTTGGCGCTCACCCCGAAACACAACGTCCCGCGGACCGTGAACCTGCAGCGTCACGGGCTTGTCTGGATGCATGCGCGGCAGGGTGCGCGCCAAGTCTTGGACAACTGCGTCCACCGGCGTTCGCGCACCAAAGGCGTGGCCGCTGGCGGCGGCGCGCGCGCGCTTGAGGTGATGGTCAACCTGGCGCCCCATGACCTCAGCTTGTCGCCGCACGGTTATTGCCAGGGCGCTCTCTTGGGTCCGCGCCTCGTTCTGCAAGACGGCAATCGGCGTCTTGAGCGCGTGGGCCAGGTTGCCCACGTGCGCCCGCGCCCGCTCGACGATGGCGCGGTTTTGATCAATCAAGGCGTTTAGCTCGCGCGCCAGCGGGGCAAGCTCGGCCGGCGCCGCCTCGTCGAGACGCTCCAATTCCCCATCACGAACCGCCGCTACGGCGTCGCGCATCCGAAACAGAGGCGCCAGGCCCCAGCGGATCTGCGCGGCAACCGCCAAGACCAGCGCCACCGCAAACCCCGCCAGCGTCCACACCGCCAGGAGCGCAAATCTGGTCACCTCACGATCGATCGGCCTGCGGTCTTCAGCGGCAAGAACAAGAATCGAAATGGCCGGATCGCCAAGCGAAATCAGCTGACCTCGCACCCTCAGGGGCTCGTTGTCCGGCCCGATTGCAGAGGCCGTCTGAATAACGCCCGGCGTGGCGCGGGCGGCCAGCACGATATCTTGCAGCTGGCTGAGGCGCCCGTCCCAAATGGAGCGACTTTGCGCCAACACTTGCGGCGCGGTTTCGTCGCCAGGTTCATAGACCGCCCAGTAGCGCCCCGACAGCGTCTGTCCAAACCGAGGATCAACCGGGGCGTCAGCAATACGCGCGCGCCCACGCTCATCGACTTCGGCATTGGCAACAAGCGCACGCACTGCGCCGTCAAGGCGATCATCGACATCACCGAACACAGTCGCGCGATAGAGCAAGCTCAGTCCGGCCCCGCCGGCAAACAAGAGCGCCGCGCACCAAATCGCCGCGACAAGAACAAGACGCGCGACAAGCGAACCGCTGGGAGTCACGACGGCGTCGTGGACGCGGGATCGACCAGCCGGTAGCCAAGCCCGCGCACGGTTTCTATGCGGTCTGAGCCGAGCTTTTTGCGCAGGCGTCCAACGAAGACCTCAATGGTGTTGGAATCGCGATCAAAATCCTGATCGTAAATGTGCTCAACCAGCTCGGTGCGAGAGATGACGCGGCCGATATGGTGCGCCAGATACCGCAGCAATCGAAACTCATGAGAGGTCAACTTGATCGCATCGCCGTCAATGAAGGCGCGCGCCGAACGCGTGTCGATGGCCAAGTCGCCAATCTCGATCATGGACGAGGCGTGGCCCGACGCGCGGCGCAACAGGGCGCGGACCCGCGCCAAGAGCTCCTCTGTGTGGAACGGCTTGGTGAGATAGTCGTCCGCACCGGCGTCAAACGCCGCCACCTTCTGAGACCACTGATCACGCGCCGTGAGAATCAGAACTGGGAACACGCGATCGTTGGTGCGCCATGCCTCAAGGACTTGCACCCCGTCCAGCTCCGGCAAGCCCAAGTCGAGAATGACCGCATCATAAGGTTCTGTGTCGCCTAGAAACCGTCCATCGGCTCCATCATAGGCTGAATCCACTGCATAGCCCGCCTCAACCAGCGTGGCGTGCAGCGAGGCGTGAAGATCACGGTCGTCCTCTACAACGAGCAGTCGCATTCGGTAAGTCCCTCGCCTATCGCGCGCCGAGGACGCGGCCTGAGCGCGCGTCGACATCGACATCGAGGCGGCGGCCATCTGCGGTAACAATGCGCACGCGATAGATCATGCGCCCGCCCGGCTCAATCAGGCGAGAATCGAGCACGTCACATCCGGGATACTGGCGGCGCACAGACTGAACCACTTCACTCAGCGGCACCGTTCGCCCGGCGTCGCGCGAACGCCGCGCGTCGTCGGCGGTGAAAGATCCGCGCGGGTCAAATCCTTGAGCGGTCGCGGTTGCCGGAGCAACAGCAACCAGGGCCGCCAGGACGAGGAGAAGAGCAAAGAGGCGCGACATGACCCGAACACTATCAGCCGCCGGCGCTGAACGCCGCGTGAATGTCGCGCGCCAGCCGGACCATTTTGACGACGCCTGCCCGGAGGCGCACACGCCTTTAGGTCTCAAAATGGCGACGCGGCTCATCTGGCCTTGACGGTTCCCAGTCTTCAAGAAACCGCGCCAAATCGGCGTCGTTGCGCTGGGGAAGATGAACAACGAGCTTTACAAGCTGATCGCCGCGACCCTTTTCCCCTTTCACGCCGCGTCCGCGCAAGCGCAACACGTCGCCCGAGTTTGAACCGCGCGGCACAGTGACTGTGACGAGGCCCTCCACCGTGGGGACGCGGATCTTTGCCCCCAGGACCGCTTCTTTGAGCGTCACCGGCGCATCCATGTAGATGTCGTCGCCCGCCCGCGAGAAGTACGGGTGCTGCGCCACGCTGATCTCAACATAGGCGTCTCCCGGCGGCGCCCCGCGCCGTCCTGATCGCCCCTGCCCCTTCAACCTTAAGGTTTGGCCGGTCTTAACCCCCTCGGGGATGGAAAGATCGAGCGCCTTGCCGTCTTTCATCACCACACGCTTTCGTCCGCCGATGGCGGCTTCAACAAAATCCAGTTCCAAGCGGTAGCGCGTGTCCTCGCCGCGCTCGGTGTCAGCGCCTGAAAAGGCGCCCGACGCGCGCTCCTCCCGCGGATCACGCCGTGATCGGCGGCGCGCGCGCGAGTTGCCCTCTGCATCAATGTCGCCGCGATCAAATCGGCGACGACGTCCTGGATCGTTGAGAAAATGGAAGGCTGCAGTGACGCGCTTGAATCGCTCTTCGGCGGTCAGGTCGTTTGGACGCGCGTCGGGGTGCAGCTCTTTGGCGAGCTGACGATAGGCGCGTCGAATGTCATCGGTCGTCGCGGTCGGTGCAACGCCGAGTTCTGCATAGGGGTCGCTCAGCAACGTCCTCTTCCTCGCAGCACTCCTACGTTCTAACTCGTCAAATGAGTCGGGCTAACAAGGCGAGTCAGAACTCAGGGCTGAAGTTGACCTGTTGGCCTAGGTATAGACAAGGGCGTCCCTCACCCCGCCCCAGCCTATCGCATCGGACCACTGAGCGACACGCACGTGGGCCGAATAGATGGGCGCCAAGCCAAGCTGTGCGGTAACTTCGGCTTGCGGCATCAGCGCCCGCGGCTCTTCTACCTCTTTCGTCCAGACAACATTGCCGTCTTTCAGGACTTCGATGCGATAAGCTTCGCGCGCCTCGTCGAGGGGCGGATTCTCGCGCGTCCAGTCGTCTGCGCCAAGTCGCGCCCGGCGGATCC
The DNA here is from genome assembly GCA_964351895.1 of uncultured Caulobacterales bacterium. GTDB lineage: Bacteria > Pseudomonadota > Alphaproteobacteria > Caulobacterales > Maricaulaceae > CAYGQB01. The sequence continues at coordinate 4,036 of CAYGQB010000095.1, forward strand.
AGCCAAACTCCAGTCCCGCATCCGATCGAGACAAGGTGAGGTGCACGGGAGACAAGGGGCTGAGATGTTGCCCCGATGTCACAATCGTGCGCCGGCTGGCGTCCGGCTCGCGACGCTCAGCCCCGCGCGGCGTGAACCACCACTCCAGCGCCTCAGAGCGTTCATGATCGGCCACGGGCGCATTGACCAGCGCCTGGTCGAGAACGACCACCCGGGCGCCGCTTGGGGCGCCCATTTCACTTTCGGTGCCGGCAAGCCCGCGCAGCAGACCGCGCAATTCGTAGACGCCAGGCTCGACGAGAGTGGCGGTTTCGAATTGCACGATCTCCCACGCTCCGCCCGCCGACTGAATCGCAATCAGGTTTGCCCCATTCAAAACGTCAACTTTGGACCGGCTGGCGAGGTCGCGGCCCCACATCCGCACACGCGCAACATTGGCGTCGTCCCAACGTCCAACAGGACCAGGCCAGCTTGCCCACTCCAGCTCGCCGACGCCGGCGGCGCGCTCCAGCACCCCGCGGGTGGTGGGCGCGGCGCCTTCCCCCCCGGCTTCAACCGCCACGCGTCCCGGCCAGGGATCGCCAGCCGCCCCAACGAGCGGTCCAGTGCGGTTCTCATCGATCGGCAAGGTTGGCGCGTCAATGATGACCGGGTCGGGGATCGCGGGGCGCGTGAACGCGTCCTGCACGACCGGTGCGCTGAGCGCGGCGCGAACAGTGTCATTCGACGTGCTGCGCACGAGTCTGGCGCGCCCGTCGGCGTCGCGTTCAGCGACGCGGTAGACATGCGCCGCCGCGCCCAGCGACACCCGGTCGCCAACGCCGACGCCAAGCAAGCGCGGGGCGAACCTGACGGTGACTTGGTCGAGGTCGCGCTCAGCCATCGCCAGAAGATGCGCGCCCACATCAACTGCGGCGTCATGATCAAGCACCAAAGGGACGGAGAACTGAAGCCGACGCGCCGGGTCGCCCGAGAGGCCATGGGCCGTCACGCTGGCGCTCCTGTGATCGCGCGCACCGTCAAAGAACTGCACATGCGCAGCGCCGGGCAGATCGCGCACGTCGCCGCGCCCATGCTGAACGCCGGGCGCGTGCGGGTTCGCCACCAAATCATGTCGAACATCGATAACCTGCGGCGCCCCGTCTCCCTCGTGGGCAAAGACAAGCCCCGCGCCGGTCGCCTGCACCTGGAACCCGAAGGCTTGCGACAAGGGCTCCAGCACCGAACGCGCTGTCTGCGTCCCGCTGACAACCAGCCCTTCGACTGCGCCGCGCAAGTCCTCTGCGCTCTCGATCAACGCTGAGGTGCGCCCGGCAACTTCCCCCACCACATCGCTGAGCGGGGCAAGTGACAGACGCCCCGTCAGCCAGTGCCCAACACGCCAGTTGGGCGTGTCGGACCAAATCTCGTCACGCGCCGGAAACTCTGGAAAGGGACGCGCGTCCCAGGTCCAAACATGGGCTGCATCGAGCGCCAACATCGGACCGCCATAGACGCTGGACGTCGGATTGACGCCCGGCTTCGCCCAGTAGCTCAGCAAAGCTTCTATTGCGCGCCGTTGAATGAGGTCGTCGCGCCCGCCCGAGGAAAAGTAGGGCGCGGCGCTTTCAGCGCTCTTTGGATCAACAAATACGTTGGGCTGATTGGAGCCCTTGTCGATCGCCGGGCATCCTAATTCCACCAGCCAGATCGGTTTGGATTGGGGAACCCAAGCGGTCGGCGTACTCGCGCGCACGCCGCCAGGGCGATCATAGTGCAGGTTCGACCACCAGCCGCGCAGGTCCTTGTAGCGGTACACCCAGGGCTCGTTGTGCAGCCCATCCGTGATGGGGGTGCGCGTTTGGGAGAGCCGGTCTTCAGGAGTGGCGTAGTACCAGTCATAGCCCTCTCCGCCCTCAACATTGGTCTGCAGATGGAGAAGATCGTAGATCGAAGAGGCGGTTTGGGCGTCGAGGTGGCCGGCCCCGTCACGCCAATCGCTCAAAGGGGCGTACCAGTCGACGCCGATCACATCGATGTCAGGATGGGCCCACAAGGGATCGAGGTGAAAAGCGACATCGCCGCTGGCGTCAGCAGGCTGACGTCCAAAGTACTCAGACCAATCAGCGGCATAGGTGAGCGTCGTCGACGCGCCGACCAGGGAACGCACCTGGGCTGTCAGAGACATCAGCGCCTGGACCGCCGGATAGGCGCCCGATGCGTCGCGCACCTGGGTCAAGCCACGCAGCTCAGAGCCGATGACAAGGGCGTCGACGCCCCCAGCCGCCGCGCACAGCGATGCATAGTGCAGCACCATGCGATTGAGCCCCCAGTCGTCCGGACCAGAGTACTGGATCGTCCCCGCGCTTACCGCATAGTCCGACGCGGAGGCGGCGCCAAAGAAGGCGTTCACCTGGATGGCGGCGGCGGCGGTCTGGTCGCTGGTCCCAGGTTCGCCGGGAGCGGGATGGCAGGTGATGCGTCCGCGCCACGCAAAAGCGGCCTGTTCGGGCCCGCCATACGGATCTGGAAGCCCAGACCCCGCCGGCGTGTCCATCAAGATGAACGGATAGAGACCAACACGAAACCCGCGAGACTTCAGGTGTTGAATGGCGGCAACGATTGAGGCGTCGCTTGGCGTGCCTCCGTAGTTTGGCCCCTCCTCGCCCTGACTGACCAGGTAGGCGGTGTCGCGCGTTTCGCCGGCGACCGTCCACACGGATTGAGCCGCCTTGGACCGCGTCTCGACGCCCGGCCTTAACACGCACTCGCCCGCCCGCAGATCATTGCCAAACCAGGAGACGACCAACATGACCGAGCGACACTGGGGAAGCTGCGCCTCCAGATCATCGATCGCGGCCACAAGGTTGCTCGCGGCGCGGGCTGTGTGCCGGTTCTCGCTGACAGTCCGCCCGGGGCCGACGTCGGTCAGCACCTCCTCGACTGCGTAGGCGTACTCGCCCGATCCCGGGATCAGGGTGACGCCCTGGACCAGAGCGGGCAGACCCGCCTGGCGCGCGCCCGCTGGAGCACGCAGAACCTCAGCGGTGACCTGGGGCACGCGATTGCCCCAAGGGCTAAGCGCCAAGTCTTCAAACACCAGGTAGGCAACGCCGGCAAAGGCCGGCGTGCGCGCGGTGCCCTCAACCGCGCTAATCAGAGGGTCAGCTTCTTGACCCTCCTCGCCCCGATAGAGGCGCATGGTGACGCCGGTTAAGTCAGCTTCGCGCCCGTCCAGCCACACGCGGGAAACGGCGTCGATCTCGCCCTCGCACAGGGCGACTGCGAAGCTGCAGGTGTAGCCATAGTCGGTGCGCGTGGGGCCGCCGCCCTTGCCGCCGATGTGACTGGTTTGAGACGTTTCGCGAAACCGCGTTGCCCAAATCACCTGACCTGCGAGCCGCACGCGCCCAAAGACCAGCGGCAGTCCGGCGCCCTCAGTGGAGGTTTGCAGGCGCATGTCCGACAAGCGGGCACCGTCGGTGTGGCGATCGTCGAACGCCCGTGAGATCACTGACGCAGCGCCAGCCTGCAGCACGTTTACAGCCAAACCGACCGGCGTCAGTGCAAGTGTCGACATGTCAGAGCGTCTCCAGCGGAAAGGCGAAGGCGGCGGCGCGGCGCGAGCGCCACCATGGGGTCAGGGCGGTTTCAGTGACGGCGCGCCCCCAGTAGGCGTGGAGAATGCGGCGCGAGCCTGACACCAGCGCCAGGTGCTTGACGCACGCCCCTGGTCGCATGCGAAACGCCACAACGTCGCCAGGTTGGGCTTCGGCCAGCGCCAGTGGCCTCAGCCAGCGCTCAGCCGCCGCCAACAGGGGTTCGTCGGAGCTCGCTTCGCCCCAATCAGGCGTGTAGGGCGGAGTAGGCTCAGGTTCAGGCCCCATCACGTCGCGCCACACGCCGCGCACCAGGCCAAGGCAATCTGCGCCGGCGCCGCGCACGCTGGCCTGATGCTGATAGGGCGTGTCGAGCCACTCATACGCCGCCGCCAGAATGTGGGCGCGTGTCACCCGTCGCTTGGTGTTTGGGGCCACAGTGAGCCTCCGTCGAGAAGTGTCTCACCGGCCGCAGTCTTCTGCAGCCAGTCGTTGCCTGGCATCATGGGAAAGCCACGGAACCGCGCGATGTTGGCGAACCTGTCGCGGCAGGTGCTCCAGCGCTTGTCACACCCGACGACAGCGTCGAACCCGTCGCCCTCGGCGGCTGGGCGCGCCGGACGCTCCGACAATTCCAGCCGTGCGGAACCGCCGACAAGCGCGTGCGCGCGCACGCGCTGAACCGCGCCGACATTGTCGCCGGAGGTCCACGCGATCGTCCCGTGCACCAGATGTCCGGGCGCGATGTCCTCAAGACCGCTGGCGTCAAATACGAGATCGTTCACCGTCAGTGCCACAAGCCCTGACGCCCGCCGCCCAGGCGCGGCCAGATCAACGCCGCAGCGCGCATCGCCGAGCTTGGCGTCACAACGACGCTGCAAGCGCCGCCCAATCGCCTCATCGAGAGCCACCACCTCGCCGCGCAATTCAGCTTCGAACCGCGCGCCGCTCCACGACACGTCCCCCAATCGCCCGGTCCAGACTGTCCAGCGCATGTCGGGTGTCGCCCAGTTGACGCGGATCACCTCGATGCGAGCGCCGTCAAAGACGCCTGCTTGCAAGTCCGAGGCGTCCAAAGTGGGAGATGAAATCAGTCCCGCAAAGCCGCCAGTATCGGCGCTGAAACCCTCTTGGCGCTGGACAGCGCCCACCATGTCCCCGGCGCCCGCCGCATAGGTCAGTCCGCCAAAGCTTAAGTCTCGATCGTGATCGGTAAAGCCGTGGACGTCGCCGCTTCGGGTCTCAAGGCGCCAACACCAGGCGAGCGTTGTTGCGCCAGCGTCTAGGTGCGCTTGCAGCGCTACTGGAAGCCCGGTCATACGCCCACGATCTCCACAATCGGAAGGTGGGGCGCTTCGCCGGCGTCAAACGCATCGAGACTGATCTCCAGCCGATCGGTGTCGAAGCGACAGGGCGTGTCGAACTTAAATCCGGCGGAGACAACGGCCCCCGCAGGCGGCGGGGCGGACAGTTCAATCCGTCCTGTTGCGTCATCGATCGACGCGGCGACGAGCACGCCATCCACCGCGACTGAGACCGTGCCGTCTACCAGCTTGTCGATTGTGCGGGTGACGGTATGGCCCGCGTCTCGATAGTGCTTAACGCATTGAAACGAGACCGTCGTACCGTCACCCAGACCGATGTCTTGATCAATCGGCGTCACAGGTTTGGACGGGGCGGCTGACGATGAATCGAGCGGGTCTCGGAAGCGAAACCCGTAGAGACGCCCGCACCGCGCTTCGAAGAAGCTCATCAGCGTGTACAGATCATCGCGCGATCGGATGGCGACGCCGACGTCCCAGCTTCGACGCGAGCCGGACCAGGGGCTGTTGCGTTCCTCACGGCCTGACACCAGCGTGACGACGTCGGTGCGCCGTTCAGGTCCACCACGCGCGCCCAAGGCCAGGGAGAATGGAAATGACACGTCATGAAAGCTTGCCATGGGGCTCACATATTCTTGCGGCCGCGCGCCACGGCGCGCGCAACGCTGGTTTCAACTTGGCTGCGCGATTGGCGCCATCCGGCGCCGCCCGCATCGCCCTGAATGGTGATGTTGACGGTCACCGGAGAGCCTGATCCGCCGCCCCCGGACAGAACCTCGCCAGATTGTCCGGGCACGAAGAGTTCCGGGCCTCTTTCTCCGACCAGGTAGGCCCCACCCGGAGTGACCGCCCCCCCGTCCGCACGCGAGCCAAAGAACGGCGCGCTCAGCGCGCTTGTCAGGCCGCGCACGGGGCTGCGCCCAAACAACTCCTCGATCGCAAGCGACGCCAAAGCTGTGCTGATTTCAGCGGCAAGACTGTTAAACGAGACCTTACCCGTAGTGGCGGCCCCAACCAGCGCATCTTCGATGGCTTTGCCAACGTCTGCGTAGGTCGCTTGAAGGCGTTCAGCTGCGTCTTGCGCCGGCCCCTGCGCCATGGCGCTAAGGGCTTCACCGCCACGCGCTACGGCGCGTTCGAACGGGGTCTCGCCTTCATCCCTCTGTCCATTTTCATCGACGTCAGACATCGTCACCTTCCTGTGACGCCGCCGGGGTGCTGGCGGCAACTTGTTGTTCTGGTCTTTGATCTGGATGACGGTGCATCAGCGCGTTAAAGGCGGCCCGGTCCAACCCCGCACCCATTGCCCAGGGCCCGGCGATGGCGCGCCACTCAACGAGGCTGAGACGCCAGAAGGCTTGGGGTGGAACGCCAAGTCGCACCGCAATCGCGAGCGCTCTGGCCCAGCGCGTGTGCCTTGCAGTCATGGGTGCTCCTCGCAGGCTGCGCCGACCCCCTCATCGAAGGCGGCAAACGCAAACGCCTGACGGATCGCGCGAGCGGCGTCACGCGGCTCAAGAGAGCTGCGCGCGAAATCCTCAGTCGACAGATCATGCCCGCCGCCACGCGCCAATGCCGCCAAAACAATCAGGAGATCAGCCGCGCTCGCCGCCGCCAGACGCTCGGCAACGGCTCTCGGACCGTCCGCGTCGAACATCGTCTCTATCTCTGCGAGGGCTCCGAGGGTCAGGCACAAGCGCACCTCAACCCCGTCCACTACGACACGCGTTTCGCCGCGCGCTGCATTCAGGCCCAGCCGCGTCATGATGCGGCAAACGCAAGCGCGCCCGCAGACGCCAGAGTAATCGCGTACTGCGCTTCCCCGTCGTGACTGCCAGAGTATTCAAGCGCAGCAACGAGAAAGCGGCCATCGAGCACGCCAAGACTCGGAATCACAATCTGCCACTCGCGGGCCTCTTGTGAGAAAAACACGGCGCGCACCAACGCGTCAGACGCTGCGTCCTTAAACAGGCCGGAACCGGAGATTGACGCTGACTTGACCCCGGCGCCGGGCAGAAGCTCGCGCCAGGCGTCCGGACTGTCAGCGTCCGTCGCGTCAATTGTTTTAGCGTTCAGGGC
>CAYGQB010000096.1:0-10755 GCA_964351895.1 uncultured Caulobacterales bacterium
GCGGGAGATGATCCCGCGCCGCTTCTCTTTTGGGGGCCAAGCTGAAGGCTCAGACAGCGGCCGCGTGGCGGGCCGCGCTCTCGGCGCGCCGAGCGTCAAACGCGGCCGCCACAACGCGCACGAACGGCCGGCCGGCTGGCGTCACCGACACGTGCGCGCCATCGCGCACCGCAATGGCGTCGGCGATCATCGGCTCAAGCTGGTCGAGCGCGTCGGCGAAGGCCTGCTGATAGCTGTCCGGCGCCCGTCCCGCGCGCGCCAAGGCGGCGGCCAGATCCACAGCTCCCTCACACATCAAACGCTCGATCACGTCGCGGCGCAGATGGTCCTCGTGCGTAAGGGCGACGCCGCGCGCGGTCGTGGGCGCGGTGGTGGGCCCGGCGGCCAGCATGGCGCGCCATCGACTGACGTCCGGTTCGTTCTGGGTGTAGGCGCAGCCAAGATCGCTGATCGCTGAGGCGCCCACACCGATCAGAACATCTGCGTCATCATCGACATAGCCCTGGAAATTACGGCCAAGCCGACCGCTGCGCGCCGCCTGCGCCAAGCTGTCGGAAGGCAGGGCGAAGTGATCCAGGCCAATGCGCAGGTAGCCCGCCTGAACCAGACGTTCTGCGATCGCCTCTGCGGTTTCAAACCGCGCCTCAGGGCCGGGCAAGGCGGCGTCGTCAATGAGCTTCTGGCGCGGCGCAAAGTCGGGCACGTGAGCATAGCCGAACACGGCGATCCGACTGGGTTCCAGCTCCAAAACCGCATCGACCGTCGCCAGGGCGCGGTCCTGGGTTTGATGCGGCAGGCCGTACACCAGGTCGATGTTGAGGCTTTGGACGCCGGCGTCTTGCAGGCCGCGGGCGACCCGGGTCGTTTCTTCCATCGTCTGGATGCGGTTGATCGCGGCCTGCACGCAGGGGTCGGCGTCTTGAACGCCGATGGAGGCGCGGGTCAAGCCAGCGCGCGCAACCGCCGCGATGCGGTCTGGGCCAAAGCCGCGCGGGTCGATCTCGATGGCAAATTCAGCTTCGCGCGTCAGGTTGAAGGCGGCGCCAATCGCGTCTGACAGGCGCGCGACGTCGTCTGGCTCAAGCAGCGACGGCGAGCCGCCACCCCAATGCACCCGCGTCACTGTGCGGGCCGCAGAGAGGCTCGCAATCTGGTCGATTTCGGTAATGAGATCATCGAGATAGGCGCGGATCGGCGCGTAGCGATTCACCACCCGGGTTCGGCAGCCGCAAAACCAGCACAGCGTGTCGCAGAAGGGGATGTGGGCGTAGAGCGAGACCCGCGTGTCGGGGGCGAGTTCTTGCAGCCAGACGCGCGTGTCGTCGGGGCCGACGGCGTTCGAAAAGTGCGGCGCGGTGGGATAGCTGGTGTAGCGCGGCGTGGGCGCGTTCCAGCGGGCCAGGCGAGAGCGGTCAAGAGCGTCCATCGCGCTTGAAAAGCACTCTGGCTCAGCTCAAGCGAGGGCGCGCGTCGCCGCAGCGACGCTTTAACGCGGGCAAAATCAGGGGGCGGGCGAACCTAGCCCTGGCTGTCCGGCAAGCGCACCACCAGGCCATCAAGCGCGGCGGTCACCGTGATCTGGCATGACAGCCGCGAGCCGTCCTGAACGTCGCTGGCGAAGTCGAGCATGCTTTCTTCCATCGCCTCTGCGCGTCCGGTGGATTCCAGCCATGCGGCGTCGACATAGACATGGCACGTGGCGCAGGCGCAGGCGCCGCCGCAATCGGCGTCGATGCCGGGCACCATGTTCTTCACAGCCCCTTCCATCACCGTCATGCCGGGCGCAACGTCGACAACATGCTCTTTGCCTGAGCGCTCAATGTAGGTGATTTTGGCCATGGTCTGTCTCACTTGTCTGATCAGGCGGAGCATCGCTCCGCGCGCCCGTTACGTAGGGCGCGAGAGTGAAAGCGCAATGATTTAGCTGAGAAGCGGCCCAAGCTGGGCGTCAAATTGAGCGTGCGAGAGATGCGGCGGCCCCGCGCCCGCGGCCTCTGCGGCGCGCACCGCGTCGCGCACGGCGCGGGCGAGCGGCGCGTCGCGCCCAAGGCGTTGAGCCAGAGCCAATACTTCACCCTGAAGATCATCGATTTCTGTGGCCCGGCGGGCGTTCAAATCGTCCTGCATGGATGAGGTCGCCGTCGCGTCCACCCGCACAAGGCGGTCAAGCGCGAACAAGAACAGGGGCGTTGGAAGGCTGAGCAGCCGGCGGAACTGAGCTGGACGGGCCTTACCCACGGCGGCGATCGGCTGGCCGGCTGCGTTTAGCAGCGCCGTGGCCTCTCGGATGGACCGCGCCAGAAGCTTGCGCCAGCGCGGATCGGCAAGCTGGGCGCGCAACGGCAGGCCCGACAGGGCGTTCACCGCATTGTTCAAGTTCATCAGGATCTTGCCCCACTGAACCGACGTCATGTCGGCGTGGGCCTGCGCCGACAAGAGCGAGCCCGCAAAAAGAGCGGCAACGTCCGGTTCGCCCGCTTCTACGTGTACGCCGCCGTCTGTGCCACGTCGCCACTGGCCCGGGCCGATGCGCGCCACATTGGGAGCAAACACGCCCGCGCGCACGTCATGAGCGGGGGCGCCTGCGCGCAGTCGGGCAACGTTGGCGACACCGTTCTGCAAGCTAACAATCACGGCGTCTTGGGGGGCGTGTGCGGCGATCAGGGAGGCCATGTCAGTGGTCGCCGCGCTTTTGACCGTCACCATCACGGTCCCCGCCCCGGAGAAGGCGGCGACGCCATTGTCTGTCATCAGATCAAAGTCGGCGACCGACAAGCGCGCTTCACCTCCGTCTAAATCTGTCAGCTGGAGGCCGTGCGTGCGCACCTCTTCGATCACGGACGGGCGCGCAAGAAGGCGCACCCGGCGCCCGGTGGCGGCCAGCGCCCCGCCTACAAACCCGCCTACGGCTCCAGCGCCGGCGATCACGATCGGTCTGTCGTGCGTCGGCAAGGTCATGCGCACGCCTCCGCCATGATCGACTTCATTGCAATCGCTGGATCACGAAGATGGCCTGGGTCGGGTGCGCCGCGCCGCATGATGATTTGGCGGGCGGCCAGGAACTCGGTTGGCGCATTGACGGCGTCGCAGGCAATCAGGCGCCCTTCCAAGAGCGTGAAGACGGCAAACGAAGGGCCATTGAGGTCGCCGCGGATGATCACCTGGTCGCCGCCGGCGCTGACCCCCGCGATTTGCAGCTTAACGTCATACTGATCGGACCAGTTCCAAGGGGTTTGAGCGGCCGGCGGCTTGGCGCCCAGAATGGCGGCGCTGGCGGCCTTGGCGGCGTCCAGCGCGTTCTGAACCGATTCAAATCGCAAGGCGCGCTCGTAGATTGGGCTCCAGGCGCGCGCGCAGTCGCCAATCGCGTAGACGTTCGGCGCGCTGGTGCGGCTGGCCGCGTCGGTCACCACGCCGTCATCACAGCGCAGCCCCGCCGCCTCTGCTGCTTCGGTGTTGGCGATCACGCCCACCCCAATGACAACCGTGTCGGCGGGCAGACGGTCGCCCGACGCGGTCACGACGGCTTCCACCTGCGCAGCGCCGACAAATTGGGCGGCGCTGTCATTGACGCGAATGTCGACCCCTTCGGCGGCGTGTCGGCGGGCGTAAAAGTCGGCCAGCTCGGGCCCGGCGACGCGGGCGAGAAGGCGCGGGGCCATCTCCAGCACCGTGACCGCGCACCCTTGCTTGCGCGCAGCGGCGGCCGTTTCTAAGCCGATATAGCCGCCGCCGATGACCACCACGTTCTTGGCGCTGGCGAGGCGAGCGCGCAAGGCGTCGGCGTCGTTGCGCGTGCGCAGGGTCATCACCCCGGCAAGATCGGCTCCGGGAATCTTCAGCCGGCGCGCCCGCGCCCCGGTGGCAATGATCAGCTTGTCAAACGGCCGGCGCGCGCCGCGCGCGAACCACACTTCGCCGGCGGTTAAGTCAATCGCCGTGGCGCGCGCGCCCAGCGCAAGGGCGATGTCGTATTGCTCGTAAAAGGCGGGCGGCTTGGCGGCCAGGCGCTCAGCGTCGAGTTCTCCCAGGAGATACCCCTTCGACAGCGGCGGGCGCTGATACGGCGGCGTGGTCTCCTCGCTGGCGATGGTTACAGCGCCGTCAAAGCCCGCGAGACGCAAGCTGGCCGCCGCCTGGGCGCTGGCTTGCCCGCCGCCAAGTATCAAAACGCCGCGGTGCTGCACGCTGGAGGTTCTCTTTCGTCGCTCGCGCGTGTGACCTGGTCGCGCGCGTCAGTGCTATCGCGGCGACGCGCCGGAGTCATGAGCCCTGCGCCGAGATGGCTGTGAACGCCGTTCTTTTTTGCCCTTCGCTCCGGCGCCGCGCCCCCCGCGGCTTGCACGTCGACGGCCTGCGTTTCACAACCGGAGCTGATGAGCGCACCCCGATCACCCCTCGACCCGCCTGAGGTCCCTGAACCTGTGTGGATCGACGCACCGGACGTTGACGCGACACAGCGGCTTGGCGCGCTCATCGGCCGCCAGCTACGCCCCGGCGACACGGTGTTTTTGCGCGGCGGGCTGGGCGCCGGCAAGACCAGCTTGGCGCGCAGCTTGATCCGCGCCTTCACCGGCGAGGACGGCGACATTCCCAGCCCGACCTATGCGCTCGTCTGTCTCTACGGTTCTGGCGACACCGAGTTGTGGCACGCCGATCTGTATCGGCTTGAGCATCCTCAAGCGGTTGTCGAGCTGGGGCTGTTGGACGCCATCGGCGAGGCGGTCACGGTGATTGAATGGCCGGAACGATTGGGTGACTGGGCGCCGCGCGATCGCCTCGACATCACGCTTGAAGCGCTGGAGATGGGGCGACGAATCGGTGTCACTCGCCACGGCGCTTGGAGAGATCGCGATGCCAAATTCACCGCGTGAGGCGGCCCGGCGCGCCCTGTTGCGGGACGCCGGCTGGGGGGAGGCGCAGGTGCGCCAGACCATCGCCGACGCGTCGCCGCGCAGCTACGAGCGCCTGGTGGCGACTGACGGCGCGCGCGCCGTCCTGATGAACGCAGACCCATCAACCGAGCGCGCGATCTGCCCGCCGGACGCCACGCCGCAAGAGCGCGCGGCCATGCCCTATCAAGCCCAGGCGCGGCTTGCGGGGCTTAATATTGCGGCCTTCGTTGGCCTGGCGCGCGCATTGACGGCGCGCGGCTTCTCCGCGCCGCGTGTGCTTGGCGCCGATGTGGAGGCCGGCTGGGTGCTGCTGGAGGACCTGGGCGAGACGGTGTTCACTGAAGACCTCGCGCGCGGCGCTGACGCCGCCGCCTATTATGGCGCGGCGGTGGACATGCTGGCGGCGGTGCGACGCGCCACCTTCCCCGACGTCGTCAGCGTCGACGAGGTCGGGGGGCCGTCCTGGCCAATCCTGACGTATGACGATGTGGCCCTGCACGCCGAGGCGCGGCTGTTTTTAGAGCACTATCTGGTTCACGGCGACGACACCCGGCCCGAGCTGGCCCAAGATCAAGGGTTCCTGGGCGAGTGGGAGGCGGTGTGGGACGCTGGGTTCGCCGCCTTGCGCTCGGAGGGTCCGTGCCTCGTCTTGCGCGACGTGCACGCCTCCAATCTCATCTGGCTGCCGGACCGCGAGGGCGTCGCGCGCGCCGGCGTGATCGATTTCCAGGACGCGCTCTTTGGGCATCCCGCCTATGATCTGGTGTCGCTCCTGGAGGACGCGCGCCGCGATGTGGAGCCGCATCTCGTGGATCCGATGCTGGACCGCTACGTGTCGGGCGCGCATCTTGCCGATCCGGACGGCTTCAACGCGGCGTACGCCGTGATGGGCGCCCAGCGCAACGCCAAGATCTTGGGCGTCTTCATGCGCCTGGAGCACGTGTTTAAGAAGCCCGGCTACATGACCTTTCTGCCGCGCGTCGAGCGGCTGTTTGCCGCCAATCTGCGCCATCCAGCCCTGGCGGATTTGCGCACGCTCACGGCGCGGTGCGCGCCAAGGCTGGCCCGCTCATGACCGTCCGCGCTTCGCCGCCCTCTGTTCGCACCGCCACACCGTCTGTGCGCACCGCCATGGTCATGGCGGCGGGGCTTGGCACCCGCATGCGGCCGCTGACCAATGACCGCCCCAAGGCGCTGGTTGAGGTGGCGGGTCGAACACTCGTTGATCACATGCTGGACCGGCTGGCGGCGGCGGGCGTCACACGCGCCATTGTCAACGTGCATCACTTTGCTGATGCGTTGGAATCCAGGCTCAAGACGCGAACCCAGCCAGAGATCCTGATCTCGGACGAACGCGCCCAGCTCTTGGAAACGGGCGGCGCCCTGGTCAAGGCGCGGTCCATGCTCGGGACCGATCCGATCTTCGTGGCCAATAGCGATTCCATCTGGCTCGATCCGCCGGGCGGCGCGGGGGCGCTAGGTCCGTTGTTGGCGGCCTGGGACGCAGCGCGCATGGACGCGCTTCTTTTGCTGGCGCCCTTGGCCAAGTGCACCGGCTTTCCCGGTGCAGGAGACTTTCATCGGGCGGGCGACGGGGCCTTAAGACGCCCAGCGCCAGGCGAGGGCGCTCCCTTTGCCTACATGGGCGTTCAGATCTTTCATCCCCGCCTCATCGATGGATTCTCTGAAGAACCGTTCTCGCTCAACAAGATGTGGGACCGCGCCTTGCCGCAGGGGCGGGTGTGCGGCGTGGTGTATGACGGGCTGTGGATGCATGTCGGCGACCCGAGCGGGCGTGACGAGGCTGAAGCGCGCCTGGCCGAGGGGGCGGCGTGACGGCGCCAGACCCGTCGCTCTTGTTTGACGCGCCCGGGACGTCCGGGCCGCGTGTCTTCACCATCGCGCCCGGCGCGCCATTCCTCGACACGCTCGCCGGCACTCTGATGCAGGCGCTGGCGTCGCCCGACGATCCCTTTGCCATGGCCGACGCGGTCGTTCTGGTGCCCACGCGCCGCGCCGCGCGCGAACTGGTGGGGGCGTTCTTGCGCGCGTCGGACGGGGCGCCGCCAGCGACGCTTTTGCCCACCATTCGCCCTCTCGGCGACATCGACGAAAACGAACCGCCGTTTGAGCCAGGCGCTCTGACGCTCAACTTGCCTGCGGCCGTTTCCACCGCGCGGCGTCGGTTCGAGCTGGCTGCGCTCCTGGCGCGCCGCGATGTTGCGCGCGGCGTGGAGGCCAACCTGGTTGGCGCGCTGGCTCTTGCAGATGACCTCGGCGCGCTCTTTGACGAGTTGGCCGAGTTCTCCAGCGCTGATCTGGATGGCGTGTCCAGCTTGGCCGCCGCTCTGCCCGAACACTTCCAAGACGCGGCGCAATTTGTCTCGATTGTGCGTGCGCACTGGCCGGCGCGCCTGCAAGAGCTGGGGCGCATCGACCCGGGCGCGCGCCATGTCGCCGTGGCCCAGGCGCTGGCGCAGAGCTGGCGTGAGGCGCCGCCGGCCGGCCCCATCATCGCGGCCGGATCAACCGGGTCCAACCCGTCGACCGCGGCGCTCTTGTCGGCGATCGCGCGCGCTCCGCGCGGCTGCGTGGTGTTGCCGGGTCTTGACCGAGAGCTGGACGATGCGGCCTGGGACAGCCTGGATCACGCCCATCCTCAGCGCGCATTGGCCCACGCGCTTGCCGCGATGGACACGCCGCGCGCGTCTGTGCGCCCTTGGCCTGGGGCGGCGCTGGGTCCGGCGGCGCGCGCGCGCCAACGCGTGATCAATGAGGCGTTGCGTCCCGCTCCGGCGACGGCCGACTGGCTGACGCGGATTGCCGAGCTTCGGAGCCAGTCAGACGTCGAGGACCCCATCCGGCGCGGGTTTGACGGCGTCAGCCTGGTCGAGGCCCCGGACGAGGAGGCTGAAGCGCAGGTGGTCGCCCTGTGCGTGCGTGAAGCGCTCGAAGCCCCCGAGAAGTCCGTGCTCCTGGTCACGCCGGACCGGGCGATCGTGACGCGGGTGGCGCGAACGCTCGAGCAGTGGGGTGTTCAGCTTGACGCATCGTTTGGCGCCCCGGTGGCTGAAACCCGCGCCGGCGCTCTGTTGGCTCTGTCCTTGGCGTGCGTGCGCGATCCGGGCGGGCCGATTGCGATCAGCGCGCTGGCGACCCATCCTGACGCCGCCTTCGGCCTTGATGCGCAGGACGCGCGCGCGGCCTACGCTGATCTGGACGCGCGCGGCTTGCGCGGCGTGCGTCCGCCAGGGGGCTGGGACGGCCTGCGCACGCGGCTTGGGAGCGGTGGATCGTCTGCGACCATGCCGGGCGGCGACTGTTTGGAACGCATCATCGACGCCCTGACCCCGCTCCAAGAGGCGTGTCAGGCGGGGCGCGCCGATGTCGCCACGTTTGCCCGCGCGCACGCCGAATCCTGTGAGCGCATAGCCACGACCCCGGACACGCCCGGCGCTGAACGCATGTGGCGCGACGCCGACGGCGAGGCGGCCGCCGCCCTGTTGCGCGATCTGATGAGCGAGGCTGAAGCCCTGCCGGACCTGACGCTGGACGACTATGCGCGCGTCTTGGAACGCCTGATGCGCGCCGCATCGGTGCGTGGCCCCATCGATCCGGACGTGCGCGCCCGCGCTGTCCCGCCGGTTGAGGCCCGGCTCTTGAGCGCTGATCGCGTCATCCTGGCTGGCCTCAATGAGGGGGTGTGGCCGGCGCCCGTTGTCGACGACGCGTTCATGAGCCGCGGCATGCGAGAAACAGCCGGCCTGCCCGACCGCGAGCGCCGCATCGGCCAGGCCGCCCACGATTTCGCGCAGCTGGCCTGCGCACCGGAAGTCCTTTTGACGCGTGCGATCCGGATTGAGGGCACGCCAACGGTCGCCTCGCGTTGGATCTGGCGCCTGCGCGCGCTGGCGGACGGGGCGCAAACCCCCGACGCCTTGACGCCGCAGTCCGATTGGCTGGCGCTCGCAGGCCTGTCTGCGGTGTCCGGAGCGGGGACGCCGGACGCGGGCCAAACCGCCGTGGCGCGCGTTCGCCGTCCGGCCCCGCGACCTCCGGTTGAGGCGCGTCCGGTGAAGCTGTCGGTCAGCCGGGTGCGCGAATGGATGCGCGATCCCTATGGGCTCTACGCCCGCAGCATCTTAAAGCTGCGCGCGCTGGACCCGCCTGATCGCGCGCCGGACGCCCGCGAACACGGCGTCGCCGTACACCATGCGCTGGAGGTCGTATTGGGCGGCCTAGAGCCGGATGCGGCGATCACAGCCGACCTCGCCGCAGCTCTGAGCGCTGAAGCGTTACAGGAACTGGCGCGCATGGGCGCCAATGCCGACGTCCTGGCGCGCGCCGCCCCGCGCCTGGAGCGCGCTGGCGAAACAATGGCCGAGTGGGAACGCGAGCAGCGTGGTGCGGGATGGCGGCCGGCCGCGTTTGAAGCCCAGGGCGCCTGGACCTTCGAGACCCTCGCCGGCTCGTTCACCGTCACCGCCATTGCCGACCGCATTGATGCAGGCCCTGAGGGATATGGCGTGATCGACTATAAGACCGGAAAGCCGCCGACCCTGAAGATGATGGCGGCCGGTCTTGAGCCCCAGTTGCCGCTGGAGGCGGCGATCCTGGCGCACGGTGGCTTTGAGGGGCTTTCGGCGGGCTTATCGCGCGCCCTGGTCTATGTGCGCGTGCGTGGCGGCGAGGCGGGGGTGGCGTCAGCGACGCCGGCGGCGGGCGAGGGGGTCGACGAATTGGTCGCCCACACCATCGCGAACCTACGCAAGCGGGTGGAGAGCTATGCAGACCCGGCCATCGCCTATCGCCCGCAAACGCGCGCCCAATCGGTCAAGTTCATCGGCGACTATGATCGGCTTTCGCGTCGGCGTGAATGGGCCGCTGTCGGCGGGGACGACGAATGAGCGCCGCCGTCCAGGACGCCACTCGACTGCAACGCCTGGCCTCTGATCCAAGTCGCCACGTCGCCGTGACGGCCAACGCCGGCTCTGGCAAAACCCGCGTTCTGGTGGATCGTGTGATCCGGCTTCTGCTGGCGGGCGCAGACCCAGCGAAGATCTTGTGCGTCACCTACACCAAGGCGGCGGCGAGCGAGATGCAGTCGCGCCTGTTTGCCCGCCTCAGCGCCTGGTCGACACGTACCGACGATGTCCTGGCGCGAGAGATCGCCGAGATGGGCGCCGAGACGCCGAGCGCAGGTCTATCGACTGCGCGCGCCCTGTTTGCACGAGCGCTGGAAACGCCGGGCGGGCTGAAAATTCAAACCATCCACGCCTTCTGCGAGCGGGTCTTGCGGCGCTTTCCTGTTGAAGCCGGGATCGAACCTGGCTTTGCCATCTTGGACGATGGCGAGGCGCGGGCCTTGAGCGAGGCGGCGCGCGCGCATGTCGCTCAGCGCGCCAACGCCGGAGATGCAGCGCTGGCGTCGGCGTTTGCTGGGGTGGCCGGCGTGGTTCTCGACGACAAGGCGATCGACGGCCTGTTTGACTGGGCCGGCGGCGAGGCGCGCGCAGTGCGCGCCTTCGTGGACGCCTGCGGCGATGCGGACGGTCTGCGCCGGCGCGTCTTTGCCGACTATGGCGCCCCGCCCGACACGGACGGCGAAACGCTGCGCGCTGAGGCCTGGAGAGATGCGCCGCATACGCAGCTGGGCATTCTGGTCGACGCGATGCAGGCGGGCTCCAGCAGCGATCATAAGCTGGCCCAGAAGATCAGCGCAGCGCTTGCAACGGATGACCCGGTGCGCGCCTTCGGCCGCTATCGCAGCGTGTTTTTCACAGAAAAGAATGCGCCGCGCAAAACGCTCGCGACCAACGCCGCCCTGTCCGCGCATCCGATTGTCGGGGCGCTCCTGGGG
>CAYGQB010000097.1:0-10639 GCA_964351895.1 uncultured Caulobacterales bacterium
GCTTGAGCCCGTGCGGGCGTCGGCCTTCGGCGGACGGGTCTGCGGGACGCGACGGGCCCGTGGCCGCCTTGGCCGTGTGGGCGCTCATCGGGGCCTGGTCCGGACACGGGCTGTGGGTCCTGGCGCGCGGCGGCGAACTGGAAACAGCGCTCGGCTGGAGCAGCCCAGCGCTGGACGCGGGCCGGGTGGAGGCGCGCGGCGACGCGCTCTTGGTTTCAGGCACCGTGGGACGGCGCATGGCCGAAGGGGTGCGCGACGCGCTGGCCGCCGACCCGGGGCGGTTTACCCGACTGGTGCTCGACAGTCCTGGCGGTTCGGTGGGCTTTGGCGACCGCATCGCGCGGCTGGTGCAGCGCAATGGCCTGGCCACAGAAGCGCCGCGCCGGTGTTCAAGCGCGTGCCTCGACATCTTCCTGGCGGCCGAACAGCGCATTGCGAGCGACCGCACGCGGCTTGGATGCCATCAGCGCTCCTACGCACTCACCGGAGAGGCGGCCGGCCCGTCAGAGGCCTACGTCAGCCTGATCCCTCCGCCTGGCCGAGAGCTGGAGCTGGCCGAAGTGATTGCGCGCTGTGACGCGACCCCGCCGTGGCGCATCTACGAACCGCCGGTGTCTCAGCTCATCGACTTGGGCGCCGTGACCCATCTGCGCCTACGGTCGGGCGTCGTGGTTCCCGCCCAGGCGCAAGCTGAAGCAGGCTCAGCAAGCTAGTCAGCGTCATGCGCAACGCCGCCGTCCCCAGGCTCGGGCGCGCGCCAGTGATGCGTTTTGCGCCTGGACCGCCCTGGTCCGCCCTGGGGTCCGACGCCTGGAAGGCGAGAGCCGGTCAAATTCGCGCACTTGCCAGAGCCGCGCAGCGCGCCTCTAAGAGGGCGGGGACGGGGCCGCGCGCCTGCTGGCCGTCGCTGCAGCAAGGGTGAACATGTCGCGCAAGCCTGGCCGTCACGCCCTCATATTTTTGTTCATCACCGTGGTCGTCGACATGATCGGCATCGGCATCATCATCCCGGTGATGCCGTCCTTGATCATGGAGGTGACCGGCGGCGGCGTGGCCGAAGCGGCGCGCTGGGGCGGGGCGCTGCTGGTGGCGTTCGCTCTCATGCAGTTCTTATTCGCCCCGTTGATCGGCAACCTCAGCGATCGTTTCGGGCGGCGTCCGGTGCTGATTGGCTCTCTCATTGGCTACAGCGGGGATTTCCTCCTGATGGCCTTTGCGCCGACCTTGGCGTGGCTGTTTGTCGGGCGCGCCCTGTCGGGCTTCTTCGCCGCAACGTTCTCCACCGCCAACGCCTACATCGCCGACATCAGCCCGCCTGAAAAGCGCGCTCAGAACTTCGGCATGATCGGGGCGGCGTTCGGGCTGGGCTTCATCATTGGGCCGGTGATCGGCGGCCTGTTGGGCGAAATCGACACGCGCGCGCCGTTCTTTGCCGCGTCCGCGCTGGCGGCGCTCAATGCCCTCTACGGCTTTCTGGTGCTGCCGGAGACCTTGTCGCCAGAGAACCGCCGTCCGTTTTCGTTGGCGCGCGCAAACCCGCTGGGCGCCTTCAAGGCGTTTCGGGCCAATCCGATCGTGGTCGGCATTGCGGGCGTGTTCTTCCTTTACCACACGGGACACTGGGCGCTGACGGCCACCTGGTCCTACTACACCCAGGCGCGTTTCGAGTGGGGCGCCATGGAGGTCGGCCTGTCGCTTGCCTACGTCGGGCTGACGTCGGCCATTGTGATGGGCGGCCTGACCCGCCTCATTGTGCCCAAGCTTGGCAACCGACGCGCCGCAGCCCTGGGACTGACGGTGTTTTCCATCCAGTTCTTGGGCCTGGGGGCGGCGTCCCAGGGGTGGATGATCTTTGTCGTTGTGACCTTTGGCGCACTGGCGGCCATTGCCATGCCGGCCATGCAGGGCATCGCGGCGAACGCGGTCGGCAATGATCAGCAGGGCGAGCTAAACGGGGCGCTGACGAGTGTCCAGAGCCTGACCGCCATCATCGGCCCGCTCCTGATGACGCAGCTCTTCTTTAGTTTCAACGCGCCCGACGCGGCCGTGAAGATCCCGGGCGCTGCGTTCTACGTCGCGTCGGTTTTAACCCTTGGCGCGCTGGCGCTCTTGTTGTTTGTCACGCGCGGATTGGCCAAACAGGGCGCTGCGCCAGAAGCGACGAACACTTGAACGTGTGCACGTCCTCGCGCATAAGCGTTGCTGGTTAACTGACCCGCCAAATGGAGATCAGGCCGCGCCGATCCCGCGTCGCCTCTCGCGCCTCATGACGAACGCCTCCCGAGGCCCAGCGCCAGCCAAGCGGCTCTTCATCAAAACCTATGGCTGCCAGATGAATGTCTACGATTCTGAGCGGATCGCGGATGTTCTGTCGCCTCTGGGCTATGCGGCGATCGACGCGCCCGCCGACGCAGACGTGGTGGTGCTGAACACCTGTCATATTCGCGAGAAGGCGGCCGAGAAGCTCTACTCGGAACTCGGGCGCATCAAGCCGCTCAAGGAGGCCCGCCGCAGCGCAGGCGGCGACATGACCGTGATCGTCGCTGGTTGTGTGGCCCAGGCGGAAGGCGCTGAGATCCAGGCGCGCGCGCCGGTGGTGGATCTGGTCACCGGCCCGCAGAGCTATCACCGCTTGCCGGAGATGCTGGCCAACTTGCACCGCGCGTCGGGCGAGGCCCTGGAGGTGGCGTTTGACGCGGTTGAGAAGTTTGACGCCCTGCCAACCCAGCGGTCGGCGGACGGTCCAACGGCGTTTGTGACCGTTCAAGAGGGCTGCGATAAGTTCTGTTCGTTCTGTGTCGTGCCCTACACCCGCGGCGCCGAATGGTCGCGCCCCGTTGATCAGATTGTGGAGGAGGCGCGGGCCCTGGTGCGATCGGGCGTGCGCGAGATCACGCTCCTGGGTCAGAACGTCAACGCCTATAATGGCGAAGGCCCAAATGGGGCGCGGTGGACGTTGGCGGGTCTCGTGCGCCACCTGGCGCGCATCGATCGGCTGGAGCGCATTCGCTTCACCACCAGTCACCCCAATGACATGGACGACGACCTGATCGCCGCCTTTGGTGATGAGCCTAAGCTGATGCCCTACCTGCATCTGCCTGTGCAGTCTGGATCCGACCGCATCTTACACGCCATGAACCGGCGTCACTCAGCCGCGTCCTACCTCGACATCTTGGACCGCGTGCGCGCCGTTCGCCCAGACATCGCCCTGTCGGGCGACTTCATCGTCGGGTTTCCCGGCGAAACAGACGCCGACTTTGAAGACACGCTCGCCCTGGTGCGGCGCGTCGGCTACGCGCAGGCGTTTTCGTTTAAGTATTCGCGCCGGCCGGGCACGCCGGGCGCCGCCCTGCCGGGGCAGGTGGACGAGGCGGTGATGCGTGCGCGCCTGGCGCGGCTGCAAGACCTGCTGAACGCCCAGCAGCAAGCCTTCAACGACGCCCAGATTGGCAAGGTCCTCCCGGTTCTGTTTGAAAAGGCTGGCCGCAAGCCCGGTCAGCTGCATGGCCGCAGCCCGTACCTGCAAGCCGTGCATGCAGACGCGCCCGACGCCCTCATCGGCGACATCGGCTGGGTGAAGGTGGTGGCGGCAACGCGCAGCGCGCTCACCGGAGCCCTGGTCGACGTCGCGGCGCAGACCGCATGAGCGCGCGCACCCCACGCGCGGCCGCTGAGCGCCGCCGCAGGGACGGCACCGAGACCGTGCACTTCGATGATCCAGACATGCTGCGCCGCCTGTGTGGTCCCAACGACGGGCACCTGGCGCTGGTTGAGGAGGCGTTTGACGTTCTTCTGGCCGCGCCCGGCGGCATGATCACGATCACCGGCCACCCCCGCGCCCGCGAGAGCGCGCGCCGGTCGCTGCAGGCGATTTATGATCAGATCTTCGCCGGCCGCGAGGTGGGCGAGGCGGAGGTGCGCGCGGCGCTCCACATGGAGCGCGAGGGCGTCGCCGCCCACGCCGACGACGGCGTCATCCAGGTGGGGCGCACCGCCTCGTTCCGGGCCCGCACCCCCATGCAGGCCACCTATGTGGAGATGTTGCAGGACCCCCGCGTGGCCTTGTCGTTTGGCGTCGGGCCTGCCGGCACCGGCAAAACCTTCCTCGCCGTGGCGCAGGGCGCCGCCCTTTTGACCGCGCACCAGGTGGAGCGGCTGATCATCGCGCGTCCCGCCGTCGAGGCGGGCGAGAAGCTGGGCTATCTGCCGGGCGACCTTGAAGAGAAGGTCGACCCCTACATGCTGCCGATTTGGGACGCCCTGCGGGACTCATTGGGCGCTGAGAAGGTGGAGAAGTATCGCGACCCTAAGGATCGGCGCGTTGAAGTGGCGCCCTTGGCGTTCATGCGCGGACGCACCCTAACCAACGCCTTTGTGCTCATCGACGAGGCGCAGAACACGACCATTAGCCAAATGCAGATGGTGTTGACCCGACTGGGGGAGGGGTCGCGGATGGTGGTCACCGGTGATCCCAGTCAAGTTGACCTGCCGCGCGGCGTGGCGTCCGGCCTGGCCCACGCCCTAGAGATCCTGGACGGTGTCGAAGGAGTGGGAATCGTAAAATTTTCACGAGCGGACGTGGTGCGCCACCCGCTCGTTGGCCGCATCGTGGAAGCCTACGAAACCGACGCCAAGGCGCGCTTTGGAGGCCAGACGTGACCCGCGCCCCTGGCGTGACGGGCGCCCCAGACGTGACGGGCGCCCCAGACGTGACCCGCGCCAAGACGGCGCGCGACGAAGCGCAGGCGCCCGCGGCGCCGGAGGTGCTGGTCCTCGATCCGGCGTGGACGCAGGCGGGTCTCAACGTAGACGACGCCGCCAGCCGAGCCGTGCGCGCCGCCCAGGCTGAGCTGGCGGCGTCGAGCACCTGCCCCGCAGTGGTGGTGTTTGCCGACGACGCGCGCGTGCAGGCGCTCAACAGCGCTCACCGAGGCGTTGACGCGCCGACCAATGTTCTGGCGTTTCCCGCCGCTCCGACACCATCTGGCGCGCCGACGCCGGACCCTCAATTCGCAGACGAGGCGGTCTTGGGGGACATTGTTTTGGCGTTCCAGACCGTGCGCGCTGAAGCCGACGACGCCGGGGTGTCGCTGGAGCATCGGGCACTCCATATGATCGTTCACGGCTTTCTTCATCTTGAGGGGTATGATCACCAGTCAGATGAGGAAGCAGACCAAATGGAGATGCTTGAGCGGCGCGCCCTTGCCCGTCTCGGGGTCTGTGATCCGTACGCTATGCAAGTGGGCGACGGCGCCAACTCTGGCGAACAATTACAAGGAGTAAGTACGCGTGGCGATGATGGAGCGGGCGACCATGCCTGAGCTGGGAGCCGAGCAAACCGTGATTTCCCGATTGCGCAGCTTGGTGCGCTTGCGCGCGCGTGACACTGGCGCAAGCGCCGAAAAGCTCACGCCTGACGATGCGCGCTCAACCGCGGCACGCGAGCGGCGGATGAACGCGGAGCTGTTCGACAACCTGCGTGTCGACGACGTGATGGTGCCGCGCGCCGACATTATTGCAGTCGAGGTTGAAACCACGCTCGGGGAGGTCGCAACGCGGTTTGCAGAGTCCAATCACTCTCGCCTGCCGGTCTATCGCGACAGCTTGGATGAGCCGGTGGGCATGGTGCACATCAAGGACGTGTTGGCGCGCCTGGTGCCCAATGGCGTCGCCTCAGACGTGGTGGCGCGGTCGACGATCCTGCCCGAAGTGGTTCGCCCGGTGCTTTATGTGCCGCCGTCGATGCAGGTGGCCGACCTGTTGCTGAAAATGCAGACCCGGCGCATCCACATGGCGGTGGTTGTCGATGAGTTTGGCGGCACTGACGGTCTGGTGACGTTGGAAGACCTGATCGAGCAGATCGTGGGCGACATTGAGGACGAGCACGACGACGAGGACGCCCCCAGCGTGGTGGAGCGCTCGCCGCAGTGCTGGGAAGTGGATGCACGCACGCCGATCTGCGACCTGGAGGCGGTCACCCAGGCGCGTCTCGACATCGATGACCTGTCTGAAGAAGTAGACACGGTTGGGGGGCTTGTGTTCACGCTCGCGGGCCGTGTGCCTGAGCGCGGCGAAGTCATCCGGCATCCGCTCGGCTTTGAGTTTGAGGTCATCGACGCTGACCCGCGCCGCATCAAGCGGCTGGTGGTGCGCGTGCAGGCGATCGGCGGCGAAGCGACGGACGACGAGGACGCCCCAAGGACGGAGTAGTTCGATCGCACGCGCCGAAGTTCTCAATGAGCGGCCCATCTTAGAGGGTTGGCGGGCGCGCATGGTGCGCCTAACCGGTTGGCGCGCCGGCGCGGCCGCGTTCGGGCTGGGCGCGCTCGGCGCCTTTGCGCACGCTCCGTACTATGTCTGGCCGCTTCTGGCGCTGGCCGTAACCGGTTTTGTGTGGCTGATCGACGGCGCCAGAGAGACCGCCAAGCCGCGTGCGGCGGGCGCGTGGCGCGGCTGGTGCTTCGGTTTCGGATTCTTCTTGTCGGGCCTGTGGTGGGTGGGCAGCGCCTTCATAGCGCGCGGCCCTGAGTTTGCCCCCTTCGCCATACCCGGCGCGGTGTCGCTGGCCGCCGGCGTCGCCCTGTTCTGGCTCGTGGCCGGCTGGGCGTGCGCCGCACTGTGGCGCGCCGATTGGCGCCGCATCTTTGTGTTTGCGCTGGTGTTTGGTGTGATCGAATACCTGCGCGGCCACATCCTCAGCGGCTTTCCCTGGAATCTGGCGGGACATGTTTGGCTGGCGGGCGGGTCGATGTCGCAGTCAGCGTCGATCTGGGGCGCCTATGGCTTGTCCATGGTGACCTGGTTTGCCTTTGCCGCGCCCGCCGCCCTGGGCGGACCGGACGCGCAGCCGCGCGCGCGCACGGCGGCGCCGATCGCCGCCTTTGTGATGCTGGCGCTGATTTTTGCCGCGGGCCTCGGGCGCATCACCAGCCTGGCCGAGCACGAACGCGCCGCAACTGGCGTGAAGCTGCGCCTGGTGCAGGTGCAAATCAGCCCAGAAGAAAAGTGGCGTCCCGACAATCGGGAACGGGTGCGCGAGCGCCACCTGGCGCTGACGAACCGGCCAGGTCTGGACAGTCGCACGCACGTGATTTGGTCTGAAGCCGCCCTGCCGATGCTGCTACTCGACGAGCCGCAGTCGCTAGAGCGGATCGGGGCGGTGATCGGCCCGGAGCGGATCTTGATGACGGGCACCATCCGGCGCGACCTTTCAGAGCCCTTGTCGCCGCGGTTCTACAATTCGTTTGTGGCGCTGGATTTCGACCCGCGCGGCAATCTGATCGCGGGTGTGTACGACAAGACGCGGCTGGTGCCGTTTGGCGAATACATTCCGCTGGAGGGCCTATTGCGCAATCTGGGCGCGCCGTTCATCGGGCGCGTGGCGGGCGGCTATTCACCCGGCCTCGGCAAGGCCACGCTGGAGATCCCCGGCGCGCCCGACGTGGCGCCGCAGATTTGCTACGAGACCGTGTTTTCCAGCTACACGCCGCGCGGCGCAGAGCGTCCAGGTTGGATCGCGAACGTCTCTCTGGACAACTGGTACGGCAACACGCCCGGCCCGCACCAAGCTTTCAATCAGGCGCGCTATCGCGCCATCGAGGAGGGGGTGCCTCTGGTGCGCGTGGCGACGGGCGGCGTGTCGGCCGTGGTCGACGCCTATGGCCGCGTCATTGCCCGTCTGCCCTTGACGGCTGAGGACGTGCTGGACGCCGACCTGCCGGCCCGCGCGCGCCCAACGCTCTATTCGTTGGTTGGCGACGCCCTGTTCTTCTTGATGCTGATCCTGACCGGAGTGTTGGCCATGCGCAGCCCGCGTAAGGACGCGGCAGGCCACACGCAATCGTGAGGCGCCGTACGCGGACGAATTCGATTGCACGACTTGGCGCGCGCGGTTCGTACCGATATGAAAGTCTCGGTCAGCCGGCGTTTCAGCCCGGCGCCTCAGCACCAGGTGCGCCATGAGTGATCCTGAGAAGCGCCCCAACCGCGTCGACGTTCATGTCGGATCGCGCGTGCGCTTGCGCCGTCTCTTACTGGGCATGAGCCAAGATAAGCTGGGTGAAGAACTCGGCGTGACGTTCCAGCAGGTCCAGAAGTATGAACGCGGCGCCAATCGCATCGGCGCCAGCCGGCTTTACGATGTCTCGCGCGTACTCGAAGTCCCGGTGTCGTTCTTCTTTGACGGTCTGGATTCCTTGCCCGCTCAGGCGGGGTTCGGCGAAGGCGACCAGACACCGATCGTTGACGATTTCATCAACAGTCCCGAAGGCGTCGCTCTGGCGATTGCGTTTGCTCGGATCACCCAACCCAAGGTGCGACGCAGCGTCTTGGAGCTTGTGCGCGCCCTGGCCGATCCCGACTGAGCGGCGGCCTAAGCTGCGGTTTGAAAAACGGGTTCTGGGCCGTGAGTTTCGCCCGCGCCGCTCGTCGGCGCCGTCGCACCGTGCGCGCTATGTGGTCAGTCTGCGTGCCGGCGCTGACGAACTGCGCGGGGCAGGTGCGTGGGCAGGACGGCGTTATTCCCCTGGACGCGATAATTGCAAGCAGCTAAGACCAAATCATATTCCCATATAAAGATGTCTTTATATGGGGCATCGTTCATCGCCGTCAGCGCGCCGGAGCCAGTCCATGTCTCGTTCGTCCTATATCTTCACCAGTGAAAGCGTCTCCGAAGGCCACCCCGACAAGGTGTGCGACCGGGTGTCAGACGCCATTGTCGACCTGTTCATTGGCAAGGACCCGGTCGCGCGCGTGGCCTGTGAAACGCTGACGACCACCAACACGATTGTGTTGGCCGGCGAGGTGCGGTGCGCTGAGGATGTCACGCATGACGAGATCGAGGCGGCCGCCCGCAATGCGGTGAAGGACATTGGCTACGAGCAGGACGGCTTTCATTGGCGGACCGCGCGGCTTGAGAACTTGCTCCACGAGCAGTCCGCTGACATTGCCATGGGGGTCGACGAAGGGACCGGCGACTACACAGACGAGGGCGCGGGCGATCAGGGCATCATGTTCGGATACGCCACCAACGAGACACCTGAGCTGATGCCGGCTCCGATCCTCTATGCGCATCAGATTCTCAAGCAGATGGCGGAGCAGCGCAAATCGGGCGCGCGTCCGGAGTTTGAGCCGGACGCTAAGAGCCAGGTCACGCTGCGCTATGAAAACGGCCGCCCGGTGGGCGTCACCTCGGTTGTGGTCTCAACTCAACACAAGGAAGGCTATACGCCCGCCGATGTGCGCGAGCTGGTGCGCCCGATCGTGCAGGGCGTGCTGCCTGAGGGCTGGGTCTGCCCGGACGACGAATTCTACGTCAATCCAACAGGAAACTTCGTCATCGGCGGGCCGGACGGCGACGCCGGCCTGACGGGGCGCAAAATCATTGTCGACACCTATGGCGGCGCCGCGCCGCACGGCGGCGGCGCTTTCTCTGGCAAAGACCCCACCAAGGTGGACCGCTCGGCCGCCTATGCGTGCCGCTACCTGGCCAAGAACGTTGTGGCCGCGGGCCTTGCTGACCGCTGCACCATTCAAGTTTCGTACGCCATCGGCGTCGCCAAGCCCTTGTCGGTCTATGTGAACACTGACGGGACGGGGCGCTGCGACGAGGCGGCGCTTGAAAAGCGGCTGCAAGAGGTGATGAACCTCAGTCCCCGGGGAATTCGCGAGACGCTCGGGCTGAACCGTCCGATCTATGCGCGCACGGCCGCCTATGGCCACTTCGGCCGCACGCCGGATAGTGACGGCGGCTTCTCTTGGGAGAAGACTGACCTGGTGGACGCGCTCAAAGACCTCATCCGTTAGCACCACGACGGCGCCATGAGTCCTGAACGTGACACCCGGCTTTATGGCCGGGGCGCGGGGCGTCCCTTGTCGCCGCGCCGGGCGGCGCTGGTGCGCGACGCCTTGGCGCGGTTTGCCGTCCCTGAGAGCGGCCCCATTGACCCAGGCGCGCTAATGCCGGGCGCGCGGGCGGCCACCTTGGAGATCGGGTTTGGCGGCGGCGAGCATCTGGCCGCGCAAGCGCTGGCCCGCCCTGACGTGCTGCACATCGGTGTCGAGCCGTTCTTGGAGGGCGTCGGAAAGGCGGCTTCGGCCATCATCGACACGGAGGTGCAGAACGTGCGTCTGGTGCGCGGCGACGGGCGCGAAATTCTTGATCGCGTCGTACCCGGCGCCCTCAGCGGGCTCTTCGTTCTGTTTCCCGATCCCTGGCCCAAGCGCCGACATTGGAAGCGTCGGCTGATTCAGCCAGCGTTTCTTGACGCGGCCGCACAGGCCTTGGCGCTGGGCGCGCGGCTGCGCGTGGCCACAGATGTGCGCAGCTATGTTGATTGGACGTTGATGCACGTGCGCGGGCACGGCGCATTCGAATGGACCGCCCGCTGCGCCGCGGATTGGCGCACGCCGCCGCACGATCACGTCACCACGCGCTATGAAGCCAAGAACATTGGCGACTGCGCGCCAACCTTTCTTGATTTTCTCCGCGTCTAGAGTGTTTCCGCCTTCGGCGGAAACGCTCCCCCGGGCAAGGCCCGTCGGCCGTTAGGCCGCCCCCGCGGAGGCTGCCCTCTCGGTGTCTGCTGGGCCCGCCGGCGCGCCGTGAGCGAAAAGAAGCCGACGACCGATTCCGTCAAAG
>CAYGQB010000098.1:0-9823 GCA_964351895.1 uncultured Caulobacterales bacterium
CTGGCACGCCGAAGCGGCGCACCGCAACCGGCGAACAGGCAAAGCCAGAGACCGGCGTAACATCCGGAATGAGATGAGCCGGATGGATGCTCACCTCATTCCTGCAATCGGCAACAAGAAGCTTCGTGAACTGACACGCCGGGATGTCGAGTTGCTGCGTGACGATATCACCGCTGGCCGGACAGCTGTGGTTCAGAAGACCAAGAAGCATGGAGTTCGCCGCGCCACGGGCGGCACCGGGACGGCGAAGCGGACCATGGTCAGCTTCAAGAGTGTCCTCGCCTATATGAAAGATATCGGCTTCGTGGACCAGAATGTTGCGGCCAATCTGAGGCTCGCACCGGATGGCAAGAAGGAACGCTACCTTTCGGTGGCCGAGGCCCACCGTCTTGGCAAATGCCTTGATGAGTGGGAGCAAATGGATCGGCGCGTGACTGGCATCACAATTATTCGCCTGCTGCTGATGACGGGTGCGCGCACCAAGGAGATCGAAGAGTTGAAATGGTCGGAGATCGATTTCGACCGCTCCTTCTTCCGGTTTGAAGAGACCAAGTCAGGCCGGTCGATCCGGCCGATCTCGCCGCAGGTCCTCGACATTCTCAAAGCCTTGCCGCGACTGCACCCGACCTGGGTCTTTCTCAATAATGCGGGCACAGGTCCTTATTGCGGGACGCAGGCGGTCTGGAGGCTTGTTCGTGAGGAAGCGGGCCTGCCGGATGTCCGGAAGCACGATCTTCGGCACAGCTTTGCGAGTTTTGCTCTGGCCAACGGCCTGTCGCTTCCGATCATCGGTACACTGCTCGGGCATAGCCGTCCTGAGACCACGCAGCGCTATGCCCACTTGTCGGATCGTCATGCGATGGAGGCCGCCAAGAGCGTCGGCCTCGCCGTCATGAACGCGCTCGAAGGCCGCGAGTGATGGCGGGTGTGCAGGCGTGTTTGTTCAACCCGGCGTGTTTTGAGTTCAGTTATTTTCGTATCCCAAAGGTATACCAAGTTAGCTGCGCTCGAAATTCCCCGCTTGCCAAATTTCGAAATTAGTCTATTTTGTATCCCATGAGGCGACAAAACGAGAAAAAGCTAAAATGGCTGCTGGAGACCGTCCTGCCAGGTCGGCTGGTCGATACGCAGACGCTGCAGCGTCATGGCATCACGCGCATGCTCGCCCATAAATACATAGACAGCGGCTGGCTCGAACCGGTCGTGCGTGGCCTCTACCGACGCCCGCAGGCTGACGCTCGCCGCGCAGACTGGCAACTCGTCGTGCGCTCGCTGCAGCACGTCATGCATTATTCATCGGTCGTCGGCGGACGGACCGCGCTGGAGCTGCAGGGGTTCGCCCATTATCTGCCGATGCGCGGGGATCAGGATGTCCACCTCTATGGCGAAGCGCATCCGACCTGGCTCAAGCGGCTGGATGAGGCTGGCGGCTACCGGCTGCACAGCACCAGACTGTTCGACATGCACTCTGATGAGGAAACGACGGAAGTCGACTCACCCGTCGGCCCGCTGAAGTGTTCAACGCCGGAACGCGCCATCCTCGAACTGCTGGATGAGCTGCCGAAGCATGAAAGCGTTCATATCGTCGATACGGCCTTTGAGGGCCTCGCCTCGGCGCGCCCGCGCCGACTAGAAAAACTGCTGGCGTCCTGCACGAGCATCAAGGTCAAGCGGCTCTTCTTCGTCTTTGCCGACAAGCATGGACATGCCTGGCGGCGTCATCTCTCGCCCGAGCGGTTCGACCTCGGCTCGGGGCCTCGTGCCCTCTTCGAGAAGGGACAGTTTCATCCGCGTTACGCGATCTCCGTGCCGTCTGAGCTGATGCCGCAAAGTGAGGCGCGCCATGACGCGTGAGCGATATGTGGCTCAGGTCCGGCTGCTGGTCGATCTTCTACCAGCGGTGGCGGCAGAGGAAGACTTCGCCCTGAATGGCGGCACGGCGATCAACTTTCATGATATATTACCGATCGGGAACATTTTGACATAAAGGCGCCGCGAAGAGCCTCCAACTACCCGTTCGGGAATATTCTGCTTGACACCAGACAACCAATCGCATATCTTCCCGAACAGGAAGATGAAATGATGACGCCCACAGATATTGGAACCACCATACG
Source organism: uncultured Caulobacterales bacterium (assembly GCA_964351895.1). Lineage (GTDB taxonomy): Bacteria > Pseudomonadota > Alphaproteobacteria > Caulobacterales > Maricaulaceae > CAYGQB01. The sequence goes on from CAYGQB010000098.1 coordinate 2,115, forward strand.
CGCCGCACGAAAGGCGCAAAGCCTGCGCCAGGACGAACTCGCGGCTGCGGCCAATGTCGGCGTGCGGTTTCTGATCGAGCTGGAAGCCGGCAAGGAAACGGCCCAGCTTGGCAAGACGCTGGCCGTTCTGTCTGCGCTGGGGATCGACGTGGCGCTATCAACCCCTGATGGGGCGGGCGCGTGACCCGGCGACTGATCGTCTGGTGGAACGGCGCGCGTGTTGGCCAGCTTGCCCTAAACGACTACGGCGAACCTGAATTCACCTACGCCGGGGACTGGCTCGCAGCTTCGAACGCCAGGCCCGTTTCAGTGTCTTTGCCGCTGCAGCCGGAACCCTTCGACCGGAGGGCGACGCTGCCCTTTTTCGAGGGTCTTCTGCCGGAGGCGTCTCAACGCACCGCCATCGCGCAGGCGCTTGGTATCTCCGAACGAAATGAATTTCGCCTCCTGGAAGAGATTGGCGGCGAGGTCGCAGGAGCGATCGAAGTCTGGCCGGAGGATGTCGAACCTGCTGTGGCGGGGACGCCGGAGCCCTCCCGAATTCTGAGTGACGACGAACTGGTCGCGCTGATCGAACGGTTGCCGACACGGCCCATGCTGGCGGGCGGCGAAGATGGCTTGCGGCTTTCACTTGCCGGGGCCCAGTCGAAACTGCCCGTCGTCTCCAAGGACGGAGAAATCGCCTTGCCCGCACCGGGGCAGCCGACAACCCATATCCTCAAGCCGGAGATAGCCCGGTTTGATGGCACTGCCGAGAACGAAGCCTTCTGCATGCGGCTCGCCCGCGCCATCGGGCTTGACGTTGCTCACGTCCAGTATCGCAGCATCGGCGACAAACGGTTCCTACTGATCGAACGCTATGACCGGCAGACCCGCGAAGATGGGAAGACGATGCGTCTTCATCAGGAGGATTTCTGCCAGGCGCTCGGTTTCACGTCAGCGCGCAAATATGCAAGCGATGGCGGGCCGGTTTTCCGGGACTGCTTCGCGCTTGTGCGGCGGGTAACCACGCGACCTGCAGCTGAAGTGCTGAAGCTGCTGGATGCGGCCCTGTTCAACGCCATTATCGGCAATGCCGACGCCCACGCAAAGAATTTCAGCCTGCTCTATCTGCCGGACCGCACGCAGCTCGCACCGCTCTATGACCTTCTTTCCACAGTCGCCTACCCCGACCTCAGCCAGCGCTTTGCCATGAAGATCGGCGGACGCCGGACGCTTGAGGAGATTTATCCCGCCGATCTGGAAAAGTTCGCAAGGGACATCGAGATCCGCGCGCCATTTGTCCGCAGGCGGATGGGGGAGATTGCAGAAGCGATAATTGAATTATCGGGTAGCGTTTTGTCCACGCTCGGCTTGCCCACATCAATACATGGCGCCGCCGACGAAATAAGAGCCACCATTCAACGACGGGCAGAACTTGCTCATCTCCATGTAAAAGATTAACTGAATCGAGTAGATCACGTCGCAATCCAGCCCGAAACAAGGCCGCCCCGCAACCGTATTTCTATGAGACAATAATTGAATGTATGGCCATGTCTACACGCTACTACTCCATTCTAATCGGAAGGCGTATTCAAATAAACGCTCTCGAAGTAAGTTTGGACTTAAACATGGTTCACCAAGATCGCTCAGATGGTTGAAAACTGCATCATAATTGGCGCCGGTGACGTCGTGGCCAAACGGCTGCTACCCGCACTGCTCAGCGCAAATTTCGCAGATAACTATCTCATTCTTCATAATGGCAAGAATGACACGAAGCGCTATGAACGGGACTATCCGCAGATCGTTTCCAGCGAAATGCGCCCAGCCAAAATCGAAAAGTGCTTGATGAATAGTGCGCCCACGGCCGTTTTTGTCGCCACTCCGCCGGGTCCCAGACCAATCTTATGCGAAGCTGCACTCAGCGTTGGTCACCTAGTCATCGCGGAAAAACCGCTGGCCGTGACCAAAGAGGGCATAGCCACCTTTCGAGCGATGGGAGAAGATGCAAATAGGCTTTTTGCGTTGAGCTACTATGCGCTCGAGAAGGCGCTGCCCTGGACGTCTTTACACGCACCATGCACTCAAAGAGATGAGCTTCTCAAGCTCCCGCCCGGCATATCAATGGACCAAATCAGGGCAGCACGTCATCGGATGGGACCGCTTCAAAATCTAAACATCAACATTTGCGAAGGCATGGAGCATGAAGCCTCTAGCGGTGAACGCTACTGGTATCAGGATGACCCTCATGGCGTTTGGTTTGACATGGGTGTTCATGTTTTAATGCTGGCGATCATAAGTGGCGTCAAACCTGACACGCTTAGGGGGGTTGGCATTCGCAATCTCAGCTCAGGCCAATATGAGCTGAAATACTCAAAAGAGGGTGTTCAGTTTACATCACGTTTTGGCAAACATTTCCAACAGATCGAACTGGATCGTAGTTTGTCGGCGACATTTCTGAATGGTACCGCTCAATGTGATTTTAATTTGGCCAATTGCTCGCTCGTCAATTCACAAAATGACTTTGTCGAATTCTCAAATGCACTAAGGGCCCCAAAATACGGAATTCTTGTAAGGCAGATAGTCGACTTTATTGAGGCAGGCGGATGGGGCAGCATCTCTGACCGACGTGACTTATTCACTACCCAAATCGAAGCGCTGACCTTACTGTTAGAGCTGAATAAGAGAAGAACCTGAAATTGTTCTAAAACAAGGAGACATCACATATGGCCGATAACGAAGAATCGTCCATTAAATCTCCGGACACAAAGCGTTTAGCTTTTTCCGCAGAACGTGGACGATTTATATACAATGGCGACCGTGTATTCCTAGGAAGCGTCGACGATAGTGTTTCGCGCAATCCTTGGGGGGGTTATAAGCCAAGTCTTTCGTACTTGAATAATCGACTAGTTGATAGTGTTCTGTTTGGTTCTCCTGTTTCAATGAGAATTGGTAATCTGGTCTACCAGGACGAATATCTTGATGCGCTGATCAACCCCTCTTCATCACAGTTATTCGAGCTCGCCAAAGTTGGATTTGTCCAATTACAAATGAAGCGAAACAGTATCAACGACGCCATTGCCGCAAGGGTAACAGCCAAGACAAAAAGTGCGCTCGACTTCAAGAACAAACATCACTGGTATCACGGGAGCGATAGCTATCGAGCTCTCGCCCAGGTCGATAGGGCGCTTACGGACGGGGTCGGAAAGCTGAAATATTCAGGTGAGTTCAATCGCTATTTTCGCGCCATCATGAAAGAGAGCGCCGAAGGAGGGACCGATGCCTTCCGTATGGTGTACCAAGAATGGCACAAGCGCCCCGCCGAAGGTCAAGAACCAAGAACGCGGGATTGGTTTGAGAAAGATGCACACCGAATACTCGAAGGAAACCGAAGCAGAATACATGAAGCTATGTGGGTCGCCAACGCGGCAAACCATTATGCCTACAGCTTACAATTCATCGATAATACCGGCGGCAGTGAAGGACTGCCCATGGTCGAAACGACGCAGTTTGATCGGCATGCTGATGTGTGCTCTCGTCGGCAGGCATTGCCAACTGAGCTTGCCGAGGAGTTGCTAGCGAAAGCCGCGCTTACAGATCCCATCAATCTGGCGCTTTCAATCGTGAATGTGCCGCTTCAAGCCTATGATGTGTCGAATGCCCGTATCCTCGCCATGCTCGCGCGAAACAGCCCTCCCTCAAACGACATCCCGTTCGACGAGGACTTATGGCATGATTTCAAGACTGCAAAACTTGACCTAATCACGGGCATCAACAGATATCTGAGCAATCCGGCGTCTGGCAATGTCAATCAGGTTCAAGAACGCGCAGAGTTCTACAATGCTGTATTGCACAGGGCTTTCGGGGTGCCAACGAAAAAACAATTGGGCACATTTGTCCGGTTCCTGACCCGCAAAGAGAACCTTTATGCGACGGCTGAAAATATGGGGACAAACACCCTTACCTTCGCTGCGGGCTTAGTAAATCCCTTTGCTGGCCTCGCGTTGGGAATCACCCTCTTCGCGGTGCCGATTCGCAATATAGCCAAGGCGGCTGATCTGGGGCGCTTTAAGTCGCAAGCTGATCACCCTGTGGATGTCATCACCGATAACGATGATCCAGAATCCGCCAAAAAGCTCTTGAGCGATACGGCACACTCTCGGTACGGCACCTATGTGGGCGTGAGAACCCTTGACCGTGACAAAGCGCTACAGTTCAGAGCAGACCTCAAAGATAATGAGGGGTAGACGCCGTCAAAAACGAACTGAGAATCTGCATGCCATATATTTTTCTAGGTACTGCTGACGATAAGTCACAGCAATATCCGTATGCGCCAACCACGCGTCACGCAGCAGAGCTGAAAACCCTTCTTGTAATGAACGCGGTATTAAGTCCGCCTATCGTCATCGAAGAAGGTTTCCTGCTGGCTGCTGGCGAGACGCTATCCTTAGGTGCAACGGGGTCGGTGCTGATCGACGCGGTTTCATCAGGCCTTGTGAAGATCATGTCTCGTTCCAGTGACTTAGAGAGATATGCAGGTATACGGCGTAAAAAAAGGCACGCAGCTCCACCTGACACAGAAGAAGGACGGGCCTTTCTGTCAAGGCTTCAACAAAGCTGCGTCAATGCGCAGGCGTTCATCTCATATCCCCCGCCTTCGATTGATCATTTTACGTTCGAGCGTCTTCATGCGCTTTCTCAACAGAAGATTATGCATGAGATCTTTGACTTAAATCGCAGCGAACTGAATGAATTTCCCGATATATTTGAGCGCCAATACAAAACCGGGCTCGAAGGGCAGCGTTGGACGGCTCGTAGCGCATGGGAGGCTGCCGCACTCGAATTATTTCACGACAATGTCCGAGCGGTGCACGCTCTTATGGCTCTGGCCAACCGCCAACGACAGTTGATACGTGGATCATCACTCGCATCTTCTCTCGGCAAACCTGTGATCGTGGAAACTGGTTTCGAATTGGGCGGAGATGACTTGATCCAAAAAGACACCACGATTGAGCAAGGCATCACTGTTAGGCGCTCGGGAAGACGGCGACTGGCGGAACAATTGCCAATGCGGTTTCTTATCGATCAGTACCGACAAGTTTTTGCCGCTCTGGCAGACCAATTGAGCCCAGTATCGCAAAAAAAATCAGAATGGATAAATGCAAGCGAGCGCGTAGCGTATACGGAAAATTCCGACGGAGCAATTGATGCATTCATTGATGCCACGGATGCATATGCTGCGGCCTTAATGAATTTAGATGTTGCGGGAGGTGGCAATGACCAGCCAATTCAACAAGGCGACAACATTAATGCGCTAGATTTCGGCTATGGTGTCGCTATTCCGGCTTCAATGCAGATATTGTCAGCAACCAACGTGAGTCGGCGCGAACTTCTCCTTCATGCGTCAGGCCTTGGAGTACTTTTTGGTGCCGACTACGTATTAAGGCCATGGTCGATGAGCACTGATCATGCCTCCAGATCACGCCTCATCCTTTCAAAACAAAAAATTTCAAATCTTGATCATGTAGGAGGTTTATCGGAGGTGCGAACTAACTTTCACGAACGCGTAGTCGTTCCGCCTGGTCGAGTTCAATTGCAGTCGACCTAACCGACAAAAGCTTATGTATCCGCCGTTAAAAATACGGTTTCAAAAGTAAGCTCGTGCAAGTAGCTAGAATGGCGACGAGTTTGGATTGATCAGCTAGCTTTAGCCCGGTTCCACACCATGACGCCGGTGCCGTCTTTCTCGTTCTCGAAGAACGCCGCGCGCATGGGGCTGGCAAAGCTCGGATCATCAAGCTTGACGGCAAGATACGGCATCTCGCCGTCCTTGCTTTCCTGACGCCAGGCGGCGCCGAGTTCGGCCCCGCCGGCATAGAGCCGGAAGTCGGGCGCGCCGTCTGATGCCTTGTCCGCATTGGGAACAAGCTGGGCTTTGACATTGATGGTCATGGTACGGATGGTGCCGGTATAGCTGCCATCCTTCAGGGTGAACGTGCCGATCTGTGCCATGGGATTACCTTTCGTTGCTGGCATTAGAATGAAGGGCGCGGCGCGCCCGCTTGAACCCGGCGTCGGAGGCCAGGAAGCTTTCGATCATGGCGGGGATCAGCGTTTCGGGCTTTTCCTCTGCGCCATAGGTCTGTCGGTAGATTTCGGCATAGTCGCTAAGTGCGCTGGCGAGCTCGGGATCAACCGACAAGCTCATGCGCACCGGTGTGCGGTCGGGTAATTGTCCAAGACGAAGGGTCATCGTGTGGCTCCTTGGGGATGGGGTCTGAGAATGAGGTCGCGGGTAACGACCACGCGTACCGGCCAGCCGGGCCGCACACGGATCGTGGGCTGGATGCCAAGATTGCGCTCGACGACGCGCTGACCGGCCTGGTTCACAGTGTCGGTGGTGCCGCGGCGGATGGCGCGCTCGATATAGCCATCGCCATCAGCGCCGAGTTCGGCCCCGACGCCGAGGATTGTCGCGAGGCCTGCGGCGATGAAGACGCGGTCCCAGTGATGGTCGGTGTGATCGGAGAGACCCGCAAAGCCCTGGGCATCAGCACCCGGCGCGGAGATGACAATGGAGGACCCGTCAGGGAAGATGATCCGGTCCCAGGTCACGAGCGCCCGGTCCTGACCGAACGAGACCTCGGACTGGTAGCGCCCGATGAGGCGCGAGCCCTGCGGGATGAGGAGGTATTGGCCGGTGACGGTATCGTAGACGGGCTGGGTCACCTGCGCGACGATCGTGCCGGGAAGGTCCGAGTTGATGCCGGTGACAAGGCTTGCCGCAATGAGGGTGCCTGCCATCACCTGATAGGGCGAGGCCGGGTCTTCGACGCCGTGCGGGTTGTAGATGTCGCTGTCAGAACCCTCGCTCGCAAAGGCGAGCTTGCGGGACTGGAGATTGGTATCGGCGGGCGGCCCGAACGCGGACGGGGTGCCCTGCGGCAGGGCGGCGAGCGCCAGCAGCTCCGAGCCGAGATCAAGTGCGGGGTCGCGATAGGCGGGGCGCGCGTCAGCGATGGCTTGGCCGCCTGTTTCGGATTGCAGCCGGAAGAAGACCGGTGCGCGGGCAGCCTCATCGGCGAGCGCGGCATCGCGCATGCGCCTTGCCCTTGCGGCCTCATCGGCCGGGTTCGGCCGGAAATCGTCCTCGAACCGGGTGACGTATTCCGGTTCGATCCCAAGCTCGCGTTCAGCACGAAGTATGGTCGCGCCGAGATCGCCGGAGAGCGGCGGGCCGAGCCGCGCGATGCGATCCTCGACCGGCGCGATGTCGCCATAGCTCGCCGGAAGCGTGGAGAGGCCTTCGGGCTTGCGCGTGTTCGTGGTGTTGTAGAGCTCGCGCCTTGCATCGGGGTCGACCGCGGTCGGCGGTTTGAGCGCGACGCTCATCGCGGCGAATAGGCCGAGCACGCCCAGACCTGCGCCGACCATCAGCACTTTGCGATTGATCCGCGTGACCGGCTTCGGGCTGGAGCGGATCTTCAGCCGCTCGGCATGCTCGTCGAAGGGAATGGGCCCGGTCATGGCTCAGCCCCCGAACAGGCCAGCGAGCGTCGAGCGGCGCTCATTGCGGGAGATGCGCACAACGGTCTGATTCCGCTCGCCAAGGCGCAGTTCCGCCGCGCGGAACAGGCGATCGACGACATAAAAATTGCCGCGCACGCGGTAGTTCACGAGTTCCGCGTCGCCATCCGCGCCGAGCACGAAGAGCGGCGGCATGTCCGTCG
>CAYGQB010000098.1:9833-10372 GCA_964351895.1 uncultured Caulobacterales bacterium
GGTCGTGGCAATGTCTTCCGGCATCTGGATGAACACTTGTCGCCCATCATCGAACACGCGCACGGGTTTCCAGTCGGGGCTGTCGCCGGTGAGCCGATAATCGAAGTTCAGGCCCTCAAGCGTCAGGCCGCGTTCGATGCTTCCGGCGTCCCGTGCGATGGCGCGCTCGTTCCGGGCGGTCAGGCCTGCGAGCTCATCGGCGGGATAGCGCCAGGACAGGGCTGCCATGTATCCGCCGTCGGTGCTTTCGAGTTCCAGATGATAGGTGCGCCGGTCGGTGGCGATCATCAGATTGGTGCGGATGCCTGAGCTGATTGGCTTGACCAGCACATGGGCGCGGGCTGTCGCGCCGGACCCGGAGATCGTATCCCCGACCACCCAGCGCACCGTGTCGCCCGCCGAGACCGAGACCAGTTCCTCACCGGGTTGCAGGGCGATGTCGCTGACCTGGCCGGGGCTGGCATAGAGCCGGTAAAGCGCGCCCTCGGTATAGGGATAGACCTGGATCGCGTTCACATAGCCATCGACCGAAGGTTCGA
>CAYGQB010000099.1:0-10311 GCA_964351895.1 uncultured Caulobacterales bacterium
CCATGATCTCGTTGGCGTGGCGCGTCTGATCCTTGCTTGGCGGTGATCAGAGATGGCGGCGTATTCCGGCATATGGCGGCAATTTGCGGCGAAAGGTGGCATGGGATGGGCCAGCGAACCCGAACGGGCAAGATTGAAGCTCATGCACCAGGGGGTGCACAAGCCATTGTCTGCACATCTCTTTTTTGGCGTCTCATGCCGGAAAGTGTGGCGCCCGGTTTTCATGGGTTTTGTTGAATTCATTGAGGTTTTTTGGCGCCTGTGGGCGGAGACGCGCCATGGTCGATGACACGGACTTCACCCCCCGGCTCGGCAAGCTGCGCGATGTCGGTGCGGGGTCTTCAAAGCGGTTTCGCGCGCGGGTTCTGAAGGTGGCCAAGGGCCTTCATCGAAAGCCGACGCGGCCCGGCTTTACCGGGGCGCGGATCGGACGCGGGAGCGCAGCGGGAATCCATGCCTTGTCACGCGCCGGACACATTGAGCGCTTCCGGATGCGGCGGGTCGTCGTCAAAGTGCACATTGCGCGCGCCCGAACCGGTATCGGAGTGGCGGCTTATGGAAGGCACCTTGACTACATCCAGCGCGACGGGGTGGACCGCGAGGGAAGGGGCGGCGAGCTTTATGGGCGCGAAGGTGAGCGCGTGGACGGGCGGGACTTCGCAGATCGCAGCCAGGATGACCGTCACCAGTTTCGCATCATTGTCTCGCCGGAAGATGCGGGCGAGATGGGTGATCTGAAAGAGACGACGCGGCGGCTGATGAACGAGATGGAACGCGACCTTGGCACGCGGCTCGACTGGGTCGCCGTCGATCACCACAATACAGGCCATCCGCACACGCATATTGTCATTCGTGGCAAGGACGCGATGGGACAGGACCTTGTCATCGCGCGCGACTATCTGATGAAGGGCCTCCGCGCGCGGGCCGAAGAACGCCTCACCCAGGAACTGGGGCCGCGCCGTGATGTCGAGATCGCGAAAGCCCGGCAGCGTGAAGTGACCATGGATCGGTTCACCGGGCTCGACCGGGAGCTTGCATCACTAGCGGTGAATGACCGGGTTGAACTGCCTCCGGCCTCCGGGGCTCAGGCGAGGTTCACGCGGAGCCTGCAGCGCCAGAGGCTGGCGCATCTGGAAGGGCTGCATCTGGCGGCACCCTCCGGGACTGATGTCTGGCAGCTCAAGCCGAACTGGCAGCGCGCCCTGACGGCCATGGGGCGGCGCGGCGACATCATCCGCGCGCTGGCGGCCGGTGTCGAACATGGCCCGCATCTGACAAAGGTGCACTTCTTCGATGAGCGCCTCGATGATGCGCCGCCTCTTCGCGGGACCGTCATCCAGAACGGACCAGAGGATGAACTCACCGACAAAAGATTCCTGCTCCTTCAGGACTTCGAGGGCACGCCCTGGTATGTGCCGGCCGGAGATGATCCTGTGCCGCCCAGGGGCGCGGTTGTGGAGGTCTCCCGCAAGCAGGGGTCTCCCTCGCGTTCAGACCGGGTCATTACGCAGATCGCTGAGCGCAACGGCGGGTTTTATTCCGACGCGCTGCATGCCGAGGCTGATCCGTCAGCATCGAGCGCCTACCGGCTCGCGCACAAGCGCAGGCTGGAAGCGCTTCGCCGCGCCGGGATTGTGACGCGTGGCATGGACGGCGTCTGGCAAATCGGCGAGCGCTACCTTGAGCAGGCTGCGGAATATGAGGCGGCGCGGGGCGGCGGCATTCGTGTTCGGGTGCGCTCCTGGATGGCCATGGAGGCGCAGATCGAAGCGCGCGCGGAGACCTGGCTCGATCAGGTCAGTCCTACAGAGATCGGTGAAGGCGAAAAGCGGCTGCATGAGGCGCGCCTTTTGCGGCTTGGGTTTCTGCGCCGCGAGGGCTTGCTGGTGGATGAGCAGGACCGGCTCAGCGAAGAGGTTCGCCGTCGCATGCGGCTTGAAGAGCTGCGGCGAGCGGCAGCGGGCGAGACGAACCAGTCTGGTCGGAAGTATGCAGCGCTGGAAACGGGCGAGCGGTTCGAGGGCGTGTTCGAAAGGACAGCTGACCTTGCACAGGGCCGAATGGCGATCATCGGCAATGAGAAAGCCTTCGCCATGGTGCCGTGGCGGCCTGACCTAGAGCGTCAGCGCGGACGCTCGCTGGTGATTGAGGCGCGGGAACACGGGATCAGCTGGACACTGCCCGGTGGGCGGCAGCGGGGGCTGGGGCGTTGACAGTCCTTGCGACTGGTCAGTTTCGCCGAAGCAGACCAGAAGACGAGCATGGACATTCGCGCGACCTTTCTGATCTATCTTTTCGCGGCGGTGGCCGAGATTGCCGGGTGTTTTGCTTTCTGGGCCTGGCTGCGGCTTGGCAAGTCGGTGCTCTGGGTTGTTCCGGGCCTTCTGAGCCTGGCAATATTCGCCTGGCTTCTGACGCTCGTGGACATCGCTGCTGCCGGGCGCGCCTATGCCGCTTATGGCGGGGTCTACATCCTGAGTTCGCTGATCTGGCTGTGGTCTGTCGAAGGTGTGCGCCCCGACCGCTGGGATGCGATCGGGGCGATGATCTGTCTTGCAGGTGCGGCGGTGATCCTGTTTGCGCCGCGCGCGGCAAGTTGAGGCGTCAAGCGTCGGATAGGTGTTCGTGCCGGGCCTCGATCAGGGAGTGATGCCCCTCCGGTTTTGGCGCAAACCAGCGATGCAGGGCGGGCACCACCAGGAGCGTCAGCACGGTGGATGAGATGAGACCGCCGGTGACCACCGTCGCCAGTGGCCGCTGGACCTCTGCACCGACGCCCGTTGCAAAGAGCAATGGGGCAAGCCCCAAAGCCGTCGTCAGCGCGGTCATCAGGACGGGAAGGGCCCGAAGGCCTGCTGCCTCGATGGCAAGCTCATCGCGGCCCCGTCCGGCTCTTGCGAAGTCATCCATGAAGCTGACCAGCACCATGCCGTTGCCGAGGGCGATTCCGAACAGGGCGATGAAGCCCACCGTCGCGGGTACCGAAACCGGCAGGCCCGCGACCCAGAGCGCGAGCGCCCCGCCTGTCAGCGCCAGCGGAATGTTCAGAAGGATCAGAACCGCTGACATCAGGCGCCCAAACGTGAGGAGCAGGATGAGGAAGACGATGCCGAGCGTGATCGGGATGACCACGGCGAAGCGGGCATTGGCCTGCTGCTGCAGTTCATACTGCCCGCCCCATTCGACCCGGTATCCGGGTGGCAGGTCGAGCCCCGCCTCCACCGCCGCCTGAGCATCGGCGACATAGCTGCCAATGTCACGATCGCGAACATTGAGCTGCACGGTGATGAACCGCTCGCCATTCTCGCGCGTAATCTGCCGGGGACCGACGACTTGGCTGATGTCCGCGACGCTTTCCAGCGGAATGCGCGCACCACTTGAGGATTCAAGGATGATGCGTCCGATGGCGGCGGGCGTGTTGCGATCGGCCTCATCGATGCGCACGACGACCGGGAATTGCCGCACGCCCTCGAAGACCACACCGGCCTCTGCCCCGCCGACGCCAGAGCGCAGCGCGTCCAGTGCCTCCTCGACGCTGAGCCCGTATCGCCCCAGCGCCGCACGGTCGAGCGAGACGACGAGTTGCGGCGCGCCGGTAATCTGGTCGGCCTGGACGTCGCTCGCGCCGGGCACCTCCTGAAGGATGGATTGAAGCGCCTGTGAGCCTTCGAGCAGGACCTGCGTGTCCGGCCCGAATATCTTCACTGCAAGCTGTGCCTTCGTCCCGGTCAGGAGTTCATCGACCGACATGGCGATGGGCTGGCCGATATTGACGCGAATGCCCGGAAAGCCGGCCAGATTGTCCGATATCGCCTCTCGCAACTCTTCCGGACTGAGACCCTCCCGCCATTCGCTGCGCGGTTTGAGCGCCACAAAGGCCTCGATGCTGTTGACCGGATCGGCATGCGCGCCGACCTCGCCGCGCCCGATCCGGCTGACGATGGAGTCAATTTCGGGGAAGGTGTCGAGGAGCCGCCTTTCGACGCGGGTCGCTGTCGCGCTGGCTTCTGTGAGCGAGATCGAGGGGGCCATGGTGACACGCAGGAGGATATCGCCTTCCTCAAGCGCCGGCGTGAACTCCGAGCCGAGCCGTGTCGCAGCAAACCCGCCAGCGACAAGGAGCAGTGCGGCGAGGGCGAGGGCTGCACTCCGCCTGTGGACGAAGAAGGCCGCCAGCGGGCGCACCATCCGCGTGATCCGGCTGTCCTTATCTGTATCGCCGTTTGAGCGAGGCGGCTTCATCAGGCCGAGCGCCATGGCAGGCGCAATAAGCATGGCATAAATCAGCGAGCCGGTCATGGCGAGTGCGGCGGAGGCCGCCAGCGGGCGGAATGTCTTGCCTTCGGTCCCCTGCAGCGAGAAGAGCGGCAGAAACACGATGATGACGACGGCGACCGCGGCCACCAGAGGCGCAATCACTTCGGCGCTGGAGCGGGCGACGGTCGTGCGATTATCCTCGCCTGCGCCGCGTTCACGAAACCCGCGCGCGACATTCTCGGCGATCACGATGGCCCCGTCGACCATCATGCCGATGGCGATGGCGACGCCGCCAAGCGTCATCAGATTGGCCCCGATGCCGAGTGCATTCATGGCGATGAACGCAAACCCTACGGAGAACGGGATCGACATCACCACGACGAGGCTCGGACGCCAGCCGCCAAGGAACAGGAACACGACGATGGCCACCAGCAGGCCGCCCTGCCAGAGCGCCGTCGTGACCGTTGCCGCAGCTTTCTCCACCAGCGTGCCCTGATCATAATAGGGGACGACGCGCACGCCATCGGGCAATGAGGCGTTGATCTCTTCGAAGCGGGCCTTGGCGTTGGCGATGACGTCTGAGGTATTGCTGCCATAGAGTTTGAGCACCAGCCCGGCGACAGTTTCGCCTTCGCCATTGGCGGTCGCCATGCCCTGACGGACCGCCCCGCCGATCACGACCTGGCCGAGATCGCCGACGCGGATCGTGCGCCCGTCAACGGTCTTGACCGGGGTTTCCTCAAGATCCGCGATTGTTGTCGCAAGCCCCACGCCGCGCACGGTGTATTGCTCGGCGCCGATCTCGATATATTGCGCGCCGGCTGTGCGGTTGGCGCTTTCGAGGGCGGCGATCACGTCGCTGACCTGAAGGTCCTGCGCCAGCAGGGCGTCAGGATCGAGCTGCACCTGATATTGTTTTTCAAAGCCGCCGAGCGCGAGCACTTCAGTGACGCCTTCGACCGACTGGAGCGGATATTTGATCATCCAGTCGGCGATCTCGCGCAGTTCGATCAGCGAGCGCGTGCCTGTCTCATCGACGAGGCGAAAATACATGATGATGCCAAGGCCGGTAGAGATGGGCCCCATTTTTGGTGTGCCGAATCCTTCTGGGATGGCGTCGGCGGCTTCCCCAAGACGTTCACCGACCACCTGACGGGCGAAATAGACGTCCGTGCCATCTTCGAAATAGATATTGACCACGGAGAGCCCGAAATTGGAGGTCGAGCGCATCTCCGTGACCTTTGGCAGGCCGGACATGGCGGTCTCGATGGGGAAGGTGACGTAACGCTCGACCTCCTCAGGAGAGAGGCCCTCGGTTTCGGTGAAGACCTGAACCAGCGCGGGGGACGGATCGGGGAAGGCATCGACTGGAAGGCTGCGGAAGGCGAACAGGCCACCGAGCGTCATGGCGATGACGGCAATCGCCGCCAGCAGGCGTCCGCCTGCAATTCTGTGCATGAAATTGAGCATGATGGTCGGATCCTTAGTGTGCGTGGCCGTCGCCGAACGCGTCTTTTTCAAGCTGCGCTTTCAGCGTGAAGGCACCTTCGGAGACGAAACGGTCGCCCTCTGTCAGCCCTTGACGAATTTCAGTGAGCCCGCCCCGGGACGATCCCGTCTCGACGGGGCGCGGGGCAAAACCGCCTTCGACCGGCACGAAAACAGACGCGCGTCCCTCGACCTCGACGACGGCATCGGATGGCACGTGCAAAATGCGGCCCCCTTCGCCAATCGCGATTTCGGCGGTGACAAACTGGCCGGGCCTGAGACGGCTATCCGGATTGTCGATGATGACCCGCGCTGTGCCGGTGCGGGTGGCCTCGTCAATGACCGGCAGGATGAGCGCGATCTCGCCGCGCGCGGCTTCCCCGCCATCACGGGTGCGCAGACTGACCAACTGACCCGGCGCAATTTTGTCGGCATCGGCCTTGTAGATGGCGATATCCGCCCAGAGCCTGGACTCGTCCACGATCACGAACAGCGTCTCGCCGCCGGCTTCCACGCTCGATCCCAGCGATACGCTGCGCGAAATCACTGTTCCTGCGATCGGCGCGAGGATGGCCGCATTCACGAGGGCGCCGTCGGGCGCATCGGAGAGGCTGTCGAGGACAGCGTCGCTGACCCCGACGGCATGGAGCTTGTTCTCCACCGCCTCACGAGCAACGCGCGCGCTTACCAACGCAGCGCGTGCCGCATCAAGGTCAGACTCTGAGGTGATCTTGTCGGCGAAGAGGCGCTCCTCGCGCGCGAGACTGGACGCTGCGAGATTTTCGGCAGATTTGGCGGTCAGGAAGTCCGCCTTCAGTTCGGCCAGTTCCCGGCTCGACAAGAGCGCTAGGCGCTCGCCGCGCCGGACGATATCGCCTTCACCCTTGTCGAGGCGCGAGACAAGGCCGCTGACCGGGGCAGCGACCCGCGCCACCCGATCCGCATCAAATCGAAGCTCGGCTGGTAGAGAGAGCGTTTCGGCGAGAGTGCCGGTTTCTGCCGCTATGACCACAATGCCGGCTTCAGCAGCAGCGGCGGCGTCCAGCTTCACAACATCGCCGCCGTCTTCGTCGCCATGGTCGTCGTGATCGTCATGCCCGTCCTCGCCTTCGCCATGCTCATCGCCATCGGCGTGATCGCGGTCCAGTTCATCTTCGCCATGGTCGTCATGGTCGCCGTGATCGTCATGGGCTTCAGCTTCGGCAACCTGGCGCGTGGACGGCGTGTCAGTTGCACCGCATCCAGCGAGGGTGAGAACGAGCGCAAGCGCCAGCCCGGTCAGTTTTGTGTCGGTCATTGGGTGTCTCCGTCGAATGGGGCCGCGCCGATCAGGCTGCGGAGGATGAGGTCTGCGACGCGCGCATCCCGGCGCGCGGCGATGACGGCGCGCCGGGTCTCGATGAGCACCGCGCGGGCCTGAAGTGTGGTGGTGAGGTCGAACCGGCCGATGGCGTAGCCCTGAAGGGCGGCGGCATAGGCGGCCTCCGCTTCCGGAAGCGCCTCGTCGGTGAGGATCGATAGTCTCGAATTTGACGCCCGGACGCTGGCGGTCGCGGCGAGCTGTTCGGCGCGCAGGCGCGCATCGACCGCACGTGCTGACACCGCTGCGGCCTCGCCGCGAAGACTGGTGGCGCGGGCGGCGTCGCGTCCGCGATCGAAGATGGGCAAGGGTACGCTGATACCGGCGACAAAGGCGCTGTCGCCCGTCTCCTCAAAGCGCCGAAAGCCGCCCGAGAGCGTGACATCCGGTATCGCTTCTGCGCGGGCGCGGGCCAGCTCGGCTTCGCGCGCGCGCACCGCCGCCTCGGCAGCGGCAAGGCGTGGGTGGCTGCCGGGTTCGCCTGCTGCCAGCGATGGCGCGATCTCAAACGCGGTCGGCAGACCGAAGACGGGTTCTGCCGCCCCCCACAGGCTGGCGAGCGCATAGGCGCGCGTCTCGACCTCGCCAGCGGCAAAGGCTGCCTCAGCGCGCAGGCTGGCGGCATCGGCCTGGGCGCGGGAGAGTTCCGGCGGCGCTGCAGCGCCCGCATCGACCCGCTTTGCGACTGTCTCAGCGAGTTCGGTCGCAAGCTCTGCGGCCTCGGTAGCCAGCGCAGCCGTCTCAATGGCGGCGACGAGATCGGCATAGGCAAGTGCGGCCTCGCGTTCAGCTTCGCGCAGGATGACGCTGCATTCAGCCGTGCCAAGCGCCGCGCGGGCGCGGGCGGCGCGTTCGGAAAGGACCCGCTTATTGCCAAGGCGGAAGGTCTGCTCGACAGCGAAGGTCGATTCGGTGCGGTCGAACCCGGACAGCGCGCCATTTCCGGAGAAATTCTCAAGCTCGACACTGAGGGACGGATTGAGCGGGCGCCCGGCCTGATCGGCCTCTGCGCTGAGCGCGCGGGCTTCAAGACCGGCGGCGCGGATATCCGGCGAGGCGCGCCGGATTTCGGTGATCACGGCGTCAAGGCTTGCCGGTATCTCGGGCGAAAGGGCGCCGGGCTGGGTTGAACCACCCGGCGTGCAGGGGCTTGCAGACGCGCTGCCTGCCGCAAGGAGTGCGGCCAGGGCAAGCGCCGGGACGGCGAGTGCGCCCCGAAACAGAAATGACATTAGGGGAGTGTCCTCGTGCTGATATCTCGAAACGCATGCCGGAGGCTATAAGAGCGGCCCGGCATGATGGCGGTTGAGATTTCAGGCGCGGGGAGGACGGAGCATTTCGTAAGGCGGCGCGTCGAGCATCGCGGCGTCCGGCAGGAATCGGTACCGGCAGGTCGCCGGAGTGAGCGTAAATGGCTCGGCTTCGCCCGAACGCCAGACATGGTGATGGCAACTGCCGCAATGGTGGGCTCTGTGATCGTGCGCAGGTCCCTGCTGGTCATCCGCCGGCGGGGCCGCTTCTCTCTGATGATCTGTCAGGCAGACTTCAGTCGGTTCAGATGCATGTGCCGTCTCCGCCAGCGGCGCAGCGATGAAGGCCAGCGCCAGAAGCGCAGCCAGCATCAAACGCAGTGAGGAAAAGACAGATCCGAAACTCATACTTGATCCTTAACAGAAAATGATTGCCAAAACATGAGGCAAAGTCGCGACGTTCACGCCCTCTACTCCCTACAGTCGCTGGAGGGGCAAGCGCTTAACAGAAAAATTACAGGGCAATGTCGCGGGGACCATGGTCGTCGCTCGCGCACTGATCATGATCCGCCAGACTGGCCAGTACCGCGCAGGTCGCGACTGCGCCGCCTTCACAGGACCGAACCATGCGTTCAAGTTCGCCTTCAAGGGCGCGCAACCTTGCGATGCGCTCTCCGACATTGGCGAGTTGACGACGGGCAGCGGCGTCAATGGCGGCGCAATCGGCCTGAGGCGTCGTCTGCAGCGCAATCAGGTCACGGATGCTGTCCACGGAAAAACCGAGATCGCGGGCGTGTCGGATGAAGGACAGGCGTTCGACTGCGTCGCCTCCATAAAGGCGCTGGCCGCTTTCGCTGCGGTCGGGCGTGCCCATCAGCCCAATGGATTCGTAATACCGGATCGTCGTCACTTTTACCCCGGCCGCTTTGGAGATCCTGCCAATCGTCATCGGTTTGCCGCGCATGAAAATTCCCTCTTGTCTCTACAGTCGCTGTAGACTGTAGGGCATGCGTCTTGTCAAATTCTGAAGAAAGATCGCCGCATGTCTGCCTTACCCAATGACCCCGCCCAGTGGCTCGTCGCCGCAATGATCGCGAACGCCGTTCTGGCCCTGCCCATGGCTCTGCTTGTGCGGCGCGACTTTGTCCGCCTTGGCCGGGTGTCCTGGCCAATGGCGATCTGGACCGGTGCCGCCATGCACGGCCACGCCCTAGCGAGTTTTGCGCTCGCCTTTGTTGACCGTGGCGGGCTCTATACGCCCGGACCGTTGTCACTGACGGGGGGCACCGGCGTTTTCCTTCTGGGGGCTTTTGTCATCTATCTCGGTCGTCGCGCCTATGGCGATCAGGCCCGGGTCTATGGACTGAAGGAAGATGTGCTGATCGAACAGGGCATTTATCGCCGGTCGCGCAATCCCCAGTATCTCGGTTACGGGCTGATGTTTCTGGGCGCTGCGCTTGCGGGCGGATCAGGCCTTGCGCTGGTCTTCACGCTCGTCTTTGCGGGGCTTGTCCATCTCTATATCCGCTATGTGGAAGAGCCGCACCTGACCCGCATCTTCGGTGGGGCCTATACCGAGTATTGCCAGCGCGTAGGGCGATATTTTCGCGTGTAATGCGACATGGCCTGCGAGGCGGACGCTCTGAATTGAGGAGACTGTCCTGCGCATTCTGATGCCGCCATTTGCCGCCATTCACACTGGGCAGGGCGGTGCGTGTGCGGAACATTGGAGGGGTTTTCTGTTTGGGAGCCCTTGTCCATGTCGCCGTCGAAAATTCTTATTGGTCAGTTTCTCATTGTCCTGACCATCATCGTGGCGACCCTTTGGGGCGCGACGCAATGGGTGGCGCATACGTTTGGCTACCAGCCTGCGCTTGGGCGGCCATGGTTCATCTGGGGTGAGGTGCCGGTCTACCGGCCCTGGCGGCTCTTCCAGTGGTGGTATGCCTATGAGGC
>CAYGQB010000100.1:0-9881 GCA_964351895.1 uncultured Caulobacterales bacterium
GTGTCGGCCGAGACAATGGCGCAAGCCCGGGGGGCTGGGGGGCTGTCGAATCCAGGCCAACGACCCTCGCTCGACCGACAATGAGAGTATCACCGGCCCGCATGTTCGCCGTGCGTTCGAACCAAGACGTTTTCGTGCCGAAGGCGGCGAATTGGAGGCGCAGCGCCGCGGTTTCCCAAGCAGCGCCCCGTTTCCCAAGTGAGGGAGAGTGTGACAAGCTTGTCAAAACGTATGCGCGCCCCGTGCCGACCACAGGAGATCGCCCATGGCCAAGGAGGCCTCGACCCCGCCCTCACGCAGTGCCGGCCGCACGCCTCCTTCCGCCTCAAGTCCCGCCGTTCCAACGGCGCCCCATCCCGCGCCTCATCCTGGTTCACACGCCGGCCCCGCCCAGGTCTGGTTTCACCGCACCGAACTCAATCGCATCTTGAGCGTCTATGGGCGCATGGTGGCGGCGGGAGACTGGCGCGACTACGCCATTGACGCGCTGAAGGACCGGGCCGTGTTTTCAGTGTTCCGCCGCGCCAGCGACGTGCCGCTCTATCGCATCGAGAAGCGCCCGGCCCTGGCGCGCAAGCAAGGCGCCTATTGTGTGGTCGCGCCCGGCGGGCAGATCCTCAAGCGGGGCCACGATCTGGCCCAGGTGCTGACGGTCTTTGACCGCAAGCGCTTTCGCCTGGTGCACTGACGCCGGCCCGCCGCCTCCCCCCCCAAGCGCGTCCAACACAAAAGCGCGTCTAACACAAAAGCGCCCCGGCGGTTGCCCGCCGAGGCGCCTGTCTGTCTGTGATCCTATCGCGCGTCGGGGCGATCTAGTCGCGTGACGACAACAGCGACAACAGGATCTGGAACATCTGCACGAACGCGATGTAGAGGTTCAGCGCGCCCATGTTGGTCATCACCGCCAAGGAGCGCTGGTCGCCTTGATAGGCGTAGTAGCTGCCTTTCAGCATCTGGGTCTGGCTCGCCATCAAGGCGGCGAACAGAGCCAGGGCGCCGAACTGAATCACCAGTTCCAGCATGCCGCTCTTGAAGAAGAAGAAGTTCAAAAGGCTGATCGCCAGCACGCCCCAGATCGCCATGATCGCGAAGCTGTAAATGCCGGTCAGGTTGCGCTTGGTGGTGTAGCCAAAGAACGACAAGGCCATGAACGAAGAGGCCGTGATCGCAAAGGCCAGCGCCATGGTCTCAAAGGTGACGCTGAGGCCGCGGCCGCCCACCGTGGTGGCGCCGGCGCCCGATGCGGCCATGTAGACCCACACGCCCAGACCCGCGCCCATCAATGTCACGATGCTCCAGTACAAAACACTGGAGGCGGCCGGAGACGGGTTGCGCATCAGGAAGTTAGAGCCGAGCAGCAGAACCAGCGGTCCCCACTGCACGATGTAAAGCACCGGCGCCGTCAGCACCGTTTGCGAGATCGGCGCGATGGTTCCGACTGCAAAGGCGATGACCGCCGAGAGAAGAAGCCCCAACGCCATCTTGTTGTAGACGCCGAGCATGAAGCTGCGCAGACCGGCGTCGACCGCCATATCCATCGAGCCGGCGGGGGCGCGGCTGTAAGCGGTGTCGTACTGGTTCATCCGCGTTAATCCTATCAGGTGAAACGAAACCCCATTAGGGGGGATTTCAGGAATATTGGTCGGAGCGTATCGAATTGCAATAAGAACCGGAGATCAGACTCACGATTTTTGCCAGCTATGGTTACCTTTGTGTGTGTTTGTGTTTGTTTGTGTCGATCCATAGTCCTTCAGCCGCTCGTGCAGGCCGCACCGACGCCCACGCTCAGGGCTTGACGCAGGCGGCGTGCCGTCGACCTTGTGGCCGGATCAATCCCTCACCGCGCCGCCGCGCGCCTCCTCTCAATCACACGTAGCGAGACCCGTCATGGACATGCGCCCGCTTGGCCGCACCGGCCTTTCCGTCCCGATCTGTTGCCTTGGCACCATGACCTGGGGCCAACAGAACAGCGAAGCAGAAGCCCACGCCCAGCTTGATCTGGCCTTCGAGCGCGGTGTGAACTTCCTCGATACGGCGGAGCTTTACCCGGTGCCGCGCGACGCCAAGACTTTTGGCGCCACGGAACGCTTCATCGGCAGCTGGCTGGCGGCGCGCGGTCGACGCGACGACGTCGTAATCGCCACCAAGATGGTCGGCCTGTCGACGATGGACTGGTTTCGCCCGTGGGACGGGCCGACGCGGGTGGATGCGCGCAATGTCGATCACGCCGTCGAAGGCAGCCTGAAGCGGCTTCAGACCGACGTCATCGACCTTTATCAGATCCACTGGCCCGACCGCCAAGTGCCGCTGTTTGGTTCAGCCTATGCGCCCTACCCGGACCAGTTCATCGCCTTTGCCGACACGCTGGAGGCGCTGCAACCCCACGTCGAGGCGGGCCGCATTCGCCACATTGGCGTGTCCAACGAGACTTCCTGGGGCGTGATGCAGTTCGTCGCCGCCGCTGAGGCCCAAGGCCTGCCGCGGATCGCATCGATCCAGAACGCCTACAATCTTCTCAATCGCACCTTTGAGGACGGGCTGGCGGAAATCGCCATCGCCGAGGATGTGGGGCTGTTGGCCTACTCTCCCCTCGGATTTGGGTATTTGACCGGTAAGCACCTGGCCGGTCCCATCCCGGCCGGCTCCCGGCTCAACTATGAGGCCTTTACCAATCGCTACGCCTCTGAGAGCCGCGACCCGGCGATCCGGCGCTATCTTCAGGCGGCCGGCGATCACGGCCTGACGCCCGAGGGCCTGGCGCTGAAATTCTGCGCCACGCGCCCATTCATGACGTCGGTGATCATCGGGGCCACGTCGCAAGAGCAGCTCACCCGCAACTTGGACGCGTTTGACGCCCCGTGGACGGATGACCTGGAGGCCGCGGTGGCCGCTGTCCACAAGGATTTTCGCAGCCCGTGCCCATAGGACGCGCCGCGGGTGGGCGCGCTGGTATAGGCTGCCGGCCAGACGCGTTGTCGGGGGACGGACGCGGGGGGCGCGCACGGCCAGCGGGTAAGTCCGCGACGCCTGGCGCATGCGCCCTTGCCTGGTCTGCCCTCAGACGACGCCCGGCTGTCATCGGAGGCGCCCCATGTTCGGCGAAAAGACACGGTTTGCCTGGTCGCAGCGCGACGTGCGTTCTGACTTTCACAACTTCACGCTGGGGCTGGTCACCGCCCTGACACTGGGCCTCTTCTGGGTCCAGATCAGTTCGGGAACGCCGACCGAGGCCGCGACGCCGGCGGCGCAGGCGCGCCTGAACGATGAGGCCATCGAACGCCTGGCGAGCTTGCGCGCCGACGTGAACGCTTTGGCCGACCTGCGCGGCGAAATTGCCGACGCCAAGGCAACGCTGGCGCGCCTGGAGGCAACGTCCAAACTTGCTTCTGGCGTCCCCGCTGGCCACCAAGACGCCGATGCGGGCGAACTTGAAACCGTGCGCCGGCAAGCCGCCCAGCTCGCTCTGCGGCTGGCTGAGGTGCAAGACGCAACGGCGCAGCTCGACACCCGCCTGGCCTCGGTCGAGGGTAGCCTCGCCCGCGCCCGCGCCGACTTGGACGCGCAAGCCGGCCACAGCCATGACGATCTGCGCGCCCTCATCGCCGCCAATACGCGCGCCGCATCAGGCGCTGGCGGCGGCGGCTCCACCCGGGCGGCGGCCGCGCCGCAAACCCCGCCGGCAACCCCGCCCCAGACCCAGCCAGGTGGCGCGTCCTATCTGGGCGCGGTGTCGTTTGTGCCAACGTCCGACGGCGCCTTCACTTCCGACGCGCGCTTTGTCGACCTGGCCCGCGTCACGCAGCTGCCCGGCGCCAGCCGCATGTCCTGCGCCGCAGTCGCCCTGGCGGCGCGCCCGGACGAAGAGACCTTCGTGTGCCTGCTGCGTTCGGATGCGTCGGGGAGCTGAGTTGGGGCCAGTGCTTAGGGCCAGTGCTTAGGGCCAGTGCTTGGGGATGACGCGCCACGCGATGATTGTCCAAACGGGCGCGGTGACGCTAGGCTTTGCGGGCTGCGCGAATCACGCGCGCCGCGGCCGCGTCTCCCGCGCGCTGCGTGATCATGACAGGCTGGGAGAGTGACGCATGGCCACCGATTATGACGCAGACGTCAAGAAGTACGCCAAATCCTTCAACGAAGAAGCGGTCGCCGGCGTCGTGCGCCACTGCGGCATCGCCCTGCGGTCCAAGGACGCCTCTCTGGTATCATGCTCGGACAAGTCCGAGCTGGAGCGCGTGCGCGAGAAGTTTCTGAAGAAGAAGCTGGCGCGCGCCGAAGGCGACGGCGACCTGGACGCCGCCATCGACGCCGTGTGCGCGACGATGAAAGAGTCGCGTCAGAAGTCGCGCGTGACGTTCTATTACCTCTTGGCCGAGCACTATGGTCAGCTCGACCTGTTTGTGAAGAAGTCCTAAGCCGCACCCGCTGGCCGTCTGCTTCAACCGCGCCTTGGCGTGCATGAACACCCATGTGACGGCCCGACCGGCAGTGGCGGCCTCGCGCTGAGACGGCGCGAGGCCGCCCTCAGGTGCGCGGCGAGATTGGGCCGCCCCAATGTCTTTGCGCCTGTTTGCAGCTCTCGCCCTGCCCGACGACATCGCCGAGCCGGTGACGGCGCTTCAGCGCGGCGTCTTGGGCGCGGCGTGGCGTCCGCGCGACCGATTTCACATCACGCTGCGCTATTTTGGCGAGGTCGACGAGCGTCTGGCGCACGACCTTGACGCAGCGCTCGACCGCATCGGCGTCGGGCCGCTGGAGCTGTCGCTGACCGGCGCGGGCTGGTTTGGCAAGGCGGCGCCCACGGCGCTGTGGCTGGGCGTCGACGGCGGACCTGAGCTGAAACGCCTGGCCGATGGCTGCGAGCGCGCGGCCCGGCGGGTCGGCCTTGCCCCCGACAAGCGCGCCTTCGCACCGCATTTAACGCTGGCCTATTGCGCCGGCACGCAGGCCGACGACGCGGTGCGCTTTGTTCAGCGCGTCGGCGCCCTGCGCAGCCCCGTCTTCACCGTCGACCGGTTTGCGCTCTATTCAAGCTGGCGCGGCAAGGGCCCCAGCCACTACGTGGAAGAGGCGGTCTATCCGTTGCGCGGCCCGTCGTCAGGCGCGTCATCTGGCCCCTCATCTGGGGGCGTCACATCTGATCCTGACGCAGACATGATCTGAGCAATCAGCGCATCGCAGGCCGCCTCCACCAGATCGAGCACCAAGTCAAAGCCGTCCGGGCCGCCATAATAGGGGTCTGGCACTTCGCGGGGGCCTGATGCGGGGGATGAGCCGGGCGCCGGCGGGGCGCCGGCGGCCTCTAAGAACAGCTGCGGCGTCGCAGCCGACGTGTCCCATCCGGGCCGCAGCGGGGCCAAGGCGTCAAGGTTCGACGCGTCCATCGCCAACACTAGATCGAAGTTCAGGAAATCGTCCGGCGTGACAGTTCGCGCGCGCAGATCGGACATGTCATAGCCGCGCCGGGCCGCATGGTCTTGGGCGCGCCGATCGGGCGGCTTGCCGACGTGCCAGTCGCCGGTGCCGGCGCTGTCAACCTCCAGCGCCACGCCCGCCGCCGTCGCCTTGGCGCGCAACACGGCGTGCGCCGTCGGCGACCGGCAGATGTTGCCAAGACAGACCAGAAGCACCCGCGCGCGTGGCGCGCCGGTCACTCTTCGGCTGCTTCGGCCGCCCGCGCGCGCGCGTCGTCGTCCGGCTCAATGTCGCTGGTGTCGTCCCACATGGCCATGCCGCCCGACAGAAGCCAGCGCCCGGCCTGGCGGGTCCAGGTCTCTGAAAAGCGCGCATAGGCCGCCCCGTCGAGTGGGTCCTGGAAGGTGGCGCGCCCGTGCACGATGGCGGCGGGACCGGCAAAATCGATCTGGATCAGGTCAAACCGCATGTCGCCCGGGGTGCAGGCGTCGCGGGTCTCCTGGTCGGTGATGTCTTCGCGCGTCGGTCCGGGGTCGGAGGCGTACCAGAGCGTGGCGCCGGCGCGCACGTGCTCGGCGTAGGCGTCAAAGTCGCACTCGGCCAAGGCGGCGGCCATTTCGACATAGGCGGCGCGAATGGCCGCCTGATCGTTGGGCCGCACGAGCGCCGGCCCGTCGCCCCCGCTTGCCGCGTCGGTTCCTGTCTGGGTGGAGGCGCAGGCGCCCGCCAGTATCGCCGCCAGCCCCGCCCCGAGCACTGTCTTGGTGACCCGCATCCGATTAGGCTCCCCTTTGCATCGGCCCGGCGCGCAAGGTCGCGGGCGTTGTCGGTGACATGCTAGCACAGTTGACGCGGCGCGCAGCAGCGTCAAGGCGACCCGGCGAGGCCCCATGCGCATCCTTGTTCTGACCGGCGCCGGCGTTTCAGCGGAAAGCGGGCTGGGCACGTTTCGTGACGCCGGCGGGGTGTGGACCAAGCACAATCCTCTCGAACTGGCGACGCCAGAGGCTTTTGCGCGCGATCCTGACCGGGTCCAGGACTTCTACAATCAGCGCCGCCGCGATCTGTTGAAGGCACAGCCCAATGCGGCGCATCGCGCTCTCGCCCGCCTGCAGGAGGCGCTGGCGGCGATGGGCGGGCGGCTCGATCTGGTCACGCAGAACGTCGATGATCTGCATGAGCGCGGCGGCTCGCGCGACGTCCTGCACATGCATGGCGAGCTGTTGAAGGCGCGCTGCACCGTTTGCGGCGCGGTCCACATCTGGACCAGCGATATCCTCCGCGACAGCGTGTGCGACCGCTGCCTGGTTAAAAGCGTCCAGAGTCCAGACACCCAGCGCCTCCACACCATGCGCCCGCACATCGTCTGGTTTGGCGAGGTTCCGTTCTTCTACGACGAAATTTTCGACGCCATAGACGCGTGCGATCTGTTCGTTGCGATTGGCACGTCAGGCACGGTTCAGCCCGCCGCCGGCCTGGTTGAAGAGGTGCGCGGTCGCGGCGGTGTGTCGTTAGAGCTAAACCTTGCCGCGTCCGAGACGGCGGACCGCTTCACCAGCGCGCGCTACGGGCCGGCCACCCAAATCGTGCCCGCCTGGGTGGAAGAAGTCATCGCCGGCCTCAAGTTGGCTTAAAGCGGGCGCGATGGGACAGACGGTCCGGGCGCGCCGTTCAGCACTGCGGCCCACGATAGTGAGGCGTGTGAACGGAATAGAAAGCCTGGTGTCGGACACTGGGAGTTCACTGAACACGTTCAAGGCTGTCTGGAAACCGTGATGCGCCGCCCCTTTAGCCGCCGGCTGGCTTGCGACACGCGCGGCAACATTGCACTGACCTTCGCGGTCATGGCGCCCGCCCTCGCGCTTGGGGCGTTTGGGGTCATGGATGTGGCAATGGTCGCCGGGGCCAAGAACCGCATTGGCTCGGTCGCCGACGCGGCCGCCCTCACCGCCGCCTTGCGCGCTGATCGCCCCGTTTCGGTGAGCGATCTCACGCCGCTTGTCCACACCATCGTCGCCGCCCACTTCGACCGCGCCACGGGCGTCACCTCCAGCGTCGCGCTCAATGGCGCTGAACCGCCCTATGAGGTCACCGTCACCGTCACCACCCACGTCAAGCGGCTCTTGCCCCTGCCCGGGGCGCCCGAGACCCAGCCCGTCAGCGTCGCGGCGTCCGCCCGCGTGGCCCAAGTGGGCCCGATTTGCATTCTGGCGCTCGGGTCAAGCGGGGCGCACGGCGTCAAGGTTGGGTCTCGCTCGCAAATTCTCGCGCCTGAGTGCGGCGTACACGCCAACAATGAGAGCGACGACGCCAGCCTGATTGTGGAAGACCTGGCTTCACTGGAAGCCGAAGTGATCACCCTGGCGGGCGGTTTTGACGGCGATAATGTTGCGCCCGCGCCGCGCACCCCCGAGCCGTTCCTCCTTGATCCATTCGCCGACAAGTCTGACTGGCCGGCCGTGGGGGCCTGCGACCACACGCGCCTGATGATCAACACCGGCTCTCACACCCTTTATCCCGGCGTTTACTGCGGCTTGAGCATCACCGGCTCGGCGGATGTGGCGTTGCAGCCGGGGATTTACATCATCAAGGACAATGAGTTTCGCATAGGCTCGTCAGCGCAGGTGCGCGGCCACGAGGTAGCGTTCTTCTTCTCCGGCGATCGGGCGAGCTTCCGCTTCAAGGATGCGGCCGAGTTGGATTTCAGCGCCCCATCGTCGGGTCCGTTGGCCGACATGCTGATGTCGCGCGCCCCGTCCGATCCGCCGCGCCATCCGTCCCAACAGCTGGGCGGACGCGGCCCGTCCAAGCTCGACGGCATTATCTATCAGCCCGGCGTGCGCATCCGCGCCAACGCCATTCTAGACTCAACGCACCGGCCAGAGCGGCTTCTGCTGGTTGCCGACACCATTGAGTTCTATGGCCGATCTGAGATGCGCCTGGCCGCGCACGGCGAAGCCGGCTTCATCTCGACCGCCGCCCGCATCACCCGCTAGCAGGCGCCGCTCGACCGCATCGGTCTTTGACGGAATCGGTCGTCGGCTTCTTTTCGCTCACGGCGTGCCGGCGGGCGCAGCAGACTCAGCGGGGGCAGCCTCCGCGTGGGTGGCCTACTCGGCCGACGGGCCTTGCCCGGGGGAGCGTTTCCGCCGAAGGCGAAAACGCCCTAGGCCTGGTCCTCGATGGCGTGCATGTCCGCGTCTGAGAAGCCAAAGTGATGGCCGATCTCGTGCACCAGGACATGGGTGATCAGCGCCCCGAGCGTCAGATCGCCGCGATCAATCCACTCGTCCAATATCGGCCGGCGATAGAGCACCACCATGTCCGGCGGCAGGCCGGATTCTTGGGTGCTTTTCTGGGTCAGGTCGATGCCGTGATAGATGCCGGTCAACTCAAACGGATCATCGATGTCTAAGCTGTCCAGCGTTTCGCGGTCGGCAAAATCGGCCACCGCCACCACCACGTCTCGGCACGGGGCGCGAAACGCCGCCGGCAGGGCGTCAAAGGCGCGCCGGGTCATGACCTCAAAATCGGCAAGGCTGGGGGGCGCTGCGTGCGTCCATTCCATCGCGCTTCTCCCTTGCCTCGTCCGCCGGCGCGCCGCCAGCGGGCCCGACGCCCTCTTTCTATAGACCGGGGTGGCGGTCGAAGGGGAGCGCGTAAACGCGCGCATCGTCGCCGGCGTTGGGACGGGCGGCAAAAGCGATGCGATCAGGGCTCCACGTCAGTTCGGCCAGGCGCTGATAGGCAAGCTGGCGCTGGGCCAGCTCGTCCTTGCCAAAATCCTCACACGCGGCGAACTCCAGCCCCAGCGCGTCCAGGCGATGGCGGGTTTCTTCGGTGTAGAAGCTGGGGTGGAAGGTGCGCGCCAAACGCGACAGGTTGGCGTAAATCTCTACCCGGCTGGAAAAATCCATGTCGTCGAGAGCATGATTGTCGGCGGCGCGAATGAGCACCAAAGCGGCCAGGCGATTGCGCTTCTTTTCATAAGCCGCCGTGGTCTCGAACAGGCGCTTGGCGCGCTCTGAATCGTTGGGCAGCACGTGTTCGATGGTGTAGCCGCCGCTTTTAGAGCGCACCTCGTAGCGCTGATAGGCGGCCGTGTCGTTGAACGCCTCATCCAGACACGCCGACATCCGCGCCAGCAGGGAGTGGGCGATCTGGCGCGGCCGCGGACCGGGCGCGCGCGGCATGCCCGCGTCTGGCTTGTCGCTGAAGTCGACCGGAAACTCGCGCGCCAGCGCTTGCAAGCCCAAGACGGCGTCCTTGACGGCCGCCCCGCGCACCACGCTGACGGCCCGGCCCAAGAAGGCCTCATGCTTGGCGATGTGGGGCAGTGAAAACGATTGCCACGCCAGCCGCGCGATCAAGAGTTCCACAAATGTGGCCGAGGCGCGCATGATCGCCACGGTGTCGGCCAGCGGGGCGTCCGGGTCGACGCCCGCCAGCACCACGGTGCGCATCAAGGG
>CAYGQB010000101.1:0-9793 GCA_964351895.1 uncultured Caulobacterales bacterium
CGCGTCAGCGTGCGAAAGCCCATCTCCTTAAGAAAACTGGCCAGTGTCTCGCGGTCAGGGTCGGCGACGGCAAAGCTCGCCAGCTCACGCTCCACTGGGACGTCGTTCTTAAGCGTCACTAGGGTTCGGCTCATGCGCGCGGCGTCTGCGAATGCGATCAGATTGTCGCGCCGCTTGGAGGGTTTCATCGTCTCAGCCGCCGCCAGCACGCTTTCGAGGTCGCCATACTCCTCGATCAGGGCGAGCGCGGTTTTCTGACCCACCCCGGGAACGCCAGGCACATTGTCCACGCTGTCGCCCATCAAGGCCTGCAGGTCGATCATCCGCTCTGGACCAACGCCCCACTTCTCCACCACGCCGTCTCGGTCGAATGTCTTGTCCTTCATGGTGTCGACCATGACGACCTTGCCGGTCACCAGCTGCATCAGGTCCTTGTCGGACGACACAATCACCACCTCAGCGCCCGCCGCCTCGGCTTGTCGGGCATAGGTGGCGATCAGATCGTCAGCCTCAAAGCCCTCCATCTCCACGGCTGGCACGCCAAACGCCTCGGTTGCCTGACGCACCAGAGGAAACTGGGGCCTGAGGTCTTCTGGCGGCGGCGGGCGGTTGGCCTTGTACTCGGGGTAAAGATCGTTGCGAAACGACTTGGACGAGGCGTCGAAGATCACCGCCAAGTGACTGGGCGCGTGCGCGCCTTTCATGTCCCGCAACAGCTTAAAAAGCATGTTGCAAAACCCCGAAACCGCACCAACAGGCGCCCCGTCGGACTTGCGCGTCAGCGGCGGGAGGGCATGGTAGGCGCGAAAGATGTAGCCCGAGCCGTCCACCAAGTAGAGGCGGGACCCCGGGCCGATAGGTTGGCTGGACGACAGGACGCTTCTCCCCGAAATGCGTGAGCGCGACGATAAAGAGACCTCCCCCTCCGCGACAAGCGTTGGCGCGAACGAACCGTCGAAACTGGCGTGGCGGGCGCGCAAGCTGTTGGGCCTTGTGGTCCGCACCGGCTTGGTGCTTCTCGCGCTCATCGCCGTCGGCCTTATCGGCGCGCGCGAGACCGGATGGGCCGCGCGCCTGACCCAAGAGACGGGCGTGTCGGTCCCTTCCGCTCTGGTCACGCCCAGCGACGCCGTGGAAACGCTGCTTGTCCGCATGGGTTTTGCGTCCGGCGCGGCCCGCCTGGCGCAGATGCGCGCCTACGCCACCAAGGAGCGGGCCCGCTGGGAGCGCGCCAGCCTCTTGCTTCTCGACGCGCGCCTGTTCCCGGCCGCCTACGACGCCGCAGAGCGCGCCCAAACACTCAAGACCGAAGCCTTCACCCGCGCCCGCGCGGCCGCCCTGAACGCAGACGGTCGGTGGGAGGAGCTTCACGTCGTCGCCGACGGCCTCAGCGGCGCCCAGGCTAACCTGTGGGCGGCTCAGGCGTCCGTTCGGCTTGGCGATCCACGACACGCCTTGGCGACCCTGGGGGCGGGCGACAGCATCGGCGCCTGGTTTGTGCGCGGCGAAGCGCTTCTGGCGCTGGGCCGCACAGAAGAGGCGCTGGACGCCCACGCGCGCATTCTCGACGCCACCGACGCCGCCGAGGTTGACCGCTGCGTGGCTCTGGCGCGGCTGGCGCGCTATGAGGAAGCCCTGCCGGTGTGCCGCGCCCATGTTGACGCCAACCCGCGGGACGCTGAGCGCTGGCGCGCTCTGGCGATTGCGCTGGAGACGTCAGGCGATGATCGCGCCGCGCGGCGCGCGCTTGATCGCGCCACAGCGCTGCGGCCAGACGATGCAGAGCTGCGCGCCCGCCGCGACGCCTTGCAGACCGCGCCCTAAAACTTTGGCCCTTCTGGAGCGGGTGTTTCCACGCTGATCGCCACTGGCGCGCTTTTGCGCGCGGGGCGGCTCTAGCCGAACACGAGATTGGCCAGGGCGTGGGCCCCCAGGCCGACCACGACCGCCCCGATCAGATTGAGCGTAAAGCCGGTGCGCACCATGCGCGACATGGCCACCTGACCGGTTGCGAACACGATCGCATTGGGCGCGGTTGCGACCGGGAGCATGAAGGCGAAGCTGCCCGCGATCGCGGCGGGCGCAGCCAGAAGGACCGGGTCCACGCCGGCCTGGATCGCCACCGCCCCGATGACCGGCAAAAAGGCGGTCACTGTCGCCACGTTGGAGGTCAGCTCGGTCAAGAAGACAATGACGACCACAAAGACGAGCGCCATCATCCACACCGGCAAGGCGGCCACCCCTGACAGCTGTTCGCCGAGCCAGGCCGTCAGTCCGGTCGATCCCATGCCGGCCGCCAAGGCCAAGCCGCCGCCGAACAGCAAGACCACATTCCATGGCAGCTTGGCCGCGCCGCTCCAGTCCATCAGCTTGACGTGCCGCTCGGCCGCCCCGCCCGCCGGAATAAGAAACAGTGCGATCGCCCCGGTGAGCGCGATGGCCGCGTCAGCTTGACTGCCGTTGATGGCGTCAAGATGTGGGACCCCCAAGGCGCCAATGACGGTCGGGCGCAGAATCCACGCCAACGCCACGAGACCAAACACCAGCGCCACCCGCAGTTCAGGCGTCGTGATTCGCCCGAGGGCCTCAAGGCGGGCGCGAACGGCCTCTCCGCCGCCCCCTCCTTCGTGGCCTTCTCCTCCAACTTCAGCGCGCGGTGCGTCGGGTGCATGGCGCGGCCCCATTTGACGCGACAGCACCAGCCAAATAGCCGGCAACATCACCAGCACCGTTGGCAAGCCAAGCGCCATCCACTGCGGAAAGCCAATGGTCGGCGCGCCCACGCTCTCCACGTACGCGATTGCGATCAGGTTTGTAGGCGTACCGACGGGCGTGGCGACACCGCCCACCGACGCAGCATAGGCCAGCCCCAACAAGAGGGCTCCAGCGACGCGGGCGTAGTGCGCATCGTCGCGCGCTTCGGCGCGCGCCACCGACAAGGCGATGGGCGCCAACATCAAGGTTGTGGCGGTGTTGGAAATCCACATCGACAACAGGGCGGCGGCAATCATGAAGCCCAGCAGCAGCGTGCGCGGCCGCTCGCCAGATCGCGCCACAATCGTCAGCGCGATGCGCTCGTGCAGGTTCCAGCGCTCCAAAGCCAGCGCAATAAAGAAACCGCCCAGCAACAACAGCACGATCTGATTGCCGAACGAGGCCCCGGCCGCGGAGGTTTTCATCACGCCGGCAAATGGGAACACTACCAGCGGCAAGAGAGCGGTGACCGCAATCGGGATGGCCTCGGTCGCCCACCACACCGCCATCAGAATGGCGAGAGAGGCGACAATCCAGCCTTCGCGGCTGAGCCCCGCAGGCGGTTCGAAAAGTTGCAGGACGATGGCGAGCGCCGGCCCCAACACCAGGCCAACGCTGCGCGCCGTCATCCGGCAGTCTCTTGGCTTGGGGTGTCGTCGCGTTCAGCGCTGGGGTCTGAGGGCGATCCACGCAACACAAAGCGGCGATCACAATAGCCGCACTCGACAAAATCCGCATCACCCATGTCGTAATAGACAACCGGATGACCCAAGGCCCCGCCGCCGCCGTCACAGCGCACGTGGCGCGCGTCGGCGATGATCAATTCAGGGGGCGGCGGAGGCGTGTGAGTGCTTGGCATGACCCGCGCTCGCATTGAAGACCGGAAGCGGTGAGCATAGGTATGGACGCCCGTCCCGCGCGTCAATCTGCTGCGTGGGCCGCGCCACAAGGAAAAACGCCCCATGACGTCTTCTGACGCTGACCTGTCCGCGCCGTCCGCCGCAGCGCTGGGGGCAGGATCTGAGCCGGACCTGACGGCGGCGATCTCGGTGCGTGACCTGAAGAAAACCTATCGCGGGTCTAAAAAGTCACCGCCAAAAACGGCGCTGCACGGGGTGGATCTGGATGTCCCGCGCGGTTCGATCTTTGGCCTCCTTGGGCCCAATGGGGCGGGCAAATCGACGCTGATCAACATTCTGGCCGGCCTCGTTCGGAAATCGGGCGGGCGGGCGGCCGTCTGGGGCCAAGACATTGACGCGGCCCCGCGCGCCGTCGCCGCCGCCATCGGCGTGGTGCCGCAAGAGCTGAACATGGACCCCTTCTTCACCCCGCGCGAGAGCATGGAGTTCATGGCCGGCTTCTACGGCGTGCCGAAATCTGAACGCATTACCGATGAGCTGCTCGGCGCGGTTGGCTTGTCCGACAAGGCTGATTCCTACTCGCGCACACTGTCGGGCGGCATGAAGCGGCGGCTATTGATCGCCAAGGCCATGACCCATCAGCCGCCAGTTCTGATCCTTGATGAGCCAACGGCGGGCGTGGACATCGAATTGCGGCGTCAACTTTGGGACTATGTGCGCACTCTGCATGCGCGCGGCGTGACCATCGTCCTGACGACCCACTACTTGGAAGAAGCCCAAGAGCTGTGCGACCGCATCGCAATCATCGACCAGGGACGCGTCATCACCAATCAGCCAACCTCAGAACTGTTGGGGCGGCTGAACCGCAAGACGCTGGTGATTACGCCCGCTGAACCGCTACAGGCGCCGCCTGAAAGCTTGGCGGCGTTCGAAACCGAGATCCGCGCCTCTGGGGCCCTCGCGATCAGCTATCGCGCCGGCGTTGATTCTGTCGCCGACATCATTGAGCGCTACCGTGCGTCCGGCGCACGGATCCACGACCTTCAGACTGAAGAGCCCGACCTGGAAGACGTCTTCCTCGCCCTGACGTATGACCGCGACGAACGAGTGGCCGACTAGGCTCAAGGGCGCGCCAGGCTGGCGTCCAGCGCGGCCAGGTTGGAGGTGGCAATCACTGCACGCAGCTGGGCGGGAAAGTCCTGGTCGGTTGCCCCAAAAGCCGCCAGGCCATCGGCAAGCTCGGCCCCGCCCAGTCCCTCACCGTTCGCCCGCGCAGCGGCCCGCGCTGCGCGAAAGTCCGCCAGGGCGCGATCAGAGTTGAGCCGGCGCACATGCGCCGCCACCGACGCCCCCAGATCCGCAAATGCACCATCGGCGCCCCGATCTTCGCCTGTCGGGGTCTGGGCAAACAGGTTCGAGCGCGCGATCGCAGCCTCTGACCGGCCCCAGCCGGTGGTCAGCGCAGCATGGGCGACGATAAGCGACACCGGCACTGCATCTACGCGCGCCGCCAAATCGTCCAGATCGCCGTAGCGCGCGTTGTAGCGCTCAGCCATCACGTCGCGGCGCGCCTGGTCACGCAGGGTCAGGTCGCGTCCGGCCGCGACCGCGTCGCGCCACGCCAGCACCGCCTCGCGTTCGGCCAGGACCTGCGCGTTGGCGCTGCGGGCGTGCGCAGCCACCACGGCCACAAAGAGGCGGCGGGCGCGATCCTGCTCGGTGATTTGGTTCCAATCGGCCGGCAGGCTGGACGGAGGGGTCGCCGTCAGCCGGTTCAAGCCCGCCTCCAATTCCGCCACGCTCGCCGGGCGCCAATCAACATTGGGCGCCGGGGCGACGTCGCGGGCAAACCAGATCAGCGCGCCCCAGGCAACCAGCCCCGCCACCACAATCGCGCCGGCGCGCACCTGTCCCTGACGGGCGGCGATCAGGCGTTCAGCGCTGGAGATGCTTGTGGTCTGAATCTCCGGGTCGTCGGCGGGGTCTGGCGCTTCCACCACGCCCAGAAAGCGCGCGGCGAACGGCGTCGTCCAGCCCTGGACCACCAGCGACAAGACGGCGACCACAAACGCGATGGAGAAGTAGAGATTGGCCCCCGGCGCGCCGAGCGCTGCTGGCGCCAGCCCGAGAAAGATCGGCGTGGCGCCGCGCAGGCCCGTCCAAGACGCAAACGCAATCTCCGCCGGCCTGAACCCCAGCGGAGCCAAAATCGCGATCACGGCAACAGGGCGCGCCACAATGATCAGCGCCACGCCCAGCGCCAGCGCCGGCGCAAACACCAGCGCCACATGAGACGGCGACACCAAGAGACCAAGCAAGAGGAAGAGCGTGATCTGCGCCAGCCAGGCAAAACCATCGAGCGCCGCCGCCTCGCCCTCATTGACGCCGCCCGCGCGCCAGGCGTGCACCAGTCCGGCCACGTAAACGGCCAAAAAGCCTGACGCACCCACGACTTGCGCCAGGCCGAACGCCAACAGCCCGGCGGCCAACAAGAAGATCGGCCGCAGCCCCGCCGCCACCCGGAGGCGCGGGCTCAGCCAGGCCGCGCCGGCCCCGACGACGCCGCCGACCACCAGCCCGCCTGCAAACTGGTGTGAGAGCGACATCAGCCAGCCCCACACGCCTGGCGGCGCGCCTGCGATGAGCGCCTCCACCAGCGTCAAGGTCAGGAACACGGCCAGGGGATCGTTGATGCCGGATTCCACCTCCAAGGCGGCGGCGAGGCGCGGGCGCACGGGCGAGCCGGCGCGACCAATCAGACTGAACACGGCGGCGGCGTCGGTCGATGAGACGATGGCCCCGATGAGCAAGGCGCCTGTCCAGCCAATATCAAAGACCAGACGCGCAAACAGCGCCGTGATCAGCGCCGTCGCCAAAACTCCGGCCGTGGCCAACAAGGCGCCCGGAGTGAACCCGGCGCGCACAGCCGCTGGCTCGGTGCGCAAGGCCCCGTCCAGCAGAATCACCGCCAGGGCGCCCGAAGCGATGGCGAACGCAAGCGACGGGTCAGCCACCTCAACGCCGCCCGGCCCCTCCGCGCCGGCCAGAACGCCAACCACCAGAAACACCAACAGAAGCGGCGCCCCGACGCGCTCTCCAGCGGCGGCGGCCATCACGGCCGCGCCAAGCACCAGAGCCACAGTGAGGATCAGTTCAGAACCGTCGAGCATCGCCCGACTTGATCACGCACCGCCGCTGCGGTCGACCCGCCCTATGCGCAGGCGCGCCACAGCGCAGGTGTCCTGGCGTTGAGGGTCCGTTGCGTTCAGGGTCCCTTGCGTTCAGGGTCCCTTGCGTTAGGGGCCTTCGCGTTAGGGGCCTTCGCGTTTAGCCCCTCGCCAAAGAGCGCGAGGCGCGCGCCGATTGCCCGGGGCGCCGCAATCGGGTAGCACCATGCGGGTCCAGCATCCTGTCGGCCCCGCGCCACACGCGCACACCCCGACACCCAACGCACCCGTAGCTCAGCTGGATAGAGCGCTGCCCTCCGAAGGACGCAACCTTTATCTGTTTGAGATGAAATTATGAAAAAATTACAAGGAGTTATCTAAGGCCGCACTTTTCGACCCGCTTTTGAGTCAGCACCATGTCAGCACGGATTTCCGCAAGGTCTCGCAAGCTGTGTGATTACGAACTGGCCGCAAACCGGATTTGGCCTTAAATCGAGAGTCAAAGGTTCCATAGCTCAGCTGGATAGAGCGCTACCCTCCGAAGGTAGAGGTCACAGGTTCGAATCCTGTTGGGACCGCCATCTCGTTCGATTCTTCAAAATCGTTTTCAGCCCCGTCCGCGCTCATCGCGCGGAGCACTTCGCCCGGCGGATTCCTGCCGCCAAAGAGCATCTTGGCGGTCCGGGGTGATCGCCGACCTTCGCCCGGCGCTCGCCCCGGAGCCACTGGAGCCCTCATGCGCCGACCGGCCCGGCGAGGCTCAATGAGGGTCCGGTGGTTCGTCTTGAGAACGTGGTGCTGGGTCTCGCCGGCTGGCCGCGCGCCCGCGCTTGTCTTAGGCCGGGCGGCCCGACGGGTGGCGGGCGCGGCGGGGGCAAGACGTTCGGTGTTTTAGCCGCCTGACGTCCGCATCTGATTCGGGAAGAACGACCTCGTGCGCCTTGTTGGACACAATTTCAATCATCCGAGTTCGTTTGTTCGTCGTCCCGGCTGTCAACTTCAGGAACAGGCGCGCCTCTGAAGTATGCATCAACCCGGTGCTCAAGCTCTGGCTTGGTCAATGGACTATCAGCAAGCTTTTCTGCCCATGGACGTCCAGGATGGAGAACATCCCAAGGGGAACGAAATTGGGTTGCACGACGAACACCAGGATCATTATTGCCGAAGCCATCGATAACGCGGTTCCAAAGCGGCTGATTTGTTTCGATCAGCATATTCTCGCCCAGCGGTATCCAAATGTCATCGACGATCAGGTATCGCGCTGAGAAGTCGTCGATTCGAAGGTTGCTCGCAGACCGAATTGATGAAGCGTGCTTTTTGAGACGATCAAAAAGTGACTTGCCAATCGAGGCGTCAGCAGTCAGTCCACCCTTTCGCCCGCCTGCTGGTATCGCTTTACCGACATAAATTGGCCGTTCAAGCCTGCCGCCGGCATTTGCTTCTTTTAAAGGTCCGTAGGGAACAAAGTCGCCTGAGTAGTATATTGCGTAGACCCCAGCCCCGTTGAAGGGATCGATCTCATTCATGCCAATTGCCGAGCACCGAAGAAGCGCGGTCCCGATCGACTGAGCCAGATTGATCTTTTCAAGTGGGTTGTACGGATCAGTCGGCATTAAGCGGCTTCAAGCTCCTTGGCGACACTCGCGCCGACTGCGCGCGCTAAGCTGACGGGCACAGCGTTTCCAAGCTGACGCATCGTTTCTGACCATGCCCCATGGAAAACAATGTCGTCCGAAAACGTCTGCAATCGCGCGCTCTCGCGCACGGTGAAGTAGCGTACGGACCCATCTGCGCGGGCGAGCATGTTTTCGCCGCCGGGCACACCATGCACCCCTGCCTTTAGTGTTTTCGCAGGTTCATCATAGGGGCTGCCGGTGTGCCCCTTGTAGGACCTTGCTCCGGGCTGGAACCGATGATCGGCAAATGCCGTTGCTCTCGTCGGACTAAACTCGGGATCCGGTAAATCCACCAAGGCTTCTCGAACGGTCGTCCAAGCGAAAGAGTCTGGCCGGTCAGCGATCTTTCGCCCTCTCATCTTCAGCCTTTCCGTCAGTATGCGTTCCTTTTTGG
Organism: uncultured Caulobacterales bacterium; assembly: GCA_964351895.1. GTDB lineage: Bacteria > Pseudomonadota > Alphaproteobacteria > Caulobacterales > Maricaulaceae > CAYGQB01. The sequence continues at coordinate 8,852 of CAYGQB010000101.1, forward strand.
CAACACCAAGCCGTTCCCAATAATCTCCGAAGATCTGATCCCAAAGCAGCGCATCCTGCGAGTGCGTTGGGTCAGGAAAGTTCCATTCGATCCCCAGATCCTCGCGAAAGCCTACAAAAAATACGCGCTCACGTTTCTGCGGGACGCCATAGTCCGCTGCATTAAGCAGGCGCGTGACCACCCGATAGTTGAGACCGCTTCGAGAGCCTGACGTGTGGTGGCGCTCAATTCTGGCGAAATGATCTCGCCAGTCCTCATTCTTCTTCTGCTTTACATCAGGATGCTCAAGCTGAAGACGAATATAATCAAAGTAATTGCTGAACGCAGCTCGCGTTAATCCCTTCACGTTCTCAAAGATGAACGCCCGTGGTCTGGACTCCCTTACAGCCCTGATGGCTTGGGGGAACATGTCTCTCTCGTCGTTGAAAGCTGCATGCTTGCCGCCAAGTGAAAATGGCTGACACGGGGGGCCACCCGAAACCAGGTCAATACGACCCTCGTATGGACGGAAATCTATGTCCCGAACGTCGCCCTCAGTGATGTTCCACTCTGCCACGTCAGAGGCCTGACGCGCCGTATTTTCGCGCAAGGTGTCACAACACCAGCGGTCCCACTCGACAACTTCGAGAGGCGTAAATCCCGCTCGGTGCAGCCCGATACCGAGGCCTCCAGCGCCAGCAAATAGTTCGATAGATTTCATAGCCCTATCTCCTGTGGTGACTCGGCCCATTTGAACACCCTCCTTCGCACCAAAGTTCGCGGAGTGGCACCGATCAAGGGCCACATCCAGAAAACATGTTCTTATAATGTTCCGGTCCTGCTAATCAAGAGTTCCTCATCTATCGAGCCGACTTGCGATCCCGCTGAGGCGTGGGTCAGCTCGTCCAGCCACCCCAGCCTCCCTCCGCCTCAATATCTGTTCCCATCAGTCAGGTGGGCGGA
>CAYGQB010000102.1:0-9732 GCA_964351895.1 uncultured Caulobacterales bacterium
GGGCGAACGCGCCTGAGTTGCTGACGGCGGCAAAGCGCAGGAACCGCCCCACCGTCGCGCGCCCCACCAAGAAAATGACGCCAATCACGGCAACTGCGACCCCCAGCGCCAATCCGACCGCCTGCCAGATCGGTTCATCGCCGCGCGCCGCCGCCAGAGACACAAAGAGCAAGATCGGCACGACCGCCAAATCCTGCATCAGCAAGATCGCAAACGAGGTGCGCCCGGATTCTGAACCGATCTGACCGCGTTCTGACAGAAGCTGCAGCACGATCGCCGTCGACGAGAGCGCAAACGCCAGGCCGATGATCGCGCTCACCAGCATTGGATTGCCGAACAGGCTGGCGACCCCTGCGATCACCGCGCCGCAAACGGCGATTTGCAGAGCGCCGAGGCCAAACACCAAACGCCGGATCGTCCACAGGTGACGCACCGAAATCTCAAGCCCAATGATAAAGAGAAGCAGCACCACCCCAAGCTCGGCGAACGCCGTGGCGCCCTCCACATGGTTGATGGTGATCCAGCGCAGCCAAGGAAACTGATCGGTGAGTGCCCCGAGGCCATAGGGGCCAACCGCCAGCCCAACGAGCAAGAACGACAAGACCGGCGAGATGCGCAGACGATGCAGCAAGGGCGCGACCAGCCCCGCCGCGGCCAGGAACACCATCACGTCGCCGATGTGGAAAGGTAGTGCGTGCATGTCGCCCCGTTTCCGCTCGCCAGTGGCCACGCCCGTGTCGGCCTCAAGACCTGAGAGCCGTCTGCGCACGCTGATCTGCGATAAAGCCCAGTGTGACGCGAACCGCGGCCGGCGTCATGGGTGCATATCGAGCCTCTTTGTCGCGCCGCAACATGGAGCCGCACGGCAACGCCCTTGTGTCATGCGCGGCTTGGGCGATGCGGGCTCGGTCTGCAATTTATTGACATGCTGAATGCCAATACTTAGCGTGCTCTGGCTGATCCAGCCGACGGGAGGCTCGCCCTATGGACGTATTGCGCACGCCAGACAGTCGTTTTGAGGGGCTGGAGGGATATCCCTTCGCACCTCACTATTCGCACGTGACCGCCCGCGACGGGACCGAATTGCGGATGCACCATCTCGATGAAGGCCCGCGCGATGGCGCCATCGTCTTGTGCCTTCATGGCCAGCCGTCTTGGTCCTACCTCTATCGCAAAATGGTCCCGCTCCTCGTCGCCGCCGGGCATCGGGTGATCGCGCCTGACCTGATTGGCTTTGGCCGCTCTGACAAGCCGGCGGCAATTGAAGACTACACCTACGCCGGTCATGTGGACTGGATGAACCAGTGGCTGCGCGGTCTGGATCTGAACGACGTCACTCTGGTGTGCCAGGACTGGGGCGGCCTGATCGGCCTGCGCGTCCTGGCCGACAATCCAGAGCGCTTTGCCGGTCTTGTGATCGCCAACACCGGTCTGCCGGACTCGCGCGCCATCACGCCTGAAGTCTCCCAAATGCTGGGCGACGCCTATCCCGGGCTTCCCGTTCCCGTGGCCAGCCAAGTGGTCGAAGCCTTCGCGTCCGGGTCGCCCACCGCATTCTTGACCTGGGTAAAATGGGCCTCGCAAGCCCCGACGTTTCGCGTGCGCGAAGTCTTCGGCGTCCTCTCCAACTTTCGCGACGAGGCGGTTCTGGACGGCTATGACGCGCCCTTCCCGGACGCGCGATATGAGGCGGGCGCGCGCGCCTTTCCAACGCTTGTGCCGCTGATGGCGCACCATCAGGCCGACCGAGAAGCCAATGACCGCGCCTGGTCGGTGCTCAAGACCTTCGACCGTCCGGTTCTGACCGCCTTTAGCGATGACGATCCGGTGACCAAGGGCGGCGAGGCGGTGTTCCAAAAGCGCATGCCGGGCGCCCAGGGGCGCGAACACGTCACTATTTCGGGCGGCGGCCACTTCCTCCAGGAAACCCGCGCTGAAGCGCTGTCCAACGCCGTTATTGGCCTGATGGCGGCGACCTAGGGGAGATCGCGCCGGTGTCGGTAAAAGGAGCCGTCATGGGGGCGGTCACCCGCCGCCTGTTCAGTGCGGAACGCCTCGCCAAGCGCCGCGCGGCGCACGAAAGCGCGCGGCTCAAGGCCGGCGACCCCCATGTCATTGAATACTTTCACCAGGTTGACGACCCCTACTCTCATCTGGCGGTCGAGGCCCTGGACCGCTTGACCGCGCGCCAAGACGTGCAGGTGCGCGCCTGGCTGGTCGGCCCGCCGCCCGACTGGGCCGCGCCCGAGCGCGACCTCTTAGAAGCCTATGCGCGACACGACGCGCAGCGATTGGCGGACCGAGCAGGCTTGGACTTCACCGATCCAGGCCGTCAGCCATTGCCCGACGCCGTGGCCCGCGCCCAGGGTGTGCTCGCCGCCGCGCTCTCGAAACCTGATTTTGCGACCACGTCCCGCGACGTAGGACACGCGCTCTGGACAGGAGAAGCGATCGAGGCGCCAGACGTCGCCCACGCGCCTGATCATGCGCCCGATCCCGGGGAGGCGCTAGCGGCCGGCGACGCGCGCCGCGAGACGCTTGGCCACTATCTGGGCGCGACATTCTTTTACGGCGGCGAATGGTACTGGGGCCTTGATCGGCTTGCGTACCTGGAAACCCGCCTGGACGCGCTTGGCGCGACCGCGCCCGGCGGCGATCACGCGCCGGTCTATGTCCAACCCGACACTCCACTCCTGGGAACAGGCGCCGATCCCGACCTCGCCGCCGGCGGTGACCTGCACTTTTTTCTCTCGTTCCGCAGCCCCTACACCTGCATTGCGTTTGATCGCGTGGTGGCGCTCGCCGAAGCGGCAAGCGCGCGCCTGGTTATACGCCCGGTCCTGCCCATGGTCATGCGCGCCCTGCCGGTGCCGCGCGCCAAGCGCAACTACATCGCCTTTGACACGGCCCGTGAAGCGCGCCGACTGGGCGCCCCGTTTGGTGTCATCGTCGACCCGCTCGGCAAGCCGGTGGAGCGTGGGTACAGCCTGATTGGCTGGGCCGAAGATGAGGGGCGAGGCGTAGAGTATTGCCGGTCTTTCCTGCACGGCGTTTGGGCGCATGGTCTGGATGCGGGATCAGACGCCGGGCTGAAGACAATCGTCACCCGCGCAGGCCTGGATTGGGCCAGAGCGCGCCGCCTCCTTGCCGAGCGCGACGCAGATGGCTGGCGCGCACGTGTTGAAGCCAATCGCACGGAGATGATCGGCCTGGGCCTGTGGGGCGTGCCGAGCCTGCGCTGGGACGACCCAGACGGGCGCGAGGTCTCAGCCTGGGGCCAAGACCGATTGTGGGTGATCCAGGACGCCATGCGCGCCGCCGTCGCCAGCCAGAGGGGACCAACATGAAGATCACCAACGCGCTCTACCCGGAAGGCCAGGCCCAGCTTGACGCCATGATGGAGCCCGGTCCCCCAGGACCGATCTTCATGGTCAATCTGCTTAAGTTTCGCGACCGCGCCGCCTATGAAGACGGTCGCCCGAGTGATCTGACGGGACGCCAAGCTTACGGGCTCTATGGCCAGGAAGTGGTCAAGATCCTGCCCACCTACGGCGGCCGGCTGGTGTTCGTTGGCGACGTCACCTTCTTGCAAATCGGGGCTGCAGAGGAGTTGTGGGACGAGGTTGCCATCGCGACCTACCCCGATCGCGCCGCCCTGACCGCGATGGGCCTGTCGCCAGAATGGCAGGCGATCTCTCATCATCGCGCAGCGGGCCTGGCCGGACAGCTCAACATCGAAACCGTCGCCCCGGCGGGCATGGACGTGTTCGCGGCCGCCCGCTCTCAGGCCCCGTCATGAGCGCCCGCCGCCTTGCGCTGACGGCGCTCCTTGTCGGCGCTGCGGCGCTGGCCGTGGCCTTCGTGGCGCGCACGGTCCTAGCGCGCCCGCTGGGCGAGATGCTGTTTGCGCGCGCCGCTGCGGCCAACATTGGCTATGACGCCCTGGCTGAACGCGGCGACGGCTTGCATGTGTTCCTGTGCGGCACCGGCTCGCCTTTTCCTGACCCGACCCGAGCCGGGCCGTGCGTGGGCGTGGTGGCTGGCGCACGCGTTTTTGTGTTCGACACCGGCGTTGGCGGCATGCGCACGCTGGGGCGCATGGGCTTTCCCACCGAGCGCCTGGAGCGCGTGTTCCTCACCCATCTGCACTCTGACCACATCGACGGAATGGGCGAGGTCTTGCTCCAAGCCTGGATCACCGGCACGCGCACTGACCCCCTCCCCGTCAGCGGCCCGCGCGGCGTGGACGCCGTGATCGCCGGGTTCAACGCCGCCTATGCCGTCGATGCGGGCTATCGGACCGGACATCACGGGCCAGGCGTGGCCGATCCGGCCGGCTTTGGCGGACGCGGGGAGCCGATCACGCCCACGCCAACCGCGGGCGCTGAGACACGCGTCTATGATGCGCACGGCGTCGTCGTCACCGCCTTTCTGGTCAATCACAGCCCGGTCGAGCCTGCGCTCGGTTATCGCATCGACTACGGCGGCCGAAGCCTGGTGATCAGCGGCGACACCCTCGCCGACGACGAGCTGACGCGCATGGCCTCGGGGGCTGATCTTCTGCTGCACGACGCGCTCAATGCGCGCATGGTCGATGAGCTGGCGACCGCCTTGAGCGCCGCTGAGCGCCCGCAGCTGGCCAAGGTCATGGTCGACATCCAGGATTATCACGCCGCGCCCGAAGACGCGGCCCGCACGGCTCAGGCCGCCGGCGTTGGCCAGCTTGTTCTGACCCATCTCGTCCCGCCCTTGCCGAGCCGGATGCTCTACCCTGCGTTTCTGGGGGATGCGCCTGAACTCTTTGACGGCCCCCTTCAAGTCGGCGAAGACGGCGTGCTTTACAGTCTGCCGTCAAACTCCGACCGCGTGAATCGCGCACGCGTGATCCGGTGAGCACGATCCAACCCGATCCTGTCGCCGAGCCCGCCCCCGATATGGACGGCGCCGGAGACGGCCGGCGCAAGCGCTCTGAGCGCAGCCGGCTGCACATCGTCGCCGCCCTGTTTGCGCTGATCCGCGAGGGCGACATGCACCCCAGCGCCGCCCAAGTCGCCGAACGCGCCAAGGTTGGGCTGCGCACTGTCTTTCGCCACTTTGAGGACATGGACGGTCTCTACCGCGAAATGACCGCGCAATTGGAAGCTCAGCTGTTGCCGCTCGCGCGCCAGCCCTTGCAGGGCGACACGTGGCGCGATCGCCTGGACGATCTGGTGTCGCGTCGCGCGCAGGTGTTTGAAGAGCTGATGCCGATCCGGGTGGCCGCCAGCGTGCGCCGATTCCAGTCAGACTATCTGATGCAAGACTATGAGCGGTTTCTCAGCCACGAGCGGCGCGGACTGGTGGCGGCGCTGGACGGCGCCATCCCAGAGGGCTCGCCGCAGTTTGCCGCCCTGGAAATGGTGACTGCGTTCCAAGCTTGGCGACGGATGCGCCAAGACCAGGGCCTGTCCCCGCATGACGCCGAAGCCGCCATGCGCCTGGCTGTAGCGCGCCTGATCGGCGATTAGCCCGCGCGCCTTACCGTCCTCAGTTGGGCCAGAACACCACGTCGTCACCGGGCTGGACACGCTCAGCCTGAACGCGATCCACCGCGATCGGCGCCTCCAGGCCATAGGGGTAAAGCGGCGCGCGACCTTGCGCATCATAAGCATCCAGGAGCGCGGTCAGGGCGGCCAGGCGCGCCGGCTCAGCTTCGGCCAGATTGTCCCGCTCGGTCGGGTCTTGCGCCAAGTTGTAGAGCCAGTTCTTGGCCGGACGGCCTGTGATCTGAAGTTTCCAGTCCCCCGCCCGCACGGCGCGATAGTGGGCTGAACGCCAGAAAATGGCCTCACGCCCGCCCGGCCCTGCGTCCGGCGTTTCGGCAAACATGTCCACCCCGTCGATGACCCGATCACGGGGCAGCTGCGCACCGGCCGCCCGCGCAAAGGTCGGCATCAGATCAACGTGGGTCACAGGGTCTAGCACGCGTGTTCCAGCCTCAATGCGGGCCGGCCAGCGGGCAAACATCGGCACCCGCAGGCCGCCTTCAAACATGGTCAGCTTCCAGCCGCGATAGGGCGCGTTGATGTCCGGCAAGCTGACATAGTTGGCCCCGCCATTGTCGCTGGAAAATACGATCAACGTGTTGTCGTCCAAGCCCTGGGCTTCGAGCGCCTCGATCACGCGCCCCACGCTGCGGTCCACAGATCGCACCATGGCCGCATAGACGCGCAAGCGCTCCGGCTCAATGTCGCCCACCGCCTCATAGTCAGCGCGCGTCGCCTGGAGCGGCGTGTGTACGCCCCAATGCGCCAGATAGAGAAAGAACGGGCGATGGGCGTTGGCTTCGATGACCTTGATCGCCTCATCGGTCCAGTAGTCGGTGATGTAGCCACCCGGCGCAAACGCCTCACCATCGTTGAAACGCGCGGAAAACTGCATGCGCGCCCAGAGAAACTTGTCGACCGGGTCAAACTCCAGCTTGGCGTTGACCACATCGGGATGGTCTTCGGGTAAGTAAAGGCCGCTGTCCATCAAGAGGCTTTCGTCAAATCCTTGCGCGTTGGCGCTAAACTCGGCCCCGCGACCCAGATGCCACTTGCCAATGTGGACGGTGTGATAGCCCGCGTCCTTGAGCACTTCGGCCACCGTGATTTCGCTGCCCGGCAGGCCCTTGTCTTGGTAGGACACACCGGCGGCGGCCGCCTCTGGGTTGAGTTCAATCTCTGGAAGCCCCGTTAGCTCGGTGGCTTCGAAGAGCTTGACCATCCGCTCCATATTGTTCGGCGTCGGGGTGAACTCAAAACCCGTCCGGGTCGGGTAGCGCCCGGTTAGGATCATCGCCCGCGACGGGGCGCAGCTCGCCGTGCCGGCATAGGCCTGCTCAAACACCGCCCCGTCGCGGGCCAGCCGATCAATGTTTGGCGTCGGCACGCGGCCGCCCGCCACGCCGCCGCCAAACGTCGAAATGTCGTTGATGCCCAAATCATCGGCCAAGATGAACACGATGTTGGGCGGGCGCTCATCGGGCCCCACGGTCGACTGGCTCGGGCCCTGATCCCAGTCGATCTCACGATGGGGCCCGACCTCCACCTTCCCCGTCGCCGTGGCCAAATAAAGGATCACGGCCTTTCGGTTGAGATAGAGCCCGACGCCTGCGCCCAACACCAGAACCAGGATCGCGAGGAGTGCGTTGCGCATCGGTCAGGTCTCCAAAGGATCAACCAGCAGCGCCCAAAGGGGCGCCGCCTTGGCTTGAGTTAAGAGCGCGGCGTAGGCGGCGCGGAACGTCGCGCAAAACGAAAGAGCATCAAGGCGACACCGCCCAACGCAAGGGCCGCGAGCGCTAAAATCCACCCGTAGTACTGAAGCTGCTTGGCGATCGCGTTGCGTGCGATCTGTTGGGTCACGTCATAGCCGGCCGGGGGTTCTAGAACCCCAACCCGCGCGGCGTAATCGGCGTAGGCGGCGTGCATGCGGGCCAGGCGTTCAGGCTCTTGAGCGCTCAAGTCGCGGGTTTCACCTGGATCTGTCGTGAGGTCGAAAAGGCGCCACGCCCCGTCGCCCCACGGCGCCAGATTGCGCACCAGCTTCCAGCCGTCGAGGTAGAGGGCGGCGTTGCCGGACACCTCCATGCCGACCGGTTCGCCGGCGGCGTACACGGTCGCCTGAGACCCCTCCAGCACCGGACGCAAGCTGCGCCCGGTGATCTCTCCGGGCGCTACCGTGACGCCGGCAAGGTCGAGCACGGTCGCAGCAACATCTGGCGCGTGCGCAAAAGCGTCGATCTGGGCGCCGGACGCCACGCCGGGGCCAGACACGATCAGCGGCGCCCGCACGCCGCCCTCCGCAGTATAGAACTTAAACAGGTCGCTGGGCGCGGCGGCCGCGTGAGCCCATTCCGGCCCGATGAAGGCGTACGAGCCCTTCTCGCCCAACGTCTCGACGTCCCAAGTATAGCCTTGCAGCCACATCCATGGCCGAAACCCAGGTTCGCCGACAGGGTGGCTTGGCTCAGGGCCATTGTCGGAGGTCACCACAAACAGAGTGTTGGCCAGATCGCCGGTCGCCTCTAGGTGCGCGATCAGCCGCCCCAGCTGGCTGTCCATCGCTTCTAGCATGGCCGCGTTCACCGCCATGCTCTTAGCGTAGAGCGCACGCGCATCGTCGGTCAGGCTCGACCAGGCGCGCAGCCCCTCAGGCGCGGGCGCAAGCGCGGCGTCCGGCCCGATCAGGCCCAGCGTCTGCGCCCGTTCCCAGCGCGCCTGGCGCAAGACGTCCCACCCTGCGTCATAGACGCCGGCGTAGCGCGCCGTGACCTCGCGCGGGGCCTGAATCGGAATATGGATCGCCAGAAACGCCAGGTAGGCAAAGAACGGCGCGTCTGGTGTCTCCTGCGCGCCCGCGTCGAGCGCCCCGATCAGATAATCGACCAAGAGCTCTGATGAGTAAAACTCATCGGGCATGTCGGCGCGCTTGTGACCTTCAAACCAGTCGGCGCGCCGATAGTACGGCATGTAGGGGCGCGGCTCCCAGTTGTCCGCACCGGAGGCGTCCAGGGTCAAGGAGCGGTCAAAACCATGGTCGGCCGGCAACTCGCCCGGCCCGTGTCCCAGGTGCCACTTGCCGCTCAGGACTGTGCGATAGCCGCGCTCCCTTAAACGGCTCGCCACCGTTTTCACCCCCGCCGCCAGCGACAGCCCGTATCCCGGCAGTCCCTCGTGCTCGCGCGGGATCACTTCGGGGATCGTGGCAACCCCGGTCAGGTGACTGTCGAGCCCGGTCAAAAGCATGGCCCGGCTCGGGGCGCACAAGGGTGAGGTGCGATACTGACGAAACAGCGCGCCCCGCTTGGCCAGTGCGTCGATGTGGGGCGTGCGCGCCTCGCCGCCGAACGCGCCCAAATCCATCAGGGCGGCGTCATCGACCACGACCATGACGATGTTTGGAGCCGAAGCCTGTTGCCCGGTCCCGCCTTCAACAGGAGAGACGTCTTGGCCGCTCGCCGACGCGCCGAAGCTCGCCAGCGCCGCGCACAATACCGCCGCCAGACGCGACAAGCCGCCTGCCCTTGTAATCGTTTGGCCAAGACAGGTACGCGCGCAGACAGACATTGGCGGACGGCCCCCAAGCGGACCACCACCTTATGACACAGGGCGTGCCAATACAATGGCCGACGGATTGAACGCCGGACTTAAGGGCGGACTTAAGAGCCGTGCGAAGTCCGCCAGCTGTCCATTGCGCCAGAGATCGCGAAGGTCTCGCGATACTTGGGGCTGCCTGAGGGACGCGGCGGCAGATCAGCGGTCAGCGCCATAATCTCGGCCAGCTTATTGTGGGCCGCTCCGGCCTGGCCGGCGCCAATATAGGCGTGCAGCTCAACCAAGGCGTCCGAGAGGGGATCGCGTGCACGGATGACGAAATAGGGTTCGTCCTCACTCAGATCATTGTAACAATCGTACTGAGACGGATTTGCTTTGGACCCAACGGGGGCGGCGGTGACGGAGGTGGTCATGGGCTCGGCTCTCCACAAGCGAGGATTACGATCCAGACACCTACGCTGAGTCGCGTCCACACCGCCCCGTCAACCTTGCCGGCGCCCGTGTGACACTTTCGTCGTCCACATTTCGGGCGTCGTCCACATTTCGGCCGTCATCCGCATTTCCGCCGCCGATCCGCCACACCGCGTTCCCTATTCTACGGCCACCATCGCGCTCACATCGCGCCGCCGCACCCCAAGGACCCGCCCCCATG
>CAYGQB010000103.1:0-3046 GCA_964351895.1 uncultured Caulobacterales bacterium
ACGCCGCGGCTGATCAAGCAGCCGGCGGCCGCGCCGGCGACCGAGAACAACAGCATCGTCAAGGCCGTCGCCAGGCCCGGATGGGTGCGCGACAGGCCCGCCAAGTCGTCCAATTGTTCGACCATGCCTTCGCGTCGACGCATCGCCAAGATGCAGGCAAAGACCCCCATCGTCGATATGACGTAGATGGTCATGTAGATCAGCATGCCGCGCACGCCGTCCACGGTGCCCGCCGCCAGCGGGACCAGAGCAAAACCCATGTTGGCGATCGACGAATAGGCCATCAGCCGCTTGATGTTGGTCTGTGACAAGGCCCCGAACGCGCCCACAGCCATCGACAGGACCGCCAAGGCGATGATGACCTGGCGCCACTGATCCACAAGCTCTGGGAAGGGCTCAAACAGCACCCGCGCCAACAGCGTCATGGCCGCCAGCTTGGGCGCGGCGGCAAAGAAGGCCGTCACCGGGGTCGGCGCGCCCTCGTAGACGTCCGGCGTCCACATGTGGAATGGGGCGGCCGAGACCTTGAACGCCAGTCCCGACAACAAGAACACCAGGCCAAAGATCAAACCGATCGACGGCCCGTCGCTGGCCGACGCGGCAATCCCCGCAAAGGTGATGGACCCGGTAAAGCCGTAGATCAGGGACGCGCCATAGAGGAGCAGGCCCGACGACAGGGCGCCGAGGACGAAATACTTCAAGCCCGCCTCAGACGCGCGCAGGGAGTCGCGGTTGTAGGCGGCCAGCACGTAAAGCGGCAGGCTTTGCAGCTCAATGCCCATGTAGAGCGTGATCAGATCGCGCGAGGAGACCATGATCATCATGCCCAGGACAGCCAAGAGCACCAGGATCGGGAACTCAAACCGCTCCAGTCGCTCGTCGCGCAGATAGCCGCCGGCCATCACCAGGCCCGCCGCCGCCGTCAGGGCAATCACGGTTTTGACGAAGCGCGCCAGCGTATCAAGCACAAAGCCGCCGCCAAACGCCGCCCCGCCTGCTTCTGGCGTGACGAACGCCACCATGCCCGCAATCACAACCAGCAGAAGGGCCGACAAGGTGTTGATCAGGCGCGCCGACTGCTCGCCAATAAACACGCCCAGCATCAGCAAGGCCATCGCGCCCGCCGCCAGCGTCACTTCGGGCGCGGCGATCTCAAGCGACGCAATCAGCTCGGCGGCGTCCATACTTTCTCCGATCCGTCGTCAAGAGCCGCGCGTCATGGCGGCCAGCAACGCGTCAATTGACGCGGCCGTGACATCTGTGATGAGGGCGGGATAGACGCCCAAAACAAGGGTGGCGATCACGAGCGGCGCAAAGATCAAGATCTCGCGCAGGTTTACGTCGTCGATGGCGCCCAGCTTGGCGTTGACGATCTCGCCCATCATCACCTTGCGATACAATGTGAGGGCGTAGACGGCCGACAAGATGACGCCAAACGCAGCCCCAAACGCCACCCAGGTGTTGGCCTGGAACGCGCCGACCATGGTGAGAAACTCGCCCACAAAGCCTGAGGTGCCCGGCAGCCCCACGTTGCCCATGGTAAACAGCATGAAGATGATGGCGTAGATCGGCATCCGGTTCACCAGACCGCCATAAAAGGCGATCTCGCGCGTGTGCATGCGGTCATAGACGACGCCGACGCACAAGAAGAGCGCGCCGGAGATGACGCCGTGGCTGAGCATCTGAAACACCGCCCCGTGCACGCCTTGGGCGTTGAGCGAGAAAATGCCCATCGTGACAAAGCCCATGTGGGCGACCGACGAGTAGGCGATCAGCTTTTTGATATCGACCTGCCGGAACGCCACCAGCGAGGTGTAAACGATGGCGATGACGGACAGAACGAACACCAGCGGCGCAAAAAACTGGCTGGCGTCGGGGAACATCGGCAACGAAAAGCGCAAGAACCCGTAGCCGCCCAGCTTCAACAAGACGCCCGCCAGAATCACTGAGCCGGCCGTGGGCGCCTCGACGTGCGCGTCGGGCAGCCAGGTGTGCACCGGCCACATCGGCATCTTGACCGCAAACGAGGCAAAGAAGGCAAGCCACAGCCACTTTTGCAGATCAGCGCCAAACTCGAACGCCAGCAGCGTGGGAATGTCGGTCGTGCCGGCCTGGAGATACATGGCGATGATCGCCACCAGCATCAAAACCGAACCCAGCAGCGTGAACAGGAAGAACTTAAAGGCCGCATAGATGCGGTTGCTCCCGCCCCACACGCCGATGATCAAGAACATCGGGATGAGGCCGCCTTCAAAGAAGAGGTAGAACAGCACCAGATCGAGCGCGCAAAAGACGCCGATCATGAGCGTTTCCAGCGCCAGAAACGCGATCATGTACTCGGCCACGCGCTCCTTGATCGAGAACCAGCTGGCGGCGATGCACAGCGGCATCAAGAACGCCGTCAGCAGCACAAAGAGCACCGAAATGCCGTCCACGCCCATGACATAGTTGACGCCCCCGCCGAGCCATTCGGCGCGCTCAACGAACTGAAAACCCGGGTCAGACGGGTCAAAGCTGGCGATGAGCACAAGTGTCGCGACCAGGGTGAAGCCGGTGACCCATAGAGCCAGCCAACGCCAGTTGTTGGCGAAGCGCTCGGCGTCCTCTGCCCGCATAAAGGCGCGGAACACCAGGATGATCAGCGCGCCAACGCTGGGCAGAAACGTAATGATGGAAAGAAGCGGCAGATTCATAAGTCGCCTACCCTGCCGCGCGGTCGACGCCGACGCTCAACAGCATCAGCGTGGTGAACAGGACCACGCCCAGCAGCATCACGAAGGCGTAGTGATAGAGAAAACCGGTTTGGCGTTTTGAGGTCTGGCGGCCAACGCCCATCGTCGCGGCCGCCACGCCGTCCGGGCCGAAGCGGTCGATGACACCCTTGTCCCCGCCCTTCCAGAAGAGGTCGCCGAGCGCGCGGGCGCCGCGCACAAAGACGAAGTCATAGAGCTCGTCAAAGTACCACTTGTTGGAGAGGAACGCGTGCAAGGGCCCGCCGCGGGCAGCGATCCGCGCCCCACTGCCGGCAAACAGAACATAGAAAATC
>CAYGQB010000103.1:3056-9702 GCA_964351895.1 uncultured Caulobacterales bacterium
GCCACAAGACCCAGGAGGGGAACTTGTGCGGCTGGTAGACCGGAGGCCCGCCGTCTGCTTTGACCGCGTGGGAGGCCGCGTCTGCGTCGACATCAGCGGCCGGGCCAGTCTCCTCGCCAGCGACCCCAAGCATCTCGTCAGTGGCGTCGGCGGCGTGCTCTGCGCCATGGTCCGCACCATGCGCTCCGCCATCTTCTGAGCCGTGCTCTCCATCATACTGAACGTAGATGCTCTCGCGCCAGAAACCCTCTTGGCCCTTGCCAACCATGGGTGTGTAGAAGATGACGCCCGCAAACACCGCCCCGATCGACAAGACCACCAGCGGCCCGCGCATCACCCAGGGCGCGTCGTGGGCGTGGTCAAAGACCTCGCGTTCGCCGCGGAAGCGGCCGTGAAAGGTCATGAAGATCAGGCGCCAGGAGTAGAAGCTGGTGAGGAAAGCCGCGCCGATGCCAATCCAGAACGCCATCATGCCCGCGGGCACGCCCGCCGTTCCCGCCAGGTAGGCGTCCTCAATGATGCGGTCCTTGGAGAAGAAGCCGGCAAAACCGAAGTCGGTGCCCGGCACGCCAACGCCGGTCAGCGCCAGGGTGCCGATGATCATCATCACCCAGGTCCAGGGCATTTTGCGCGCCACGCCGCCCATGCGCCGCATGTCTTGTTCGTGGTGCAGGCTGTGGATCACCGCGCCCGCGCCGAGGAACAAGAGCGCCTTGAAGAAGGCGTGCGTGAAGAGATGGAACATGGCCGCGCCATAGGCTCCAAGCCCGGCGGCAAAGAACATGTAGCCGAGCTGTGAACAGGTCGAATAGGCAACGACGCGCTTAATGTCGTTCTGGGCGAGCCCGACCGTCGCGGCGAACAGGGCCGTCACCGCGCCGATGACCGTCACAAAGACCGCCGTCAGCGGCGCCCATTCATAGATCGGAGAACAGCGCACCACCAGAAACACGCCGGCCGTGACCATGGTGGCGGCGTGGATGAGCGCTGACACCGGGGTCGGGCCTTCCATCGCGTCCGGCAGCCAGACGTGGAGGAAGAACTGGGCCGACTTGCCCATCGCGCCGATGAACAACAAGAAGGCGATGACTTCGATGGCGTTGAGCTGCATCGACATGAAGGCGATGGTCAGCTCGCGCGCGGGGGTGGCGGTATCCGCGCCAAACGGCGTCACCGGCGCATTGCCGGCAATGGCCGCAAACACCGGGTCGAACTCCACGGTCCCGAAGACGAAGAACACGGCCATGATGCCCAGCGCAAAGCCGAAATCGCCCACGCGGTTGGTGACGAAGGCCTTGATCGCGGCCGCATTCGCAGACGCCTTCTTGTACCAGAAGCCGATCAGCAGATAGCTCGCCAGGCCCACCCCTTCCCAGCCAAAGAACAGCTGCAGGAAGTTATTGGCCGTCACCAGCATCAGCATGGCGAAGGTGAACAGCGACAGATAGGCGAAGAAGCGCGCCTTGTCGGGATCGTCGGCCATGTAGCCGATGGAATAGATGTGCACGAGCGAGGACACGCCCGTGACCACCACCAGCATCACCGCCGTCAGCGTGTCGACGCGAATGCTCCAGTCGGCGCGGAACCCTGCGACGTCAATCCAGCGCAGCACCGTGACCACCGATTCGTTGCCGCCCAGCGCGACGTCAAAAAACACCAGCACCGACAAGAACGCAGAGATCAGCAAGGCGCCCGTGGTGACGCCCATGGCGGCCCGCTCACCGATCAGATGACGCCCAAAACCGGCCGTCAACGCAGCGATCAACGGAAGGAAAACGATCAGTCCGGCCATGTCGCCGCTAGCCCTTCATCAGGTTGACGCCTTCCACGGCGATGTCGCCGCGGTTGCGGAAGTAGACGACCAAAATGGCCAGCCCGATGGCGGCCTCGGCGGCCGCCACGGTGAGGACGAACATGGCGAAGACCTGTCCGGAGATGTCCCCCAGATAGGCCGAGAAGGCCACCAGGTTGACGTTGACCGCGAGCAAGATCAGTTCGACCGACATTAGAATGACGATGACGTTCTTGCGATTCACGAAAATGCCGAACACGCCGATGGTGAACAGGACGGCCCCAAGCGCCAGATAGTGTTCAATGCCGATGCTCACCGCCCGTCCCCCTTAGACGCCCTGGCCTGGTTCAATGTCCACCAGCTCCACCGCGTCCTTGCGCCGACGCGCCGTCTGGGCCCCGATGTCCTGGCGGCGCACGCCGTCGCGATGGCGCAGCGTCAACACGATCGCGCCAATCATTGCCACCAGCAGCACGATTCCCGCCGCCTGGAACGCAAACACGTACTGATCGTAGAGCACCGCCCCGATGGCCTCGATGTTTGAAAGGCCGTCCACCGTGACCGGTTGCAGCGCCGTGCCGTCGGCAATCGCCGCACCGCGCGCCGTCAGCACGAAGATCAGCTGCGCCAGAAGCGCCAACGCCACCAGGGCGCCAATTGGCACATAGTCCAGAAAGCCTTGTTTCAACTCGACAAAATCAATGTCGAGCATCATCACCACGAAGAGGAACAAGACCGCGACCGCGCCGACATAGACCACCACCAGCAGCATGGCCAAAAACTCAGCCCCGATGAGGACAAATAGGCCCGCCGCCGTGAAGAAGGTGGCGATCAGGAAGATCACCGAGCGCACCGGATTGCGCGACGCCACCACCATGAACGCACACAGCGTGCACATGCTCGCCAGTACGTAAAACGCGATTGCCTGCAACGCCATTGGCTTCAGCGGGCTCCTCGGACCGGTCTTGGGAACGCCGCGCCAGAACAGCGCCGGCGGCAACGGGTGAGTTAGAACGGGTACCGCGACGCGCCGCACTGCGACTCGCCGCCGCGCCATCATGACGCTCGCGCCGCCTTTTAGACGCGCTCGGCGATGAGTTCTAGGCCTTATCCAGCGCCGCAGCCTTCCAGCGCCAAAAAGATCGCACCAATCCGCCAAACGGGGCTCTCGTTTGGTTGAGCGGACCGCAAGGCTCGTCGCCCGAACGACAGAATGCGTAGGGCTCGAAAGACGCGACTCTCATGACCGCGCCGACATGCGCGCCCGGGCGTGACGCCGTCCGTGAGACAGATCAGTGGTGAATGGGTGACCCGACCGACCTAGCGATACGGCGCGTCCAGCTCCAGGTTCTTGGCGATCTGGCGCTCCCAGCGGTCGCCGTTGGCCAGAAGCTTGTCCTTGTCATAGTAAAGTTCCTCGCGGGTTTCGGTCGCGAACTCAAAGTTCGGCCCTTCCACGATGGCGTCGACCGGGCAGGCCTCCTGGCAGAAACCGCAGTAGATGCACTTCACCATGTCGATGTCATAGCGGGTGGTGCGCCGGGACCCGTCAGCGCGCGGCTCGGCCTCGATGGTGATGGCCTGGGCGGGGCAAATGGCTTCGCACAGCTTGCACGCGATGCAGCGCTCCTCACCATTGGCGTAGCGGCGCAAGGCGTGTTCACCGCGAAATCGCGGGCTGAGCGGCGATTTTTCAAACGGATAGTTCAGCGTCAAGCTGCGCCGGAAAAAGTAGCGCATCGCGAGCACAAAGGCGCCGATGAAATCCATCAGTAAGGCGCCGCGAACGGCCTGAACGATGCGAGTCATTCGTCGATCCAACCCATTTTGCATTGCACGCCGGCGCGCCTAGGCGCCCGCCGTCTCACCAAACGTCACCCAGGCCGCAACCAGAACGACCGCAACCAGCGATGTCGGAAGAAACACCTTCCACCCCAGGCGCATCAACTGATCATAGCGATAGCGCGGCACGATCACCTTCACCATGGCAAACATGAAGAAGACGAGAAAGACCTTGAACACGAACGTGAGCACTGGCGGGAACCAGGCCAGCGCCGGCACGTCGATGACCCCATGCCAGCCGCCCAGGAACAGGGCCGTCATGAGAGCGCTCATCAAGAGGATATTGAGATACTCGCCGAGGAAATAGAGCATGAAGGGCGCGGAGGAATATTCCACCTGATAGCCGGCCACCAACTCTGATTCCGCCTCGGGCAAATCGAACGGCGGGCGGTTGGTCTCCGCCAGGGCCGAGATGAAAAAGATGATGAACATGGGAAACAGCACAAAGATCGTCGGCCACGCAAATGCGTGCCAGTTCCAGATGCCGCCAGCCTGGTTTTCCACGATCGTCGTCAAGTTGAGAGAGCCAACCACCAGCAAGACCGTGATGATCACAAAGCCGATGGAGACCTCGTAGGACACCATCTGGGCGGCCGACCGCAGCGAGCCCAAGAACGGATACTTGGAGTTGGACGCCCAGCCGCCAATGATGATGCCGTAGACCCCGAGCGACGAGATCGCAAAGAGGTAGAGGACGCCCACATTGACGTCGGCAATCACCCAGCCCGGCGCCACTGGCATGACGGCCCAGGCGGCGTACGCCAAGGTCACCGTCAGCAACGGCGCCAATAAGAACAAGGGCCGATCGGCCCCGGCCG
Organism: uncultured Caulobacterales bacterium; assembly: GCA_964351895.1. Lineage (GTDB taxonomy): Bacteria > Pseudomonadota > Alphaproteobacteria > Caulobacterales > Maricaulaceae > CAYGQB01. The sequence continues at coordinate 7,509 of CAYGQB010000103.1, forward strand.
GGATCACCATCTCCTTGAAGACAAACTTCAAAAAGTCGGCAAAGGGCTGCAGGACGCCGAAGGCGCCGACCACGTTTGGCCCCTTGCGCATCTGAGCCGCCGCCCAGATTTTGCGGTCCAAGAGGATCGCCGCCGCCACCGACAATGACAGCACCAAAACAAAGGCCAGCACCTGGCCCAGCGAGGCCATGACGCCCCAAAAGACACCGTAGTCGGCAATAAAACCACTCATCCGTCGGCCCCTTTAAGGCTGCATGCTGACCGGCGCGCCTACTCCGCCGCCGCGGCTGACGCGGCCTCAGACCGCGCCCGGGCGACGGCGCTGGCCGCCTGGCCCAAGGTGGCGCTGGCGCGCGCAATGGGATTGGACACAAAAAAGCCCGGCGCGCTGGACGCCAGGGCGGCCCCGTCAATCGGGCCTGGAACGCCGATCTTGGCAGGATCAAAGGTGCCGGCGCTGGCCGCTCCGGGCGCATAGTCCATGGCCCCGAACGTCGGGTGATCACTGATCAGAGCCGCGCGCAGCTGCTCCAGCGAATCATAGGGCAGCGTGCGCGCCAGCTTGGCCGACAGGGCCCGTAAGATGGCCCAGTCCTCGCGCGCCTGTCCTTTCGGGAAAACTGCGCGCCGGCCGGTTTGCACCCGCCCTTCCGTATTGACGTAGGTGCCGCTTTTCTCGGTGTAGGCGGCCGCCGGCAAGACCACATCGGCCCGGTGCGCGCCCGCGTCGCCATGGCTGCCAATGTAGACGACGAACGCGTCGCCTAGGCCCGCCATGTCGATCTCGTCGGCGCCCAAGAGCACCACGGTGTCCAGCTGGCCCGCCCCGGCCGCGGCAACGATGGCGCGCGTGTCCAATCCGCCGTCGCCCGGCAAGAAGCCCATGTCGAGCCCGCCGACGCGCCCGGCCGCCGCATGCAGCACATTAAAGCCGTTCCAGCCCTCAGGATCGTCTTGGTTCGGCGCGCGCACCATCTTGGCGTCGGCGGCCAGCTTGGCCATGGCGTGCAGAATCTGCGCCCCGTCCGAACGCGTCAGGGCGCCCATGCCGACGATGACCGCAGGACGTTCAGCGCCGCGCAGGATGTCGCCAAACATGTGACCGGGCGTGGCCACGTCCGTCAGGGCCCCGCCCCCGCCGCCCAAGTAGGCGTAATCGTAGGTTAGATCTGCTGGCTCGCCGACGACGCCAATTTGCGCGTCGCCGTGCAGCCACGCCTTGCGCAGGCGCGCGTTTAAGATCGCCGCTTCTTCGCGCGGGTTCGTCCCCACCAGCAAAATCGCGTCCGCCTCGTCGACGCGATAGAGCGTGGTGTTGAAGAGATAGCTTTCGCGCGGGCTGCGCGCCCCGTCAGCGTCCAGACCGAGGCTCGCCCCGTCTTGGCGACAATCCAGATGGCGCACGCCCAGCGCGCGCATCAAGTCCATGAGCGCCTTCTGGCTTTCAGCGTCCGCCAAGTCGCCAGAGATGGCGGCGATGCGGTCGACGTCGCCCTTCAGGCGCTGGGCCACCGCATCCAAGGCGTCGGTCCAGCTGGCCGGCGTCAAGGCGCCGCCGCGCCGAATATAGGGCTGGTCCAGGCGTTGGCGGCCGAGGCCGTCCCACACAAACCGGGTCTTGTCGGAGATCCACTCCTCGTTGATCTCTTCGTTGACGCGCGGAAGGATACGCAACACCGCCGGGCCGCGCGCATCGACGCGGATGTTGGCGCCCAGAGCGTCCATCACGTCGATGGTTTCGGTCTTCTTGAGTTCCCAGGGCCGCGCATTGAACGCATAGGGCTTGGACGTCAGCGCCCCGACCGGGCACAGATCAATCACGTTGCCCGACAATTCCGACGTCAGCGACTTTTCAAGATAGGTCGTGATCTCAGCGTCTTCGCCGCGATTGATCATGCCGATCTCTTCCACGCCCGCCACCTCAGTGACAAAGCGCACACAGCGCGTGCACTGGATGCAGCGGGTCATGATCGTCTTGACGAGCGGACCCATGTCCTTGTCTTCAACCGCCCGCTTGTTTTCCGTGTAGCGGGTGCCAGAGCGGCCATAGGCCATCGCCTGGTCTTGCAGATCGCACTCCCCGCCCTGGTCGCAAATCGGGCAATCAAGCGGGTGATTGATCAGGAGAAATTCCATCACCCCTTCGCGCGCCTTGCGCACATAGTCAGAGCTGGTCCGCACTTCAGGCGGGGTG
>CAYGQB010000104.1:0-9461 GCA_964351895.1 uncultured Caulobacterales bacterium
ATGTTCCGCGCGCCAACCGCGAGCGTCCAGGTGTCGAACTCACGCCGGACCGAGAGGTCGTGCGTGATAAACGGATCGACTTCGGCGATGGTGTTCACCGTCTGGCCGCCGTAGATGAACGAGCCCTCGATGATGCCGTCTTCACCTTCGTAGCCGAGGTTGGAGCTTTCGCCCGTGTAGTTGAGCGTCCAGGTCGTGGTCCAGTCACCGCGCTGGAAGCGCGACTGCACGTTGCCCACCCATTCCGGCTCGCCGATCAGACCAGACAGTTCCAACACGTCCGAACCTTCAAAGAGCTGGGTCTCGTCGGTTTGGGTGTTGGTGATCTGGCTGTCGACCACAAGCTCACCGAAGTTGAACTCGTGCTCGTAGCGGATCGAGTAGTCGAAGCCTGAAGTTTCCTGGCTTGGAATGTTCAGGTAGCTGGCGTCGATGTCGGTGATCTGACCGAAGTTCGGCGCCGTCGGATCCAACTCACGGGTGAAGAAGTCACAGAAGCCCGGCTGCGAGCGGAAGTCGGGGTCGGAGTAGCAGGCCCCAACCACGCCGGCCGCGAACGAGCCGATCTGATTCTCGATCGTGATCTGGAAGTAGTCGACGGCAAAGCTCAGGCCAAAGTCTTGCGGCGTGACCACAAAACCGACCGTCAGAGCTTCTGACTCTTCAGGGTCCAGACGACCTGAGCCGCCGCCACGAACGATCTCGGCCGAAGCCCCCGCACCGCCATATGTCGGCGCCAGCCCGTCCAGGGCGCAGTTGGTGCGGATCTGCTCGTCGACACGGAAGCCGCCGTCTTCGCCCAGTGCGCCATAGTTGATGCACGGGTCAACGGACTGCTGCTGCAAGAACGACGTCTGATCAGCCAGGAACAGCTCAAACAGCGCCGGGGCGCGGAACGAGGTGCCCTGAGTGGCCCGCGCGCGGAACACCGAGTTGATCTGCCAGTTCAGGCCGACCTTATAGGTCGTCGCGTCGCCCACCGAGTCGTAGCTCGAATAGCGGCCCGACATGTTCAAGGTCACATCTTCCATCAGCGGACGATTGCGCGCCAACGGCAGTTCCACTTCGCCGAAGACTTCAGACACCGTGTCTTCACCTTCGGTGCGGCCCGCGGTCAAAAGGCCCCAGGCGTTGCCGGCGACCGAGAATTCACCCGGCTGGTCGTCGATGGTGTCGTGACGCACGTGCACGCCGAACGCCGCGCCGACCGGACCGTCGGGCATGGAGAACAGATCGCCCGTCACCACGCCTTCAAAGATGGTCTGGGTGTAATCGGTCGTGCCCGTCTCTTGGAGGAGATAGTAGGCGGCTTCCTCAGGAGAGAAGACGCCGTCAAACAGAACTTCCGGGCGGAACAGGTCCAGCGGCACACAGCCGGCCGGCGCCGACGGCCCGCAAACCCCGTCCGGGTTGGGCGTGATCGAGAGCTGAAGGGTGCCCGTGCCGGCGTCCACCCGATCCTCAGGCACCACATCGCGCGTGTATTCGCCTTGCGAGATGGAGTGTGAGAGGTAGGCGTCCCACGACCAGCCATTGTCGAACTCGCCGCGCAGACCGCCAAGGCCGCGATAGAGGTTCACTTCCTGGCTGGAATCAAACGGGATCAGGACGATCGGACGCGCATCAAGACCCACGCCGAAGACGGTGGTGTTGAAGGCGTTGACCGGCGAGGTGCCGTCAAACCAGGGGAAGAGCTGGCGCCAATTGTCCTGGCTGGACTCACGCCGGTGCGCCATCAGCTCGGTGTAGAACTCCGCGCCGCCCAGCGCATCCGGACGGAACTCGCCCGAGGCAAAGACGGTCGCGCGCTCGCGCGGCGAGATGGCCGTCGTTGAAAGCTCGCGCGGGTCGTCGTAGCTGCGCTCGAAGAACGGAATGAAGCGCCAGCCAGGCACACCTTCCGATCCGGTGGTGGTCGACGTCGGGTCAAACACGCGGCTGCCGAAGAACGCGCCGGTGAACGGGTTGAACGTCTGCACATAGCCTTCAAGCGCGCTGAAGCACTTGATCTCGCCAGTGCGGCTGTCGATCGCATCTGCGCGCGAACCGTCCGCCTGGCTGAACACATAGTCCTGCGGGCAGGCCAGATTGTCCCGGTCGCCGATCGTCAGGGGCTCTTGGCGATACCATTCGGCAGAGATGTTGAAAGAGTTGGTGTCGTTCACCCAGCCCTTTTGGCCGTAGATGACGTACTCTTCAGCGCCGCCCTGTTCAGTGATTTCCAGGCTGCCGCCGATCTCGCCGCCTTCGACATTGTCGCGGGTGATCACGTTGACCACGCCGGCGACCGCGTCAGAACCATAGATCGACGAGGCGCCGTCTTTGAGGATCTCAAAGCGGTTGATAATTGAGTTGGGCAGAATGTTGAGATCGACCGGGCCGACCGTGCCGCCCACGCCGGCGGGCGGGGTGCGCCGACCGTTCAGGAGGACCAGCGAACGCTGGGCGCCGAGACCGCGCAGGGAGATCGTGTCGACCCCGCCGCCGCCGTCAACGACGAAGCCGGTGAAGGTGTTGTTGATCTGGCCCGAGCCGGCTGCAACCGATGAGGTTTGCAGAATCTCTGAGGCGCTCACGAGACCCTGGAGGGCGGAGCTTTCGGTCGTGATGACCTGAACCGGGGAGGACGAGGAGAACTCGTCGCGCGCGATGCGCGAACCGGTGATCGTGATGCGCTCACGGCCCGTGTCGGCCTCCGGCGCGGGCGTGGTTTCTTCGACGGCAGGCGGCTCGGTCGGCTCAACCTCTTCCTGCGCAAAGGCAGGTGCGGCGACAACTCCGAACAGCATGGTCGTGGCCAGCAAAAGCGAACGCTGGTCAAATTTCGACATGGTTGGTCCCCCCAACGGCAAGGGCCGCCCAGCGCGGCCCTCTCGGTCGAACGGAAAACATGCCTCACACAATTGATTGCGACAATAGGATGACCGCTTCGCGACTGTGAGTGTCGCAAAGTTTCACACGGAGACTTGATATCGCCGCGTTTCGATCCAAAGGTTACAGGCTGACCCCTGAGGGGGACTTCAGACGTCAGCAGGTGGCCTAGGGGAGACGCATGAACGTTGATATCGCAAGGTTTTCGCGACGAGTGGCGCGAAGGGGTCGACAAGCGGCGTTCGTCGCATGTGCGGCTTTGGCCGCGTCCGGCCTCATCGCCGCGGGCGCGAACGCGGACGGAAAACCACTTTCGATTGAGGCTTTGGCGCAACACCCTGACATCTCAGGCCCGGCCCTGTCGCCGGACGGCAAGCACGTCGCCGCCCTCGTCGCGCCTGACGGATATGAGTGGCCGGTCATCTCGATCTGGAACGCGGACGATCTGTCTGAACGTCCGGTCTGGGTGCCCTCAAAAGAGATGCGCCTGCGCGCCGTGTCGTTTGTGTCCAACGACCGCATCTTGTTCTTCGCTGACTCGCCGCTCGACGTCGGCAAGACCAAGACGTTTACGGTGAAAGCCTACACGGCCAAGCTGGACGGCACGGACATCGAAGAGCCGATGCGCCGCCAGGGGACGCTCGACGATGCGGTCCGCGAAGCGGAATCGCGCGGTGTCACCGTTGGCATTTTCCGGCGGCTTCCCGACGAGAAGCTTCTGCTTGAGAAGACCAATGTCTCCAACGGCTCGCAGGAAATCTACGAGCTGGACACCAAGACCGGTCGCACGCGCATCGTCGCCGCGTCAGGCGACAGCAGCTTCTACGTGGCCGCCGGGGTTCATCCGGTGAACGGCGAGCTTCTCTTGAAGCAGGAAATCGACAATGTCGGCGGTGACTTCTGGATCAAGACCTACCATCGCCAAAGCGATTCAAGCCCTTGGGTCTATCAGGAGCCGCTGAGCTATGCGCTCAAGCAGCGCAGCACCATCGACGTTCAGGGCTTTGACGGCGACGTCAATAAGCTCGTCGTGATCCACAATAAGAACACGGAGTTTGCCAAGGCCTACGCCTATGACGCGGGCTCTCAGACCTTCTCTTCTGAAGCCTTGTTTGAGCATCCAAGCTTTGACATTGCGTCGGTCGGGTTTGGTTGCAGTGCGCTGGCTTCAACCTGCACCGACGATGAAACGGCGGGCCTGTCTGAGCGCGACACCACCTGGGTGACGGTGCTTGGGCCGAGCGTGGAAACCATTTTCCTCGACGAGTACTGGGGCGGCGTGAAGGCCGGCCTGGAGCAGCGCTTCCCAGACCTTATGATCTCTTTGGGCAGCCGTCGCCTGAAGGAAAAGCGGGCGATCGTCACCATTTCCGGCCCCAAGAACCCGCCGGTCTATTTCCTGTGGGACGACGGCGCGTTAAAGCCGCTCGGGGGCTCGCGTCCCTGGATTGATCCCGCGTCGATGGGCGATTCGAAGTGGGTCACCTATACCGCGCGCGATGGGCTTAAAATCCCGGCCATCTTGACCACGCCGGCCGGCTGGACCCAGGCGCAAGGACCTGTGCCGGCGGTGGTTCTGCCGCATGGCGGACCATGGGCGCGCGACTTTATGGGCTGGGACAGCTCTGGCTGGCCGCAGTTCTTGGCCACGCGCGGCGTCGCCGTGCTGCAACCCCAGTATCGTGGCTCGACCGGCGTCGGCAAATCGCTCTGGTTTGCAGGCGACCAGGAGTGGGGCCAGAAGATGCAAGACGACAAGGACGACGGCGCCGCCTGGATGGTGTCGCAAGGGATCGCCCAGTCCGATAAGCTTGGCATCTTCGGCTATTCCTACGGCGGATTCGCCGCCATCGCCGCGTCGGTGCGTCCCAACAGCCCCTACCAGTGCGCGGTTGCCGGGGCGGGCGTGGCCAGCCTTGAGCGTCTGGGCAACTTCTGGGGCGCCAATCGGATTGGCAAGGAAGTGCAGGCCTGGACGGTGACCGGCATGGACCCGATGAAGAACGTCGACCAGGCCAATATCCCGATCCTGCTCTATCACGGTGACCGGGACCGTCAGGCCGACACCGATCACTCGCGCATGTTCTACAATGCGATGCGGCGTGCCGATAAGGACGTGCGCTACGTCGAGATTGAGGACATGTGGCACCAGCTGCCGTGGTGGCCGCAGTGGCACACCGAGTCGCTGTCGCTGATCGAAGACTTCTTCGCATCAGACAAGTGCAATCGGATCATCACTGCTGACGCGCGCCGCTAAAACGGCGTTGACGAACTGAGAGGGGCCGGTCGGGGATCTCCCGGCCGGCCCTTTTCTTTGTGCGCCAAGATCAGATGGAGATCGCTAGCTGGTGCTGGCTTGCGGGGTCAGGGGCGGGCCGCCCCAGACGATGAAGGCTTCGTTGGTGAAGCCCTTGTCGGCCTTGCCATAGCCCAGCGGCGCGCCATGCACGTCAGTGACACAGCCGCCCGCGGCGCGCACGATGGCCTCGCCCGCCGCCGTGTCCCACTCCATGGTCGCGCCAAAGCGGGGATAGAGGTCGGCCTCACCGCGCGCCACGGCGCAGAACTTCAGCGCCGAGCCCATGGGGTGGCGCGCCGCGACGGGCAGGGCCGCCAGCATGATCTCCGCTTCTGCGCTGATGCAGGTGGCCGACAGAGTGACGTCTAGCCCCGCGGCGGGATAGGCGCGTGTCGAGATCGGGTGGAAGGCGTCGGGCTCGGCGACGGCGCCAGGCGCAACCTGGCACTCGCGCGCCGTCGCTGCGCCGATGGTGGCGACGCCGCTGACGGGCCCATAGATGCAGCCAACGCGCGGGGCGCCTGCGTCAATCAGGGCGATGTTGACGCTGAACTGGCCGTCGCGCTGAATGAAATGGCGCGTGCCGTCCACCGGATCGACCAGCAGAAAGGCCCCGTCTAATCGCGGCGGCAACAGCCCCGAGGCAATGGCTTCCTCGGCAATCACCGGCACGCCCGGCATCAGCGCCGCCAGATCAGCCACGATCAGCTCTTCGGCGCGCTCATCTGCGTCGCACACGACGGACCGGTCGGCCTTCTCGCGCACGCCATGATCGGCGCCCTTATAGACGTCCAGGATGGCCCGCCCGGCGCGCGCGGCGATCGTGGCAAAGGCCACCGCCAGCGCCTCGTCTTCGAGGTCGGCGCGGCTTGGAGGCCTTGTTTCGGCTGGGGGCGGCGGTGCGTCGGCAGAGGTCATGGCCGCCAGCTTGGTCTTTCAGCCTCGGGTCTGCAAGTCGCGCTCGGCAATGTCCCGTGGTTGAGTGCTTGCCTGTGGCGTCGTCTTGCCTCAACCAGAGGCAGGCGCACGACCGCCGCACGCGGAGCAGTAATCATGGTCAAGCCCATTGTCGTAGTCCCGGCGCGCATGGCGTCGCAACGCCTGCCCGGCAAGCCGCTCGCAGACATCGGCGGCGCGCCCATGATCGTGCGCGTGCTGGAGGTCGCCGCGCAGGCGGGTGTAGGTCCGGTGCTGGCCGCGGTCGCCGAACAAGAGGTCTATGACGTCGTGGTCCAGGCCGGCGGCCGCGCCGTGATGACCGATCCGGACTTGGCGTCCGGGTCTGACCGGGTCAAGGCGGCCGTCGATGCGGTCGATCCCGAGGGCGTCCACGACATTGTGGTCAACCTACAAGGCGACATGCCAACGCTTGATCCGGCGGACCTGGCCCGCGCTGTTGAGGCCCTCACCGCAGCGCCGGACGCAGACGCCGCAACCCTGATCACGGCGACGGAAGACCCCAAAGAGTGCGCCGACCCCAACGTGGTCAAGGCCATCAAGGCCCACGCCGCGCCAGGCGCGCCGGCGCGCATCTTGTATTTCACCCGCGCCGCCGCCCCAAGCGGACCGGGGCCCTTGTGGCATCACGTCGGCGTTTACGCCTATCGCCGGTCTGCGCTTGATCGCTTTACCGCCCTGGCTCCGTCGCCGCTAGAACAGCGCGAGCGCCTGGAACAGCTGCGCTTGTTGGAGAACGGGATGATCATCGTGGCGCATGAGATCACTTCCTCGCCGCTTGGCGTGGACACGCCGGCCGATCTGGAAGAAGCGCGCCGTCTTCTGAGCCGCTAGGGCGCCCCTTTTCCGCCTCAATCGGTCTCTAGCGCTGGCGCGCATGGATACGATTCACATTACGGGCGGCGCGCCCCTCTCAGGGCGGATTGCCATCTCTGGGGCCAAGAACTCGGCGCTGAAGCTGATGGCGGCGGCTCTTCTCACCGACGCGCCGCTGGTGCTGACCAACATGCCGCGCCTGGCCGACACCCGCTTCATGGGGCAGCTCTTGGCCCATCTCGGCGTGACCGTAGCTGAGGAGTCCGGCGGGGTGCTGCGCCTGGACGCGGGCGAACTGACGGGCTGTGAAGCGCCCTATGACTTGGTGCGCAAGATGCGCGCGACGTTCAATGTCTTGGGCCCGCTTCTGGCGCGTGAGAAACGCGCGCGCGTGTCCTTGCCGGGCGGGTGCGCGATCGGGGCGCGGCCCGTCGATCTGCATCTGAAGGCGCTGGAGGCGATGGGCGCCGTCATCGACTTGGACCAGGGCTATGTGAACGCCAGCGCGCCCAATGGACTGCATGGCGCCAAGGTGGCGTTCCCGTTTGTCTCTGTCGGGGCCACCGAGCACGCCATGCTGGCTGCGAGCCTGGCCACCGGTGAAACGGTTCTGGTCAACGCCGCGCGCGAACCCGAAATCGCCGACCTGGCGGCGTGTCTGAACGCCATGGGCGCTGAGGTGGAGGGCGCGGGCACGGCCACCATCCGCATTCAGGGCCGCAGCGCCCTGTCCGGCGTCACCCATGATGTGGTTGCAGACCGGATCGAAACCGGCACCTACGCGCTTGCCGTTGCAGCGGCGGGCGGCGAGGTCGTTTTGACGCGGGCCCAGATGGCGCACAATGCGGCCCTGTGGTCGCTGATGGAGGCGGCCGGCGTTGAAGTGACGGACGCCAGCACCGACGACGCGCCCGGCGTGCGCGTGGCGCGTACAGGGGCGCGGTGCCGCGCGGTTGATTTGGAAACCCAGCCCTATCCCGGCTTTCCCACCGACCTGCAGGCCCAGTTCATGGCCGTGATGGCGCTGGCCGACGGCGTTTCGGTGATCCGCGAGACCATCTTTGAGAACCGCTTCATGCACGCGCCCGAGCTGATGCGCATGGGCGCGCGCATCGACGTGCGCGGCCGCGAGGCCATCGTGCGCGGGGCCGAGCAGCTCATTGGCGCGCAGGTGATGGCGACCGATTTGCGCGCGTCGGTCTCTCTGGTGATCGCCGGCCTTGCGGCGCACGGCGAGACCCGAATCTCGCGGGTCTATCACCTGGATCGCGGGTTTGAACGGCTGGAAGACAAGCTGGCCGCGTGCGGCGCGCACATTGAGCGCCGGGCCGACTAGCTTTTGGGCGCTGCGCCTGCGTTCACGCCGGCGCAGCGCTGCGTCGCTTCGCTGCACTTGCGAGAAGACCTTGCAGCATCATCATTATTCGTGATGATCCGCGGGTTCGACCCGGGCGGCGGGCGCGCTGACAGGCAGCGTGCGCACCGGTGCGACATGAAGGAAACTGATCTGAGGCTATGGCGCGCGCCCCCACACATCCCTTGCGGCTGACCGCCCTGGACGTGCGTGATCTGGAGATCGTGTCGGCCGCCGTCCAGGACGCTGTTGTGCGCATGGACGCGGTTGCGCTGGACCCCGGAAAGCGCCGCTTGCGCCTGGCCGGCAATCGCTTTTGCTGGGAGCGCGCCCACGCCGGCGGCGCAGCGCAGCGCGCCCCATTTGCGCTCTCGCTCGACAGCGTGGTTTCGGTGCGCTCGCGCGGGCTGGCGCGCGAGCGCGCAGACGCGGTCGCCGCCCTGCTGGCGGTGCGATTTGAGCCCGACCGCGATCCGCCGGGCGGGGCGGTGACGCTGCATTTTGCCGGCGGCGGGGCAATTGAGGCCCAGGTGGAGTGCCTGGACGTCGCCCTGGTGGACCTTGGTCCGTCGCGACCCGCGCGGGCCCAGCCTGACCATGGCGTCAGCGCGCCGGAGGACGGCTAGATGGCCCGTCGATTGGTGGCGTCCGCGCCCGGCTTTGAAGCCGCATTCGCAGCGTTCCTCAAAGAACCGCGCGGGCCCGACGTCGATGTGGACGCGGTGGCAGCCAAGATCGTGGGTGAGGTGAAAAGCCAGGGCATGCCCGCGCTGCAGCGCCACACTGAAGCGCTCGACCGGACGGCCGGGGACGCAGAGGCGATCTGTGTGAGCGCTCAAGATATTGATGAGGCCGTGCGCCAATGCGCGCCTGACGACTTGGCCGCGCTCGGGCTCGCTGCACGGCGGCTGCGCGCCTATCACGCGCGTCAGGTCCCACACGATCACCACTTCGTTGATGACGACGGGGTGGCGCTCGGCGCGCGGTGACTGGATGACCTCGATCCCGTCGACACCGGCGCGGCGGAGTGCCGTGTCGACGAGGCTTTCGTCGGCGAAACGGTCGACGACGATGCTGGTCGTGTAGGGGTGCCGCTGGACGAGGGCGTGGATCGCTCGGGCGTGGAGCTCGGCGAGCATGGGGTTGAGGTTCCCGGCCTTGGCG
>CAYGQB010000105.1:0-9366 GCA_964351895.1 uncultured Caulobacterales bacterium
CGAAACGGGACCAGAAGACACGCGTCGCGCCCGGCGCGCGATCACCATTGTCGCGGTCAGCTTTGGCGCCGTTGGCCTTGGCTCGTTTGCGTTCTTTGCGACTGTTCTCGGCGCGGCGGGGTCGGTTCACCCGGCGCTCGCGGGCGTGACGGCGTTGAGCTTTCCCCTCGTAACGGCAGCGTTCTGGACGCTGATCGCTGCTGCGCTGTGGCGCCCGGTCTTGCGGCCCTTGCTCCGCATCCTTGCCAAGCGCGAGCGCGCCAAGCGTGAGGCAATGGATCTTCTGGCGGCCTTCTATGGGTTGGAGCACCAAAGCTCGCCATTTGGCGACGGCGAGCGGGCTCGGGTTTTAGCGCTGCTTGACCAAGACAATCCGTGGCGGGCGCTGGCCGGGCTTGTCGGCGTCGCCAAGGCGCGCACGCCCAAACCGATGGTCGACGACCTGCAGCTGTTTGGCCTCTTGAGCCCCGTCGCCGCCTCGGTGCAGCTTGAAGACCACTTCTACGGTCAGCTGGACGGCTGCGAGGTGTCAATTTTTGAGGCCACGGAGCCGGGCGAGGGCGACAGCTCCAGTGACAGTTCCAATCAAGGTTCTAGCGACACCGGCAAGGGCAAGTCGTCACTGAGCCCAAAGATTCTGTTTGTGTGCTTGGAGTTGCCGCGTTCGCTCTCCGCCTTCACCTGCGTGACCCGCAACGGCGGCGTCTGGCAGGGCGCACGGCCGCGCAATCTATCGCGCGTCGGCACCCCCAACCGTATCTTCAACAAGCGCTTTCAGGCCCGCAGTTCTGATCAAACCGAGGCCCGCTACCTCCTCGATCCCGTCGTGATCGAGGCGCTGGTGCACGCTGACAAGACCTGGGGCGGGGAAGCCTTGAACCTGGTGTTTGCCGGTCGCCGCGCCATTGCCGCAGTGCGCGGACCTGACCGCTTTGAACCCCTCGATCCGATTGAGGGCGTCTGGGATGAAGAGCGGGTCATGTCGGTGTTCGACGATTTCGAAGCCGCCCTGTCCCTCGCCAATGCGCTCTATGCGATCGCAGTGACCGACAAGCCGGCCGCGCCGGACACCAACGTTCACGACCCCAAGGTGGCCGCTGCGCCCAGCCGAAGCAAGGCCCGCGCGCGCAAGGCCGGATAGGGCGCCAACATCGGTTGACGCGCCGCGCCGATCTGCGTCACTTCGCGGCTCATGACCGACGATGACCAGCCCATTGCCTCCCAAAGCCCCGACCCTGCCGTGGATGAGGCCATCCTCCGCCTGGTGACCGCGCGCGGACCGGGCAAATCGATCTGTCCGACCGACGCCGCACGCGCGCTCAATCCTCAGACCTGGCGGCCTCATCTAAGCCGCGTGCGCACAGCGGCGGTGCGCTTGGCGCTGGCCGGTGAGATTTCGATCTTGCGTAAGGGCAAGCCCGTCGATCCAACAGACTTTCGAGGCGTGTATCGCTTGGCCTTGCCTGTCGGCGGGCCGCCGCCCGCCTCGTGACGCCTGAACAGGCGCAGGCTTCTGCGATCTTGCGTCAGCTCCTGTGCGATATCCGCGCTTGCCGGGTGTGCGCTGATCAATTGACCCACCCGCCGCGGCCGGTTGTTCGCCTGGATGCGCGCGCCCGCATCTTGATTGTTGGGGCCGCGCCAGGGGTGCGGGTGCATCAGGTTGGAGCGCCGTTTGTCGATGCGTCTGGCGTGCGCCTGCGTGATTGGCTCGGGCTGGACGAGGTGCAGTTCTATGATCCCGCTCTGGTGGCGGTCGCGCCGGCGGGCTTTTGTTTTCCCGGTCTGACGCCGTCGGGCGCGGACCGACCGCCGCGCCGCGAATGCGCGCCCTTGTGGCAGGCAAAGGTGCGCGCCGCCTTGCCCGCGCTGCGCCTGATCGTGTTGGCCGGTGGACCGGCGCAGCGCGCGCACCTGGGCGCGGCGGCCAAGGCGGGGGTGACGGCGACGGTTGCAGCGTGGCGTCAGCTGGGGCCTCTATATGCGCCCACGCCGCATCCTTCGTGGCGCAATGGCCACTGGCTGAAGGTCAATCCATGGTTTCAGGCCGAACTCGTTCCCGATCTGCGCGCGCGCGTCGCTGCGGCGTTGGCGTCCTGATGGCGGCGTTTTGGGGCGCGCTGGTCGCGGCGTGTACGCCGCAGACGCAAGTCCCGCTCGACAACGCCACAGCCCGCCCCATGCTGGCTGACGATCATGTGATTTCATTCGACGGGGCGCGACTTGCCTTGCAGGTGTGGCCCGCAACCGACGGCGCGCCATGGGCGGTGGTGCTGGCGGTGCACGGCATGAGCGAATACGCCGAAGCGTTCTACCTTGCCGCCCCATACTGGGCCGAGCGCGGCGTCACCGTGTACGCCTTTGATCAGCGCGGCTTTGGACGCTCGCCGGGGCGCGGCGTCTGGCCGGGCGCTGAGTTGATGGGGCGCGATGTGGCGACGGTCGCCGCCCAGCTGCGCGCGCGCCACCCTGACGTCACACTCGCAGTTCTGGGCGAGAGCATGGGCGCGGCCAGCGTCTTGGCGGCCATCGACCAGGCAGACGCCGCCCTGGCCGACCGCGTGGTCCTGTCAGCGCCAGGCGTGCGCGGATGGTCGGCCTTGCCGCTCCATTACAAGAGCGCCCTGTGGGTGAGCGCCCACATCGCCCCGCGCCGCGCCGTGCGTCCGCCGCGCGGCGTTTCGGTCCAAGCCAGCGACAATATGGAGGCGCTCTATAAGAACGGACGCGATCCGTTGTACCTGCGCGACACCCGCATCGACGCCGTCTATGGGCTGATCAGCCATATGGAGGCGGCGAGCCGCACCGTGGCCGGGGTTGCTGAGCCGACGCTGGTTCTTTATGGCGCCAAGGACGAGTTGATCCCTCAGAGCGCGGTGGAGGTCTTTGCCGCCAAGCTTGGTCCCAAGGGGCGCAGCGCCTTTTATGACGACGGCTGGCACATGCTTTTGCGCGATCTTCAGGCCGAAGTGGTGTGGAACGACGTCCTGGCGTTCTTGCGCGACCCGCACGCTGAGTTGCCGTCCGGCGCCCCAAGCCTTGGCGCGCAAGACGCGGAGGGTCGATAAGGGCGCTTGGCCTCCCAAAGGTCGCGCGCGCCGAGCTTGAGCGCGGCCCCCAGGCGGTCTATTGGCTGACCGTCAATGAGGGCGCCGAAACACCCATGAGAGCGCCAGCGCGGAGGACGCCCGTTGAGCATCTTTGAATCCCCTTCGTTCGACAATCATGAGGGCGTGCACGTTCTGACAGACGCCGCCTCGGGGCTTCGGGCGGTCGTTGCGGTACACTCCACCGCGCGCGGCCCGGCCGCCGGCGGCACCCGGCTGTGGACCTATCGCGACGGTGCAGCCGCGATTGAGGACGTTCTGCGTCTGTCTCGGGCCATGAGCTACAAGAACGCCATGGCGGATCTGCCGCTGGGCGGCGGAAAAGCGGTCGTGCTGCGCCCGGCGGGCGACGACTGGGACCGGGCGGCGCTGTTTGCAGCCTATGGCCGCGCCATCGATGGTCTGGGTGGGCGCTACTTCACCGCCGAAGACGTGGGCGTCACCCCACAAGACATGGCGGTCGTGGCCACGCAGACCCGATATGTGGCCGGTCTGACGACAGGCGCGGCGGCCTCTGGCGACCCGTCTCCCGTGACGGCGCGCGGCGTCTTTAAGGGCATACGCGCCGGCGTCAAACGGGCGCTGGGACAAGACGACCTGAAGGGGGTGCGGATCGCCGTCCAAGGGGTCGGGCACGTCGGCGGTTCCTTGTGCGACCTCCTGGCCGAAGACGGGGCTGAGCTTGTCGTGTGTGATGTTAACGCGAAAGCTGTCGCGGCGGTCTGCGCACGCACCGGGGCGCGGTCAGTCGCCGCTGAGGAGATATACGATCAACCCATGGACGTGTTTGCGCCGTGCGCACTGGGCGGCGCCATCAATCCCGACACGCTGGACCGGCTCTCGTGCAAGGTCGTGGCGGGGGCGGCCAACAATCAGCTCGCCACGCCTGAAATGGGTGAGGCGCTGCGCGTGCGCGGCGTCCTGTTTGCGCCCGACTATGTGGTCAATGCTGGCGGCATCATCAATGTCGCGGCCGAGATCTCCGGGCGTTACGAGCCGTCCTGGGTAGAGGCCAAGTTGCAAGGGCTGGTCACGACTTTGAACCAGATCTTCGACGTCGCTGAGCAAGAGGACCGCGCTACCAATGTGATCGCTGATGATCTGGCGCGCGCCCGCCTTGTCCCGCCATCAGACGCGCCTCAAACGCGGCCGACCACCTCGCGCGCCTAGCGCGTAGACGGGCGCACCTGCGCCAATGCCGTTCGCGCAGAAGGCGATTGGCGCTTCTCCAACCGCGTGATCGCGCTTGGCGCGAAGCTTGCTCCCCTGGGAGGCGAAGCCCGATGAAGCGTGTCGCACTGAGACGCAGCGGGCTGAGCAAGGCGAAGAAGGAGCAAACTCATGGGCGTCGTCAAAGCAATGGTTGGCCTGGGTCGTTCGAACACCAACCGCAACACAAAGTCTGAAATCAGCGCGGACGTAATCCGCGAAGCCACCATGGAAGACGGTCTGCGTCACGTCATGATGACGATCGACAGCCTGATCGAACTTGACCAGCGCTTTGGCGAATTGGAGCAGGAACTGCTCGGTGAGTCCGCGCTCAATGTTGATCCGCTTCCTGAGCCCCACGATCTGGGCCTGGACGGCCTGGTGCCGCGGCTGATGGAATCGGCGCTGCTGATCGGCGCCGCATCGCGTCGCATGCACCTGCGCATGGGCGTCATCGAGGGCGCCATGGGCCGCCGCGCGCGTCCGGTCGACGCCCGCGTTTCTGCAGCTCCCGTCCCCGCCAAAGTCCAAGCCGAGGCTCCGCAAGCTGCTGCGCCCAAGACCGTTGCCGTCCCAACGCCGGCCGCGACCGCAGACGACGCTGACACGGTTCTGATCGACTAAGTCACGACCAGATCTTCTTCGTCCCAGCCCGCGCGCCTGTAGAACATGGGCGCGCGGGCATGGGGCCAAGAACTGGGGCCAAGAACCGGGGCCAAGAAACGGGGCCAAGAAACGGGCCCAGTGCGCTCAGGAGCGCTCGCCCAAATCAAATTGGGTGACGTCTCGTGGTCCAAGGCTCGGCGTGCGCCGGGCCTGATTGAGCCATCCTGTCAGGCGCTCGGTGTCGCGCAGCGCCTTGAACGGCGACAGGGTCAGATCGGGATCGCCTCCCTGGGCCATGCGATAGATCTGTCCATAGTACCAAGACTGCACGCCAAAGCCGTTGATCGCGCGCAAGAAGCCGATCGGCGAGTGCGGGCCAAAGAGCGCCGGCGGACCAATCTTCAGATGCGCTTCAAACGTGGGCAGAGCCTGAGCGGTCCCGTCCAGCAGCGCGCGGGGCGCATCCGGCGCGCCGCACAACGGACGCGCCAAGCCAATCACGTCAACGCCTTCGTTGAGCGCCTCCTGCATGCCCGCGTGCGAGCGAAATCCGCCGGTCACCATCAAGGGCGTGGAGACCGCGGCGCGCATCTGGGCGGCAAACTCTAAAAAGTAGGCTTCGCGCGCCCGCGTAGAGGCGGCCTGGGCGGGGTCGGGCGCATCCAAGCCGTCGATGTCCATCATGCGCGGCTGCTCATAGCTGCCGCCTGAAATCTCAAGCAGGTCAACGCCCCGCTCTGAGAGCCATTGGGCAACCTGCACGCTGTCTTCAAAGGCGAAGCCGCCGCGCTGGAAGTCGGCGGAATTCAGCTTCACCGATAAAACAGCCTGCGGGCCGATGCGCGCGCGAACGCGGGCAACGATCTCAAGCACGAGGCGAGCACGGTGTTCCAAGGCGCCGCCCCAGTCATCACGGCGCTGATTGGCCAGCGGGCTGAGGAACGAGGACAAGAGATAGCCGTGCGCGGCGTGGATTTGGACGCCGTCAAAGCCCACCTCCATGGCGGTCTGCGCCGCCTCTTCAAACGCCTCAATGATCCGCCGCACGCCATCTTCAGTGAGCGCCCGGGGCGTCCCAAATCGACCGCCGGGCAGTTGCACCTTGACCGGCGAGGGAGCGTCGGGATGCGGGTTCACCGCCTTTTGGGTCTGGCGTCCGGCGTGCGAAAGCTGGGCCAGGAACAAGGCCCCGTGAGACTTGGCGGCCGTGGTCCAGGCGCGCGCCATGTCGCGGGCGTGCTCGGCCAACGGACCGGCGAAAACCACGTTTCCGGGCGCCTCCAAGTGGTCGGCGTCGACGATGATATTGCCGCTGATCAGCAAGCCGCAACCGCCGCGCGCCCAGCGCTGATAGAGGGCGGCGTGGCCTGGCGCGGGGCTGCCGTCTGCGCCCGCCACGCCCTCCGTCATAGCCGCCTTGGCCAAGCGATTGGGCAGAACGGCGCCGCAGGGCAGGGTGAAGGGATCTGTGATCGCGGTCATGGGCGCTCCGGTGGCGAGCTTGCTCGATCCGCCGATGGGCGAACGGGAGCCATCAGCTTATAGTGACCGCACACGCGCGCCCACCGTGTCGCGTCACGCCGCCCTGGAGAGCCTCGCCCATGTCATTGACCAACCCGCACCATCAGGCCGCCGGGCAGGCCGCCGGGCACACCGCCGGGCTGGCGCGCCGCCGCCTCCCGTTGACAAGGGCCGCCGCGGCGCTTCTTGGCCTTCTGGCGCTGCTTTCAGCCTGCGCCAGCGCAGACCGGTCGCAGGCGGCTTTGCCGGTTGAAGACCAGGTTGATCTGACCCGTTACGCAGGCCTCTGGTACGAGATCGCACGGCTCCCCAATCGATTTGAGCGCGGATGCGTCGGGGTGACGGCCGAGTATGCCTTGAGCGACGACGGCGGCGTGTCGGTTACCAATACCTGCCGTGAAGACACATTGGACGGCCCAACTCGCGTGGCTGAGGGGCGTGCAACGGTCGCCGACCCCAGCAATGCGAAGTTGAAGGTCAAGTTTGCGCCCGCCTGGGTGCCATTCGCGGCCGGCGACTATTGGATCATCGACGTCGACGACGCCTATCAGACCGCCCTCGTGGGCGCGCCCAGCCGCAAGTATCTGTGGATCTTGGCGCGCACGCCGCAGGTCGCGCCCGAGCGCCTGGACGCGCTAACGACGCTGGCCGCCTCAAACGGGTTTGAGATCGCCAACCTGGAGTGGGTTGAACAGGATGTCGGCGCGCAGGCTTCGGGCGCTGATGCCTCTGGCTACGACGCCCAGCTGGCGGCATTGACCAATCTCTTGGTTGGGAACTTTGCCTCTGACGCGGCGGGCGGTGCGCGTGAAGGTCGGCCTATTCACATGGCCGTTCGAGAGATCGCGCCGCCGGTCGGGCACGACACGGCTCTTTACGCGGAGATGCGTCACGACAGTCCGGACGGCCCATTCTATCGCCAG
The DNA here is from genome assembly GCA_964351895.1 of uncultured Caulobacterales bacterium. Classification (GTDB taxonomy): domain Bacteria; phylum Pseudomonadota; class Alphaproteobacteria; order Caulobacterales; family Maricaulaceae; genus CAYGQB01. The sequence goes on from CAYGQB010000105.1 coordinate 7,367, forward strand.
CGCATCTACTTTTTTGCCCCGAACCCTGACGCGGCTAACTCCATCGTGATGGACTCCGTGGGCGTGGCCGATCCTGAGATCGCAGGCCGCCTCATTGCCGAGCCCCAACTTCTGGCGGCGGGTGAGGTTGCAACCACGCCGCCCATCGGGCCGGGCTGCAAGACCGTCTGGACGCCGATTGCCGATGGTTTTGAGGGCTACGTTGACCCAGCCCAGTGCCAGATTACCGGCAAGCGCGGCGACCAGCGTCTCATCGAAGCGCGCTCGCGCATCACGCCGGCCGCCATCGAGCAGCTGGAGCGCGGCTATGACATGGACGGCACGCTCTTGTTCGGCAATCGCGACGACACGCTCTACGTCTGGCCGCGCGTCTCGCCGTAGGGCCGCATGCGGCGCGCCTAAGGCAGCCCCGCAGCTCTTTCGATGTGCGCGAAGAATGTACCCAGCGGGCGGCGCAGCCGTGACCAAGCCCCGCAAGACTAGCGCCGGGTGGTGAGGCGGCGGTAGCGCTCACGATTGGCGTTGGCGCGTTCGACGGCGGCTTCGATCTCTTGCCGTTCGGCGGCGTCCAGAAGCGCTTCCAGAAGGCGCGAGAAGTGCGCCTGCATGGCTGCGCGCGCGCGATCAGGGTCGCGGTCTTGCAATGCGTCTAGGATGTGGGCGTGCTCGTTCACGCGGTGCGTTTGATTGTCCGCGCAGACGGCCTCATGCACTCTGCGGATCGGATCGATTTCGGTCCGCATGCGCCAGATGTTCTGCAAGAAGAAAACATTGGCCGGATTGCGCGTAGCTTGTGCAATCTTGAGGTGAAACTGGCGGTCCGCTTCCTCGCTCTCAGCTGAGCCGCTCGCCGCTGTTCCCATGTCCTCGACGGTGCGCCGAAGCTCGTCCACCTGGGCGTCGGTGATCATTGCCGCCGCCGCGGCGGCGCACTCAGATTCAAACATGAGGCGCGTGTGGGTGAGCTCAAACGCGGTGACCGCCGGAAGGGCGACGCCGCCGGTGTCTTCAACGGCGCGAACATAGGCCCCGGCGCCGACCCTGACTTCAAGATGGCCCAGCGCCTCCAAAAAGATCACCGCCTCGCGCACAACGACGCGGCTGACGCTGAACCGTTCCGTCAGTTCCCGTTCGCTGGGCAGACGCGTACCCGGGGGATAGGCGCCAGAGGTGATCATCTCAAGGATGGCGCGCGCGATAGAATGATAGAGGCGCTTGTCTGACATGGGGGTGCGCTGTCGGAAGCTCCAAGAACACTGCATTGTATCATCGGATCACAGTGTTAGTCCAGTTTGCATGACGATCATGCGTCAGATGGTGTCTCAACGGCTATGTAACAACGGCGCAGCGCGCTGTTAGCCAGAGTGCCCGTGCCGAGAACGGGCCGAACGCGCGCACCTGCCGAGCCTTTGGTTGACAAAGTGGACTATGTCTTTAGCGTCGCGAGCAAGCTGGCAAAAAACAGCGGGAGGAAATTCATGCTTGCGCGTTCGCTAGGCGTCACGTTTGCGCTTGCCGCAGCGACTGTGACCGTTGCCTGCGGCGTGTCATCGGAGGGTGACGGCCGCGCGGTAGAACCGGCGGAAGCTGAGCTCTCTGCATCCGCTTCTGATCTCATTGTTTCCACGCAAGAAGCCTATGAGGCGGCGGCGCGCACCGTGCGCCCGGGTGACACGATCGTGCTTGAAGACGGCGTCTGGCGGGACTTCGACATGGTGATTGACGCACAAGGCTCAGCCGAGGCGCCGATCACCGTGCGGGCGAAAACGCCAGGCGGGGTCGTGTTGTCGGGGCGTTCAAGCTTGCGGATCGCGGGGCGCCACGTGGTGGTGTCCGGTCTCGTCTTCCGTGACGGCTACACGCCGCGCGCTGAGGTGATCAGCTTTCGCCGCGATGCAGATAACTTAGCCTTCAACTCTCGCGTCACCCAGACGGTGATCGAAGGTTACTCGAACCCCGAGCGCGCGCGCGGCGACATCTGGGTGGCGCTTTATGGACGC
>CAYGQB010000106.1:0-9349 GCA_964351895.1 uncultured Caulobacterales bacterium
GTATCGCATCGGCCGTCTGGCCTTGCCGGCTGGCGTCACCATCGTGGGCGCGCCGCTTTCAGCCGACTTTTGCGCCGCGCGGCGCAAGGCCCGCGTGGCGTCACGCCCGCCGGGCTCCACCAACGAGGTGGGCGCAGCCGGAGGCGCGCCAGCGGCGTCGGCGCGCGCGCCATAGCCTGCTGCGCCGGCGGTCCCGACAAGCGCGCCGAGCCCCGCGCCAAACCCTAGGGCGTTGCGCCGCGTCGTGTGCATTGCACCATTCCTTTTTGCCAAGCGGGCATAGAGCCAGCTTGAACGCCAAGAAACAAGCAGGCTCGCCCACTGCGGGAACGCCTCACTGTGGTCTGGAAGCAGATGAGAGCCGCTTCGCCGCCGCCCGGCTGGCGGGCGCGACGGCGCCGTCTCGACGCCCAGCGAACCGAGCCGAACCGCTCGGATTTGACATCGGCGCATCACCGGGAGAGGCGGCTGCGGGTAAGGCGGCGGCGCGTGAGGTGGCGGCGCGTGAGGTGGCGGCGTCCGCGCGCGCCGTCGACACTTGACATCCCCGTCGACCTGGCTTGCCAGGTGGGTGCTACGTGTTCGGGACCACGGTCCCGCGCAGAGGCGGCTCCCGAGGGTATCGGTAAGGTCGCCGGGATGAGCTGGTCTAACGCACGCCGCAGAGCGCCGCCGATCTCACAGTTGGGCGCCGCGCGCCCGGACGCAAGAGGGACGCGCGTCAGGACCGCGCTAGAACAGCCGAAACGGCGCGGCCATGGGGCGATACCCCTCCCCTGACCGGCGCGAGCGACGGCGCATCCGCCGCTGAAGCGTTTCACGCTCCACCGCCAAGGCGGCGTCCCGCGACAGCTCAGCTTCGGTCGCTGGCGCGGGCGCCGGGTCGTCGGCCGGGCGTGGGCGGCTGATGTCCTCGCGGAAATCGATGAAGTCCTCATAGGCCTCGATTTCCGGGGCCAACTCGCCCACCACCAACTCCACCATGATCGCATCGTCCAACAGGCCGATGCCGGGCACATGGTCGGGGATCAGATCGTCAGGGTCGGCAAAGTAGGCAAGCGCGTCCAGAATGCGCGCGCGGTCCTCGCCTTCCAGTCGCCACTCGGCGTCCTCCAACATGACGATGAAGAACTCGAGCTTCTCGATGCGAGTGAGAATGAACGCCGGCGGGGCGGCGACGCGGGCCTCTTGGATGGCCTTGCGCGCCCCGGCAACGACCGCCGCCTCGCCTGCATCGCCGCGCTTTGCGCGCGACATCTGCAAGCGCTCGCGGAAATAGGCCATATCATCGGCGCTCAGCTCGAAGCTGACTTTTACGTGCTCTGACGGCTGTTCGATCATGTTTGCCCTCCATTTTCGCGCACCCTACGACATTCGCCAGGCTGCGGCGAACGCGCTCTCAATCTGACTTCGAGCGCGGGCGTTGGCATCAGCTTGACAGACCTGGTGTGGACGCGCCCCGCCGCGCGCAGTATCACCCGCACACCAGGCGCTGGCGCGGGTTTCGCACGCCATTGCGCCACAGCGTCTCTCTGGCTTACGCCAGTCATCTGTTTGGAGGTTTCTTCATGACCGTTCGCGTCGCGATCAACGGATTCGGCCGCATCGGCCGTCTGGTTCTGCGTTCCATTCTCGAACACGAGCGCACCGACGTGACTGTCGTGGCCATCAACGATCTGGGCCCGGTGGAAACCAACGCCCACCTTTTGCAGTACGACAGCGTGCATGGCCGCATGACCACGCCGATGACCGTCAAGGACGGCATGATCCATGTCGGCGGCCATGACATTCGCGTCACCGCCGAACGCGACCCGGCCAAGCTGCCGCACAAAGAACTCAACGTCGATGTGGCCATGGAATGCACGGGCATCTTCACCGACGGCGCCACGGCCGACGCGCACCTGAAGGCCGGCGCCAAGCGGGTGCTGATCTCCGCCCCGGCCACCAACGTCTCCAAGACAATCGTCTACGGCGTCAATCACGACACGCTGACCGCTGACGATCTGATTGTGTCCAACGCCTCGTGCACGACCAACTGCTTGGCGCCCGTGGCCAAGGTCATCAACGACGCTGTCGGCATTGAGCGCGGCTACATGACCACCGTGCACGCCTACACCGGCGACCAGCCGACGCTCGATCGCTTGCACAAAGACCTCTACCGGGCGCGGTCGGCCGCCCAGTCGATGATCCCGACCTCCACCGGCGCCGCCAAGGCGGTGGGACTGGTCTTGCCCGAGTTGAAAGGCAAGCTGGACGGGTCAGCCGTGCGGGTGCCGACCCCCAATGTCTCGATGATCGATCTGACGTTCGACGCCGGGCGCGCCACCACGGCCGAAGAGATCAACGCCGCCATCCGCGCCGCCGCCGAAGGCCCCATGAAGGGTGTGCTAGGCGTTGCCGACGCGCCGCTCGTGTCTATGGACTTCAACCATGACCCGCACTCTTCCACCTTCGCTACGGCCCAGACCCAGATCGTTGACGGCACGTTCGGCCGGGTCCTGTCCTGGTACGACAATGAGTGGGGCTTCTCCACGCGCATGGCTGACACGGCTGTCGCCTTGGCCAAGCACATCTAGGCCACGCCTCAAGGGGGCCCTTCCTGCGCATCTTGGTGCGGCGATCAGCGCGGACCAATCGGGCGCGCTGATCGCCTATAGGTTGCTCAAGCTGGGGCTCCTCACCGGGGGCGCTACACCTGGGCTGCTCTGCGGCTGCTCTGCGGCTGCTCTGCTTTTTTGTCTCTTCGGGGTGCGACATGACCAATTTCCGCCGACTTGCCGACGCGGACGTGCGCGGCAAGCGTGTTCTGTTGCGGGTTGATTTCAACGTGCCGATGGAGGCCGGACGGGTCACCGACACCACCCGGATCGAATCCGCCTACCCCACCATTCAAGCGCTTCTGGCGCGCGGCGCCATTGTGTTGCTGGCGACGCACTTTGGTCGCCCCAAGGGCAAGGTGACGCCGGAGATGAGCCTTGCCCCGGTTGCGCCAACGGTCGGCAAGATCATCGGCAAGTCGATCACCTTCGTGCCCGACAGCATCGGTCCGACCGTCGCCGATGCGATTGCAGGGGCGCAAGCTGGCGATGTGTTCTTGCTTGAGAACACCCGGTTCTACGCAGGTGAAGAGGCCAATGATCCGGCCCACGCCGCTGCGCTCGCCGCCAACGCAGATCTCTTCGTAAACGACGCCTTCTCCGCCGCCCACAGGGCCCACGCCTCAACTGAGGGCGTCGCCAAGATTCTGCCCGCCTACGCCGGCAAGGCGATGGAGCGCGAGCTTGATCACCTTGAAGCAGCCCTCGGCGGGGCCCCGCGTCGTCCAGTGATGGCCGTGGTCGGCGGCGCCAAGGTCTCAAGCAAGATCTCGGTCCTGGAGAACCTGGTCAAGAAGGCCGACGTGCTGGCGGTCGGCGGCGGCATGGCCAACACCTTTCTGGCGGCGCGCGGGCACGACGTCGGCAAGAGCCTGTGCGAGGCGGACCTCTTTGACACGGTGCGCCGAATTGAGGCGGCCGCCGCTGAGGCCGGCTGCATGATTCTCCTTCCCGCCGACGTCGTCGTCGCCAAGGCCTTCCAAGCCAATGCGCCGCATCGGGTCTGCGCGCCCGACGAAGTGGCGCCCGACGAAATGATCCTGGACGCTGGCCCGATGAGCGTGGACGCCTTGGCCGCATCCATCGATGAGGCGGCCACCCTGGTGTGGAATGGCCCGCTGGGCGCTTTTGAGATGGTCCCTTTTGACACGGCGACGGTTGAGGCGGCCCAGTATGCGGCGCGGCGCACCAAGGAGAACGGTCTGATCTCGGTTGCGGGCGGCGGCGACACGGTGGCCGCGCTCAACCATGCGCGCGCGGCCGACGGCTTCACCTTCGTCTCGACCGCCGGCGGCGCGTTCCTGGAGTGGATGGAAGGGCGCGACCTCCCTGGTGTTGAGGCTCTCCAGGCGTAAGATTCCTGGCCACGGCCGAATCCCTGCGCGCTCAGGCGGCGGCGCGTCGCAGTGAAGTCGATTTCATGTTGGTGCGTCGCACCGGCGTGTCTTGTATAGCAACCGCTGAGGCGGACTGCGGCGGTGTTTTTGCATGGACCGCCGCGAGGCTTCGCGCAGCGTCGCAACGCAACTTCTGAGCGCTGCGCCACAAGCGGGATCCGCCAACGCCGGACTGGGCGGCGCGGGGACGACGACATGCCGCTGGATGCGGCCAAACAAACGGGGACGAGAATGAATCTGGACGCCTTGAACAGTGTTGCTCAAGCCATGGTGGCGCCCGGCAAGGGCATTTTGGCGGCCGACGAGAGCGACGGCACAATCAAGAAGCGGTTCGACACCATCGGCTTGCCGACGTCATTTGAGAACCGCCGCGACTGGCGTGAAACCTTGTTTCGCACCGAAGACGCGATGCGCGAGCGGATTTCGGGCGTCATCCTGTATGACGAGACCATCCGCCAGGAAGCCGCCGACGGCACGCCGCTGGTCAGCTTGATCGAGGCGGCTGGTTCGGTTCCCGGCATCAAGGTCGACGCAGGCGCCAAGCCCCTGGCCGGCTTCCCCGGCGAAACGATCACCGAAGGCCTCGACGGCCTGCGCGACCGTCTGGCCGAGTACTATAAGTTGGGCGCCCGCTTTGCGAAGTGGCGCGCGGTCATCGACATTGACGCGCACCGGCCCTCGCCCGCCTCTGTGGCGGCCAACTGCCACGCGCTCGCGCGCTACGCCGCCCTGTGTCAGGAAGCCCAGATCGTGCCCATGGTGGAACCAGAGGTTCTCATGGACGGCGATCATGGTTCGCAGCGCTGCTATGAGGTCACCGAGTGGGTGCTCAAGCACCTGTTCATGGAGCTGCACGCCCAGCGCGTCGCGCTTGAAGGCGCGATCTTGAAGCCGAACATGGTGATTTGCGGTCAAAAAGCCAAATCACGCGCCAGCGTCGAGCAGGTGGCCGAAAACACCGTGCGCTGTCTGAAGGCCTGCGTTCCTGCGGCCGTGCCGGGGATCTCATTCCTGTCAGGCGGTCAGAGCGACGAAGACGCCACCGCCCATCTCAACGCGATGAACGCCATGGGCCCGTTGCCGTGGAACCTGACCTTCTCCTACGGACGCGCGCTGCAAGCCTCGCCACTGCAAGCCTGGGGCAAGGACAAGAACGTCGCCGCCGCTCAGGACGCCTTCCGCCATCGCGCCCGCATGAATGGATTGGCCACGACGGCTGAATGGACGCCGCAGCTCGAAACCGTCTAGGTGCAAGAACCAGAAGCGGCGCGCCCGGTCGGCTTACCGCACCAGGCGCGTCGTTTCACTGCCCTGAATGCCCTCAAAGACGGCGACCAGGCCGGTTGCGTCTGTTGGACGGTGAAGCGTTTGCGCCGAGCTGGCGCAGCGCTCAGCGTATGGATTGGCGAAGCGATTGCCCGGCATCTGAACGATGTGCAGTTCGATCTCGGTCGCCTTGACGCGTTCACACAGGTTTTCAAAGTGCTCGAAGGCTTCGCGGGTGCCATTGTTCCAGCCGAATGAACCGCCCGCCGAGCCGCTCATGACATAGTCATATGCGGTCGAGTTGAAATCGGTCACCAGCACCAAGATCTTCTTGCGGTCGCCCGAAGCGGCTGGATAGTCGATAGAGCCCCACTCGCCGCGCCATTGCGGCGACAACAGGCGCCAGCCCCAGGCCAAGCCCTCGTCGAACCGGCCGGTGCCATCACGCACGACACCGCTGATCGCGCTGCGAATGGTCGCGATGTTCGAGGTCGGCCCCACGATGCCGTTGGCGCAATCTAATTCTCGACCGCCGGGATAGGTGTCTCCGTCCAAAACCTGATCGAACTTGACAATGCCGGGTCCGTCGTCGGTCAGGGCATAGTCAAACCCGCCCAGGCGCTGCTCGCGCGGCAGCACACAGCCTGTCCAATTGGGTTCCACTGGCCCAGAAAGCCAGGCCGTCTTTGCAGCGGGAATCGGGATGACATCGTTGAAGGCCAGGAACGAGACGAAAAACTCTCCGGACGCGGCGGCGCCTTCCAGCCGGGTCAGCATCGTCTCAAGCGCGGTCATGGCGGTGCGCCAGCGCGAGTCGTAGTTCATGGAGTTTGTGGCGTCCAAAACGAACACGAATTCAAGGCCGCGCCGACGAGACACGGCCTGAGCCTTGGACCACACCCAGGTGTCATGGCCGCCGAAAATGTCTGTCACCACGGTGTCATAGACGCCGCGCGTGGTGATGGCGTAGCCATCTTCGATCGGATTAAGTTCCACCGACAAGCGCTTCAGCGCGCCCGCTGATCCAATGTTGGCCCGCACCAGCTTCTCGGCCGCTGCACGCACCTTGGCGATCGGCGCATTGCTCGGCGACGCGGCGGCCGCCAACACGGCAATGTCGCTGGCGTCCTGCAGAGCGGCGCGGGCGCGCTCAATGCCGGACACGTCCAGTGCGGCGATCCCGACAAAGCTTGCGACCGACAGAACAATCGCAGTGATGATCGCGACATTGCCCGACCGATCTCCAGCAAAATAACCAAATCTCTGGGGTGAATGCGGCGTACGCACAGTCGTTACTCCCACGTCCTGATCGCGGAGTATCGACATGCGGTCGTTCAAATCTGGCTAAAGAACGATCTAAACAAACAATGTATGCGACGGACGACAGGTTTAGCTAAGCCCGCGCCTGGCACGCGCACCCGAATACGCGCCCAAAAACGCGGGGTTGGCCACCGCTCCATTCATCCGCCTCTGGACGGCGCGCGCCAGCAGGCTTAAGCCGCCGGCCTATGACCGCTCATTCTTGCCGCCTCTATCTAATCACCCCGCCGCGCATCGACGACCTGGACCGGTTCAGCGACACCCTGGCTGAGGTGCTCGCCGCCGGAGACGTGGCCGCCGTTCAAGTGCGCCTCAAGGAGGGCGAGCAGTCTGCACCGGACGGCGTCGTTCGCGCCACCGCTGAGCGGCTGACGCCGGTCATTCAAGCGGCCGGCGTCGCGGCTCTGATCAACGACGCACCAAACATGGCGCAAGACGTCGGCGCAGACGGCGTGCACCTTGGACAATCGGACATGCCCTACCCGGCTGCGCGTGAGCTGCTGGGGCCGCGCGCCATCATCGGCGTGACCTGTCACAATGACCGCGACTTGGCGATGAACGCGGCGGAGGCCGGGGCCGATTATGTGGCCTTCGGCGCCTTCTTCGAGACCGCCACAAAAGCGCCCAGTGCGCGCGCGAGCTTGGAGACGCTGAAGTGGTGGGCGGAGATTTTCACAACCCCATGTGTGGCGATTGGCGGCATAACGGCCCAGAACTGCGCGCCGCTGGTCGAGGCGGGCGCAGACTTTCTCGCAGTCTCGTCGGCGGTGTGGACGCACCCGGACGGCCCCGCAGTGGGGCTGCGCGCCCTCTTGGATGCGATCACAGCCGCACGCGCCACGCCCTAGCGGGCTGGCGTGCTGGCGCGCTGGTTGCGCTGGGCGTGCTGGGCGTGCTGGCCTGGTCTGGCGCCGCCCCCGCAAGCGCGCAATCGCTCAAGCCGGCGCCCACCTTCACCTATGCGCTGGACGAGCCGCGCGCCGCCCCTCCTCATCCCTCCGCCGCTCAAGGGTCAGCCCAGGGTGACGCGCGGACACCAGGGCCCGGCGGCCCCAGCGTCTCGCTTGGCCCGGGCGCCTTCGATCTGTCGCTTGATCCCCCTGAGACACCTTCGCTTGACGCAGGCCATGAGGCCTATGGCGCGGCGTTCGCCGCCTATGAGGCGCGCGACTATGCCCAGGCCGAGGCCATGGCGCTGGAGGCGGCCGAGGCGAACCACGGCGACGCGCTCAAGCTTTTGGGGGTGATGCACGCGGCTGGCCTGGCGCCCGAGGCGTCAGACGGGGCAGCCGCGCGCTATCTGCGACGCGCGCTCACCCTCACCCAAGACCCCGACATCGCCATCCAAATGGGCCTCTTGGCGCAGGAGCGACGCGGCGGCGTCGATGGACCAGAAGGCGTCGCCGCGCTCCAGGGCGCCATTGAGAAAGGCGCGCCCGGCGCAGTTGCGGCGCTTGCACGCCTTTTGATGACGGGCGCAGACGCCCTCGACGCAGACCCGGCGCGGGCCCGCGCCCTCCTCACCCAGGCGGCCGAAGCCGGCGACACGGCTGCGCGCCGTGACCTGGGGCTGGTTCTCTTAGAAGGACGCGGCGGCCCGCCAGATCCCGACCAGGGCCTGGCCTGGCTGACGCGCGCGGCCGAGGACGGCGATCGCGAGGCCGCCTATGAGGCGGGCCTGGCCTATGCCGACGGAACCCTGGCGCCTCTAGACGACGCCCAGGCCGCCGCCTGGTTCGAACGCGCCGCTGCGGCGGGCCATGGTCGCGCGGCCGCCCTGCGCGGCGTCATGAGCCTTCTGGGGGCGGGGGCGCCGCAGTCGCAATCTGATGCGGTGAGCTGGTTTCGCACCGCGTCGGAGGTCGGCGATCCCTTGGGGCGCTATTACCTGGCCCTGTCGTACGCCAAGGGCGAGGGCGCGCCGCGCGACCTGGAGGCGGCCTATCGGCTGGTGGTCTTATCTCAGGCCGGCGGCCAGCTGGAATCAGCGCAAGAGAACACCGACCGCGCCCGCCTGCGCACCGCGCTGGAAGCAGCCCTGCCCGAGGCGGTTTTGGAGGCGGCGCGCGCCGGCGCGCTTGAGGCGACGGGAACGCGACTGCGCCGCTAAGCGGTCATGCGACTTGACCGGCCAAGCACGGCGCGGCTAGACGGGCGCTCCAATCAAGCGTCCCAGACCAGGCGTCGGCGCGACGCACCCGGCGTGAAGGCGGCAAGGCATGGCGAAAATCAGCGGCAATGAGATCAAGCCGGGCAATGTGATCGAACATCAAGGCACGATCTGGCGGGCGGTGAAAACCGATCACGTCAAGCCGGGCAAGGGCGGCGCATTTGCTCAGGTTGAGCTGAAGAATCTGATCGACGGACGCAAGCTCAACGAGCGGTTCCGCTCCGCTGACACCATCGAGAAGGTGCGGCTCGACCAGCGAGACTTCAGCTTCCTGTATGACAATGGCGACACGCTCGCCTTCATGGATCAGGAAACTTACGAGCAAATCGAGTTGGCCAAGGACTTCGTGGGCGACCAGGGCGCCTATCTGCAAGACGGCATGGTCGTGCACATGGAGTTTTACAACGACAAGCCCATCGGCCTGTCGCTTCCTCAGCACGTGACGCTGGAGGTCACCGAGACCGAACCTGTGGTGAAAGGCCAGACGGCGGCCAATTCCTTCAAGCCGGCCACCTTGGAAAACGGCGTGCGCACCAGCGTTCCGCCCTTTGTTGGCGTCGGCGAGCGGATCATTGTGGCGACGGAAGACGGCTCCTACG
>CAYGQB010000107.1:0-9298 GCA_964351895.1 uncultured Caulobacterales bacterium
GTGATGGGCGGTTTGGCGCTAGCCCTCGCCGCGCCCGGCGATTGGACACCAGAGGGCGTCGGCGTCGCCTGACGCGCCCTCATCACTGGCCCCCATGAGAACCGCCAGCCCCGCAGCCAGCACTTCGTCGCCAACAAACCGACCGTCGTCAAGCTCCAGGCGCGCCACAACACGGCCGCCAAACTTGTCGTGCTCCACGTCGCGCAGGCGCACGCGGCCATCGTTCTCAGCCACCAGGCGCATCACCAGATCGCGCGCCGCCTCGGCTTGCCGGCGCTCACGCGGGCACGCCGACCCGCGCAGTTCGGGCGCATCCACAGTGGCCAGGCGGACTGCAACCTCGACGTCCTGATCCAACCAGATGCGGACCCTGACGCGCACCGTGTCGCCATCAATGACGCGCTCGACCTGTCCAGGATAGGGGCCCGGCAGGACGTCCCCGGCGGCGGCGACATTGTCACCCGCCAGACCGACACTCACAACACCAATCGCGCCAACGACAAGCAGCCGCCGCGCAGGGCGCCAGAGATGTGCAATGGGAGAACGATCCATGAACATGGTCTCTTAGGACCACGATCATAACTCACTCGTCAAGACGCGTCTTGCAGATTTACACACGCACTGGTTGCGACCCGCTTGCGTGTCGCCTCCAGCACCATGGCGAGGCGCGCTAGCGACAGCCGCCGCCGTGGCGACTGATCGGGAAGCGCCGCGCACTGTTGCGCGCTGAACGCTGACCGGCCACGACGAACGCGGTGCGCACGAAATTACCGCAACACTGGGCGCCGACGCCGCCGTCAAGCGCGCCGACAAAGTCTGACCCGAGCTGCACCGGCGGCGCAGGCGGAGCCGGCAAGGGCGCCGGCTGAGTGTGCGACACCATCGGCGCATAAGGCGCTGGGGCGTGCGGCGCGTGCATCACGACGTGATGTTCGACGTGACGGTGGCTGGCGTGATGGCTGTCCACGATCACCCAGTTGCCGTGACAGGCGACCGGGTCATTACAAGATGACGGAACCACATGATTGCTGACGATGTGGTCGGCCGCCGCCGGCGCCGCTGAAACGGCCGCCGCTCCAATGGCGAGCGCAAGTGCTGCGCTGGGCAGGACGGCGCCCACGAGGCGGGCCGAAGTTGTGTTGTGCGTCATTGCGCATATCCCCCAAAAAGTGCTGCGGCGCTCACCATGCGACCATGGCGCCAGAGTAGCGCGCGCAGGCGCCATTCACAGCCACGCTCGCCGCCCAGTTGCAGCCCGTGCGCAGCCCTCGCGGCTGAGGGGAACAAACCCCAGGATCAGGAGCCGGCATCAGGCGGGGACGCACCTTGGGGCCCGCCATGGGGCGGGACGCGGGCTCTAGAAGTCGCTGGCGCGACCGGCCTTCTCCCAGTCTCCGTAGCGTGTGGGCTCTGGGCCGCTCGGACCGCCTATTTCTGGGACATCGGAGTTCTGGCCGGCGGGTTCTGGTTCGGCGCCGGACTGCGCCTCAGCGGCGCGGCGCGCCTCAGCTTCGGCGAGAGCGCGCTGGGCGGCGGGGCTGAGCGCACGCGGCGCGTCGGCGTCCGCCTGCGCGCCGATGGGATTCCCGCCCGATTTCACTGATGTCCCAGGTTTCACCGCTGTCATCATCGCCTCTCAACCATCGACCGCGCAGGCACCACCCGTCAGCCTGGACCCGCCGCATTGTGTTCCTACATAAGGCCATGCGCCCGCTTGACCAGGAGCTTTGCCTCGCGCCATGACCGCACTCAATCACACCCGCACGTTTGCGCTTCTTGCCGCCATGACCGCCCTGTTTGCGGGCATTGGCTTTCTGGTGGGCGGCGCCGGCGGCATGGCCATCGCCTTTGTGATCGCCATCGCGCTCAATGTGTTCAGCTTCTGGAATGCTGACAAGATTGTGCTGCGGGCCTATCGCGCCACGCCCGCCCAAGACCGTGCTGACGATCCGCGCGTGCGCGCCTACCTGGAGGACGTGCGCCTATTGGCGGCGCGCGCCGGCATGCCCGAGCCGACCATCGCCATCATCGACACGCCCCAGCCCAACGCCTTTGCCACCGGCCGCGACCCGCACCACGCCGCCGTGGTCGCCACCACTGGGCTATTGGAGCTGCTCCCACGCGATGAAATCGCCGGCGTGATGGCCCATGAGTTGGCGCACGTGAAGAACCGCGACACGCTGACCATGACCGTCACCGCCACCTTGGCCGGGGCCATTGGCATGCTCGCCAACTTTGCCATGTTCTTTGGCGGCGGACGCGAACGCGGCGGCCTGATCGCCAGCCTGGCCATCATGATCCTGGCCCCCATGGCGGCCGCCCTGGTGCAAATGGCGATCAGCCGCGCGCGCGAATATGAAGCCGACCGCGTGGGAGCTGAAATCATGGGCGATCCTCGGCCTCTGGCGCGCGCCTTGGCCCGTATCGAGAGCGCCGCGCGCCAGCGTCCGAATGCGCGCGCTGAAGCCAATCCGGCGACGGCGCACGTGTTCATCATCAATCCGCTGAACGGACAGCGCGGGGACCAGCTGTTCTCGACCCATCCGGCCACCCGCAACCGCATTGATCGGCTCAACGGGCTGGCCGCCAGCATGGGCGTTCAACCCGGCTCGCCCGACGCGCCTGCGCCCGCTGCTCTGCGTCCAGGGCCTGCGATCGCGCCGGGCGTGCACCCGGGTGCGCCACACAATCCGTGGGGACGCTCCACCGATCCGCGTCAATCCAGCGGCGTTCCGGAAACCGACTGACGCGCAAAACACAGAGACCAAAGAGGCCTAATGCAGCTTCGACTGTGCGGCGCCCCTTTACCGCCCGTTAACGAGTGTTGACAGTTAATAACGCATGCGGCGGGGGCGCGCGCAACGGAGGCGCAGACATGGCTTGCCTGGATCACCGCCCAACCGCCAGCCTGAGCGCACGCGCACGGCCCGGCCATGTGACCGGAGCCGTTGCACTCGGCGCCGCCTTGACCTTGGGCGCCTGTGCAACAACGCCGACGCCGCCGACTTCCACGGCAACCACACCAACCGCCACGGCGCCGGCCCTCTCAGGCGCCCCGCGCGCGGCCCGCCAAACCGTCACCATCGACATGGTCGACATCAGCCGGCTTGAATCCCTTGCGATGGCTGAAGATTACCAAGCGCTCGTGGACCGACTGAAGGCTCCCGTGGACGCGCAACAGCGCACCGGACGGGCCATGTGGATGGAAGACCGGCTGCGCAGCGGCGTCGCCAGCAGCGTGCTGGCCGAGCCCTACGCCCGCACCCTGATGGACATGGGCCGAAGCCAGGACACCTACTTCTGGTACCTCTACGGCACCATCACTCTGCAAATCGACGCGGCGCGCTGCGCCGACCGGTCCGCGCCCTTGCGCAAAATCTCAAGCTGGGCCACAGCCACCTCCGACATTGCCGCCGACATCGATCAGCTCTCAGCCGCCGCCAAGGCGCGTTTGGGCGCGGCCGCCTTGGCGTACGAAGACATCACATCCGACTATCGGCTGACCGATCGCTGGCTGTGCTCGCAAGGGGTGGACTACTGGAACGCCTACTACGCCAAGTATCCCGAGCGCCGCAGCACATCGCGCGCGCAGCTGCCGCGCGACACCGAGATCGAGGTCTACGCCGTGCCCGAGCGCGAGTGGCAGTCCAAGCGCGCGCGCATCCGCGCGATCTACGCCGACGCCCTGACGACGGGTACGTTTCGCGCCGCGCCAGGCCGCGCCCTCAGCGGACACCGCCCGGCGTCGCCCGACAGCCGCGTCGGCCGCACGCTCTAGCCGCTTCAAGCTGCGCCGCAGTCGGAACGCGGCGGCGTGAAGGCGCGTCATGACCGCTGGCGCGCCGGCGCGGCGGGCCGCCGCCCTCACCCTGATCGACGTTCTAGACGCCGACACGCCGCTTGACGTCGCCTTCACCCGCCGCGCCGCCATCGCCGGCGACGCGCGCGCGTTTGCCCGCGCCTTGGCCACCACGGTCCTGCGCCGGCTTGGACGCATTGACGCGGTCCTGGACGCGCGCCTCTCCAAGCCCTTGCCAGGTGATGCGCGTCTGGCCCGCGCCCTGTTGCGGCTGGCTGCAGCCGAACTTCTGTTCCTCGACACGCCTGCCTACGCCGCCGTCTCCAGCGCGGTGTCCCTCGCCCGCGCCGACCAAGCCACCGGGCGATACGCCGGCCTGATCAACGCGGTTCTGCGCCGCATTGACCGCGAGCGCGACGAGGCCCTGGCGCAAGGCGAGGCCGCCGGCGATTGGCCGGACTGGCTGATGCGCTCCTGGCAATCGGCCTATGGCGAAGAGACGGCCGGCGCCATCGCCGCCGCCAGCGCCCGCGAGGCTTCTCTCGACCTCAGCGTCAAGGCCGATCCGCAGGCCTGGGCGGACCGGCTGGGCGGGGTGGTCACGCCAACCGGTTCGGTGCGGCTCGTCGCCGGCGGCGACATCACCAAGATGGACGGCTTCGCTGAGGGCGACTGGTGGGTCCAGGACGCCGCCGCCGCCCTTCCAGCCCAGCTTCTGCGAGCGCCCGGACACGCCGATCTGAGCGGCCTGCGCGTGCTTGATCTGTGCGCGGCGCCGGGCGGCAAGACCGTGCAGCTGGCGGCCATGGGCGCGCAGGTGACCGCGCTTGATCGGGATGCGAAGCGGATTGAACGCTTGCGGGAAAACCTGGAGCGCACGCGCCTTGTCGCCGAGGTCGTGGTCGCTGACGCTCTCGATTGGACGCCTGACGCCCCGTTCGACGCCGTGCTCTTAGACGCGCCGTGTTCGGCCACGGGCACCTTGCGCCGTCGCCCTGACGTGGCCTGGCGGCGCGGGCCTGAGGACGTGACCTCCTTGGCCGCGCTCCAGACCCGGCTGATCGCCGCCGCCGGCGCCATGACCCGGCCGGGCGGGGTCATGGTCTACTGCACCTGTTCGTTGCAGCCTGAGGAAGGCGAGGCCCAAACGGGAGGCCAGATGGCGCCCCCATCAGGCTTGGCGCCCGACCCCATCACGGCGTTGGAGTTGCCAAGTTTGGCGGCGGCCCTCACCGACACCGGCCAGGTGCGCACCCATCCCGCCCTGTGGGCGGAAACGGGCGGGCTGGACGGCTTCTTCATCGCCCGGTATCGCCGCGTATGAACGGGATCGGCGACACCGGAGACGTTTCGGGGGACGTTTCGGGGGACGTTTCGGGGATGGTTCAGTAGAACTGCGGTCTACCGCCCGGCGCGGATCGGCACTAGAACGGCGCATGCGCCCGTCGTCGGAACGCAGCGCCCCTTGTGGGCGTTCAGCTTCAGTTCAGACTGGAGCGCCTATCGCACTCTGTAACGCTGGCCGCCCAGTGTCTTGCACCAGAGCCTCAAGATCACGGACGGCGCGCGACAGATAAGATCGCAAATCAGACCCTCGGGACACCTCGGAGAATGAGAGACATGATGACGCAAATCACCCTCGGGCGCCGTTCGCGCCTTGCCGCGACTGGCGCGCTCTTGGCGCTGGCGACGTCGCTCACCGCGTGCGCCGGCTTGGGCGCCAATGACGTGCCCCGGTCGCAAGCCGGCCAGGTGTCGCGCGTGGAAGCCGGTACGGTCATTGAACAGCGTCAGGTGCGCCTGGAAGGCACCCGCTCGGGCATTGGCGCAGGCACCGGCGCAGTTGTCGGCGGCGTGGTCGGCAGTCAGATCGGCGGCGGCGACGCGGAACGCGCTGTGGCGGGCGTCTTGGGCGCGGTAGGCGGCGGGCTCTTGGGCGCGGCCACAGAATCTCGCGCCACGGCGCAGGTCGGCATCGCCTACACGATCCGTCTTGAGCGCACCGGCGAGGTGATCTCCATCGCCCAGGCCGCCGACATCGTGATCCCCGTCGGGGCTCCGGTGTGGGTCGAGTACGGCCCGCGCGCCCGCGTCGTACCGCGCTAAAAGTCACTGATCAGGGCTGGCGCAGCGCGTCAGCCCTGAGAGTTTGCGCGTCCTCGTCTTGCACCGCTTGAGGCGCGCTGATATGCGGGCCAGATGGGCAAGCCGGTCAAGATATCGCCTTCCATCCTTTCGGCGGATTTCGCCAACCTCGGCCAGGCCGTGCGCGACGTCGCCGCGGCGGGGGCGGACTGGATCCACGTTGACGTGATGGACGGGCACTTCGTGCCGAACCTGACCATCGGTCCAGGCGTGATCAAGGCGTTGCGCCCCCACACTGATCTTCCGTTTGACGTGCACCTGATGATTGCGCCGGTTGATCCCCTGCTCCAGGCGTTTGTGGACGCGGGCGCCGACCTGATCACCGTGCACCCAGAAGCCGGACCGCATCTGCACCGAACGCTTCAATCAATCCGCGCGGCCGGCGTGCGCCCCGGGGTGGCGCTCAATCCCGGCACGCCAGTGGAAGTCGCTGAACCGATCCTCGACGACATCGATCTGATTTTGGTGATGTCGGTCAATCCGGGCTTTGGCGGCCAATCGTTCATCACCAGTCAGCTGCGCAAGATCGAGGCGCTGCGCGCCCTGGCGGACAGGCGCGGCGTGGAGCTGGAGATTGAGGTCGACGGCGGCGTCAACCCGACCACGGCGCGCCAGTGCGTCGACGCCGGGGCCACGGCCCTGGTGGCGGGAACCGCCGTGTTCACTGGCGGTCCAAGCGCCTACGCCAGCAATATTGCAGCCTTGAAGGCGGACGCGCCCGCGCCGGCGTCGATCTCATGACGCGCCGCGCCGGCAGTTCTGGATCCGCCTCGACACGGCGCCCGTGAGCCAAGATCGCCCGTCGTCCGCCCTGTCGTCCTCGCCTGCGCCTGGCTTTGTGCGTCCCTGGCCGCAGCCCGGCGCGCCGGATCTGACGCGCGGCCGCGCCTATGCGTCGGGCACGTTTGAATGGGGCGGAGAGCGCCTGGATTCGGTCACGCCTGAAACCATCTGGTCGTCGCGTCCGCCGAGCGAAAACTGGGTGGCGTGGGCGCACAGCTTTGCCTGGCTCCCCGATCTGGTCGGCTTGGAGGGGGCCGCCGTCGCGCATGCGCGCGCCCTGGTGGACGGCTGGCTGACGGTGCACCCGGAACGGCGCGGCCCCGGCTGGGGCGCACTGCCGACGGCGGCGCGCGCCCTGGCCTGGTGCCGCGCCGCGCACGTGCTCTTTGGCGAGGATGACCCCGGCGCACCCGATCGGCTCGACGCCCTGTCGGCCCACGTCCGGCCGCTGGAAACCGCCATCGACCGGATCGACACGGCGCTCGACGCCTGGCCCCTCCTGACCGCCCTGGCGGCCCTGGGGCACGGCGTGCCGGGCTATGAGGCGCTGGCCGAGCACGCCCATGCACGTCTGGCCGACTGCGCCGACACACTCGTGGCTCCTGATGGCGGGCACCTAACCCGGGCGCCCGCTGACACCTTGAGCGTCTTGGCGGCCTATTGCGCCCTGCGGGACGTGCGCCTTGCCGCCGGCCTCACGCTCGACCCCAGGGTCGAGCGTGCGATCCAGCGCGGCGCGGCCATGGCCCGGTTTTTTGTCCACGCCGATGGTCGCCTGGCCTCGTTTCACGGCGGCGGCGAAGGCGTTGACAAGGACATCGCAGCTGTCTTAACCGCCTCGAACGCGCCGGCGCGCGCCTTCCTGGTGGCCCCGCACACCGGCTATCAGCGCATGGCCGCGCGCGACGTCTCCGTTATCATCGACACGGGCGCGCCCAACTTAGAAGCGCTGCGCGCCGGGCTCGGCCACGCCAGCCCTCTGGCCCTCGAATTCGCCTCTCGCTCAGGCAGGATTTTCGTCAACTGCGGCCTGACGCCTGGCCAGCCGGGGCGGTTTCGCGAGCCTGTCCGCGCAACGGCCGCGCACACCGCCCTGGTGCTGCGCGACACGTCCTCGATCGCCCTAGACCGCAAGACGGTGAGCCGCTTGAAGAAGTCGGCAGGCCAGGTGTCGGCGCGCCGCAACGAAGAAGACGCTGGCGTGTGGGTCGATGGCGTTCAAAACGGTTACGCGCCGCGTTTCGGACTTGCGCATCGCCGCCGAGTGTTCTTGAACACACACGGGGACGACCTACGCGGCGAGGACACTGTTTTTCGCCCTGTAGACGCGCCTTCAGGGGCGCCGCGCGATGGGGCCTCGTATACGGTTCGATTTCACATCCATCCGGATGTGGAGGTGCAGCCGGGACGGGACGGGCGCAGCGCGCTCCTGACCACGACCGGCGGCGAAGCATGGCGGTTTCGAACCGACGCGGGCGGCTTGGCTGTGGATGCGTCGGTGTACGCCGCGCGCGGCGTGGCGCCGGAAGAAAGTCGCCAGCTGGTGGTTGCGGGCGTCTCAACGCCCGACACGCCACTCGATCAGGCGCCCAATCGCGTGCGATGGGCCCTACAACGCATTGGCCGATCTCCGGCCCGGTAGAAACGGATCGCCTCAATGATCGCGCCGAACCGGATCAATCCCCGCCCCGCCATCGTGAAGGGCGCGGTGCTGGCCTATGATTTGGCCGCAGCTTGGATCGCCTTCTTCGCCGCCGTCCACATCCGCCGCTACCTCAGCCCCGGCATGGAGCCGTCCGACGGCGTCGCGCTGATCTCAGCGACCGTGTTCACGCTCGTGTGCGCCTTTGTGTTCCCAACCCAGCGGCTGCACCTGGGCGTCTGGCGCTTCACCGCGCTCAATGATCTCATTCGCATCGTCAACGCCATTACCATCGCCAATTTGACGTTCCTGTTGGCGATGTTCCTGTTCAATCGCCTGGCCGGGGTGCCGCGTCTCAGCCTGTTGATTGAGGCGGGGATTCTCCTCACCCTCCTGGTCGGGGCGCGTCTGACGCGTCAGTCGATGGCGTTTGGTGAATGGCGCTCGGTGATGCGCTTGGAAGATCGCTCCAAACCCGCCGCCATTCTGGCCGGCCGTCAAAGTGTGATGGACGCCTATCTGCGCGATCTGAGCCGGCGCGCACTCAGCCCGCCGTTTCGCGTGCGCGGCCTGGTGGACGTGGAGGACGAGGAGCGCGGGCGTTCGATCCGCGGCGCGCCGCTCTTGGGCGGCCCGCGCGAGGTTGAGCGTGCCCTCATCAGCCTGACGTCCAATGGGCAAACGCCGCAGCTCATCATCGTCGATCCGGAGATTGACCGGGCCCGCCTCAGCCGACTGGTGCGCGCGGCCAGCGAGGCCAAGGCCGCCCTGGTGCGCGCCCACGCCGTTCAGGGCGGACCGGCTGGCATTGAATTGACGCACGTGGACGCGGCCGACCTGTTGTCGCGCCCGCCGCACGCCCTGGAGGTCACCCGCCCGCGCAACCTGGTGTCGGGACGACGGGTGCTGGTCACGGGGGCGGGCGGGAC
>CAYGQB010000108.1:0-9292 GCA_964351895.1 uncultured Caulobacterales bacterium
CTAAACGGCCGACGGGCCTTGCCCGGGGGAGCGTTTCCGCCGAAGGCGAAAACGCGAGAACGAGAAGCCGGGTAGGCGGTCGGGCGGCTGCGCGTGTGAGCCACGCCCCTCCGCCTCCCGCAACTCGCCTGCGTTATCGCGCCATTCAGAACGAACCGCTCGCGTCGTTCGTCGTTCGACGTCCCCATGCGTCGGCGGGCTTTGTGCATAGGCCTTGCATGCTAGGGTGGGCGCGCGCACTGGTGTTCTATGAAGCGACGGGGCGCGCGGACTGATTTGGCGCGCGGGTTGCGCCAGCACACAATGCGTCCACACTGGGCGGCGGCGCGGGGACATTAGGTGGCGACACGCGGCGAGACAGACCACGGCGACGGCGACGATCTGCGTGCGCTTTTGGCGCGCGCTGAGGCTATGGAAGTCGTCGATGATGCGGACGAGGCGATTGAGCCGCCGTCCGGACCGCTAGGCAAGGCGCGCGAGTTTTTCCGATCGCGCGCCCCGCGCGGCTGGGAAATTTGCGTCGGGGCGCCGCTTCTGGTGTTCGTCGGCCACGCCATGGTGGGCGCCAACAGCGCCGCCTTGGCCGGCATGTTCTCGGCGTTTTGGTTTGTGCTGGCGGCCTTTGCCATGCTGCGCATCGGGTCAGACGCGCTGATGGTCGGCCCGCGCCTGGTGGCGGCCGGCGCCTGCGTGATGGGCGTCGTGGTCATTGGCTTGTTGCAGCTCACCCCCATGTGGTTTGGCGGCGCGCATCCCTTGTGGGACCTGACCGAGGCCACCGGGGCGGTGACGCTCGACAAGGACGCCACGCAGCGCGAACTGATCAAAATCTTGGCCCTCTTCGCCATCTTCATGGTTGGGGTCGCCATTGGCCGCTCGGATCGGCGCGTGAAGCTGTTCTACATCTCGTTCATCATTCTGGGCGGGCTCTACGCCGTCTGGGGCTTCGTCGACTACTTCACCTTCCCCGGCACGCTCTACGGCGCGACGCGGCCCTATCACGGCGACCGACTGGCTGCGACGTTCATGTCCGCCAACACGGCGGCGACTTGTTTCGCCGTTGTCGCCATCTTTGCCGGCGCGCGCCTGGCGCAGGCGATCAAGCAAACCGCGATCGACGGCGTGACGCTGTTCATGCGCTTTGAGCGTTTGGCGCGCGAAGGCGGCGTGGCGGCGAGCGTGTTCTTGTTTGCCGCCTCGTGCGTCTTGTTGACGGCGTCTCGGGCTGGAGCGGCGGTGTTCCTCGCCGCGCTCTTGCTCTTGATCGCGTGGGAGGTGCGGGCCGCGCTCGGCCGGCGGGCGACGGCGCGCGGGCTCTCGGTTCTGGCGGTTCTGGCCGCCATGGCGCTGGCGGCCTTGGCGCTGATGTCGGGCGACTTCACGGCCGAACGCGCCGCGCGCACCCTAAGCGACGCGCCCATGCGCCTGACGCTCTTTGGCGCCCACTGGAACGCGTTCTTAGAAGCGCCTCTCGGCGGCTATGGCCTGGGCACGTTTAACGCGGTCAACGCCTTGATGATGACCGCGCAAAACCGGCTGATCCTTGAGGACGTCAACGCGGCCCACAATGTCGTCTTGCAATGGCTGGAAGAGGGGGGTGTGTTTGCCGCCGCCCTGATGTTCACCGCCGTGGCTCTGGTGATCGACCAGGTGCGCGTCGGCCTGACCCAGCGCAAGCGCCTTAAGTCGTGGCTGCGCGCGACCTTGATCGTGTCGGCGATCATGATCGTGCACGGCCTGGTCGACTACGCCATCCAGGTGCCGTCGATGTCGGCGCAATGGACGCTGCTCTTAGGCGTCGCGGCAGGCTTGGCGTTGCGCGCGCCAGGACGCCGCGCGCGCAACTGATCAGCCGGCCCGATTGGCGTCCACTTCAAGCTCGTGCTCACGCACCTTGCGATAGAGGGTGGAGCGGCCAATGCCAAGCCGGCGGGCGACTTCGGACATGTGACCGGCGTAGGTCTCAATCGCAAACTGGATGAGGTCTTTCTCGATCTCTTCAAGCGTGCGCAGGTGGCCTTCGGTGTCCACGACCCGCACCGGCAGCCCGTTTTCATCGACGCCAACTTCGATGCTCGACGCGTCACCCGCGGCAGGCGCTGAGAGGCTGATCCGGGTGTCAGGCGCGCCCGCCACAGCGCTTACAGCGTCGCTGGGTTCTGCGTCCGCGAACACCGGCGCCAGGCCGGAGATCTGCGGGAAGTCGTGCGGCTGCAGAAGCGACGCCTCGGCCAGGATCACGGCGCGGAAGACGGCGTTTTCCAGCTGACGCACATTGCCCGGCCAGTCGTGGGCTTGCAGCATCGACATGGTCTCTGCCGTGCAGCCTTCAATCCGCCGCCCTTCCTGCACGTTGAAGCGCTGGATGAAGTGCTGAACGAGCTGGGGCACGTCTTCTTTGCGATCGGTCAGAGGCGGAACCTCGATCGGGAACACGTTGAGACGATAGAACAGATCTTCACGGAAGCCGCCGGACTGAACCTGCTCGGCCAGCTCTCGGTTGGTTGCCGAGATCACCCGCACGTCAACGCGCACAGGACGCTTGGCGCCCACCGGGTCCACTTCGCTTTCCTGCAAGACGCGCAAGAGCTTGACCTGCATGTCGAGGGGCAACTCGCCAACTTCGTCGAGGAAGATGGTGCCGCCGTCGGCTTCACGAAACTTGCCGACATGGTCTTCGCTGGCGCCGGTGAACGAGCCCTTCTTGTGTCCAAACAGAATGGACTCAACCAGGTTCTCAGGGATGGCGCCGCAGTTGACGGTCACGAATGGGCGGCCGGCGCGGTCGGACTGGCCTTGAATGGCCCGCGCGACGACTTCCTTGCCGACGCCGCTCTCGCCGGTGATCAGAATCGGAATGTTGGACTTGGCCGCGCGTTCGCCCAGGCGCACCACCTGGCGCATGGAGGGGGCGCTGGCGATCATGTCGGCAAAGGTGAGGGAGCCCGTGGCGGTTTTCTTCAGCCGCTTCACTTCGGTTTCCAGTTCGCCCAGCTTGAGGGCGTTGCGGATGCCGACAACAATGCGTTCGGGGCTGGCGGGCTTGACGAAGAAGTCCCGCGCGCCGGCGCGCATCGCTTCAACCACGGTTTCAATGCCGCCAGACGCTGTGAGCACGATCACGGGCGTGCCGGCGCGCTGACGCTGGATCTCACCTAAGGTCTCGATGCCGGACATGCCGGGCATCACCAAGTCCAAGAGCACCACGTCGATGCGCGACGTTGGGCTGGTGACCATGTCGACAGCGGTTTCGCCGCTCTCGGCCTGGGCCGCTGCAAATCCGTTGCGCTCAATCACCGACTGAAGCAGCCGGCGCTGTGTGGGATCGTCGTCGACGATCAGTACCGTTTTAGCCATCACCCAACCTTTCATCACCCGGGGTGGAGCCGGCGCGCTCGTTGATCGGCGCATCCGTTCTCCGTCACGCCCCGTTATGGGACACGGCTGGTGAAGATCGGCTTAAGGAGGGTGGTAAAGATTGCGTTGACGGCAGGTTGCACGCAGCTCATGCGCAGCGCTGCGCGGCCGATTTTAACCCAGTGGCGAAGCCAGTTCGTCGTATGGTTAAATCGCAGGTGCGCCCCGAGGACGGGCGACGCAGGCTAGGGCGTGTTCTTGGCGAACTTGCTGTCGTCCAGCCCCTTGGCGTCGGCGTAGGCGGCCTTGATCAAGGGCAGGTCGGTTTCATAGTCGCCGCTGGGGGTGAACAGGCCGTGCAGCCGCACGGTCTTGGAGCCATAGTCGAGCACCGTCATCAAGATCGGCACGCCGGCCTGGTGGGCGATCTGGTAAAAGCCGGACTTCCATTCGGTCGACAATGCCCGCGAGCCCTCCGGCGCAACCGCCAGGATCAGCTCGTCCTGGGCCGCGAACGCTTCGGCCATCTGGCGCACCACGTCGTTCTTGGCGTCCCGGTCAATGGGCACGCATCCCATCCATTTTACAAAGCCGCCAAAAGGCCCCGTGGTCAGGCTCTTCTTGCCCATCCAGCGCAGCTTGACGCGAAAATAGCCCGCGGACGCCAGCATGTAGACGCCGTCCCAATTTGAGGTGTGCGGCGCGGCCAGCAGCACCGCCTTGGGGTCTGACGGCCAGTCGCCCGCCATGCGCCATCCCGAGAGGCGCAAGAACACAATACAGCTCCACCGATACAGCTCCGAGAAGGGGCCTCGGAACCTTCCCGGACGCGCGGTCGACGGGTCGATGAGCGTGAGCGAGCTTGTGGGCGTATCGCCGCCGGCCGGCGGAGAATCAGCCGAAGGTGCAGGATCGTTCATCCGTCAGCCTTAGCACTCCTTGGCGCCCGTGTCTGACGAGAAGATGCATGCCGCGCGCGACGCCTCCCGCGCTGAGACTGACGGGGGTGTCCCGCCATCGGCCGCGCAAGCGGCGCGCGAGGCGTTGACGCAGGCTCAAAGCGGCGCACCTTGTCAGGCATACCGGCGCGCCTTCGCGCCAGGGAGCCCTTCCAGATGATCGCGCCATGAATCCAGATGATCCGGCTTGGAACCCAGAGGATTCCAATAGGAATACCGAACGCGACACGCTCTTGGGGCGTACGCGGCGAGTGGCGCAAGTCGGCGCCGGCCTGTCGAGCGCTGCGGCGGCCTTTGGCGCCAACGCCCTGATCGGCGGAGCGGACGCGGATGCGCGCACAGCCCGCGCCTTGCGCGCAGCCTTGGGCGGCGTGAAGGGACCTTTGATGAAGGTTGCCCAGATGCTGGCGACCATTCCCGACGCCCTGCCGCCAGAATACGCTGAAGAATTGGCGCAGCTTCAGGCCCACGCCCCGCCCATGGGCTGGAGCTTTGTGAAGCGCCGCATGCGGGCTGAACTGGGCCCCGGCTGGCGCGAGCGGTTTGCCGAGTTTGAACCTGACGCCGCCCACGCCGCCTCTCTGGGCCAGGTGCACCGCGCCGTGTTGCCCAGCGGCCAGCGGGTGGCGTGCAAGCTCCAGTATCCTGAGATGGCAAGCGCGGTTGAGGCGGACCTGGCCCAGCTGGGCGTGATCCTCGCCCTGGTGAAACGGATTGAGAAATCGGTCGATCCGTCAGAGATGGCGGATGAGATTGCCGATCGGCTGCGCGAAGAGCTGGACTATGTGCGCGAGGCCAAGGCGATGGCGCTCTATGGCGGCCTGTTGGCTCAGAGCGACGGCGTGCGCGCGCCTGAACCGGTGAGCGCCTTGTCCACCGGGCGTCTATTGACCATGACCTGGCTTGACGGGGCGCCGATCACCCGCTTCACCGACGCGCCCCTTGAAGTGCGCAACACCATTGCATCGCGCCTGTTCGAAGCCTGGTGGTCGCCGATGAACCACTTCGGCGTCATTCACGGCGATCCGCATCTCGGCAACTATTCGGTCGCAGACGAGGGCGAAACTCTCAACCTTCTCGACTTTGGCTGCATCCGCATCTTCCCGCCGCGCTTCGTGGCGGGCGTGGTCGGTCTCTATCGCGCCCTGGAGACCGACGACCGAGACGCACAAGTCGCCGCCTACGAAACCTGGGGCTTTCAGAATCTGACCCACGATCTGGTGGATGTCTTGAACCTGTGGGCGCGCTTCATTTATGGCCCGCTCCTGGATGACCGCACGCGCTCCATCGCCGACGGGATCAGCCCGGGCGAGTACGGCCGGCGCGAAGCCTTCCAAGTCCGCAATCTCCTGCGCGAGAAGGGGCCCGTGCGCATCCCGCGCGAGTTTGTGTTCATGGACCGGGCCGCCATCGGTCTGGGGGCGGCGTTCCTCCATCTCGGCGCGGAGCTGAATTTTTACCACCGCTTCCAAGAGACCATCGCCGGATTTGATCGCGACGCGCTGGCGCGCCGCCAGTCGGAGGCCTTGGGCAAGGTGGGGTTGGTGTTTGATCACGGGTGAAAGGTGTTCGCTTGACAGGCGCGCGTCTGTGGCGCGCCTGATTGCTCTGGACCGTTTTCCCATGGTGAGCCCGACCTAATGACCAGCCACGACAGCCAGACGCGGCAAGACCCGTGCGCCACGTGTGCGATCGATCAGGACTGTTGTGCGCGGCTCGACGGTCTGACGGTCTCGCACGCCGAGTATGACCGCCACTTT
This sequence comes from uncultured Caulobacterales bacterium, assembly GCA_964351895.1. Taxonomy (GTDB): domain Bacteria; phylum Pseudomonadota; class Alphaproteobacteria; order Caulobacterales; family Maricaulaceae; genus CAYGQB01. The sequence continues at coordinate 6,077 of CAYGQB010000108.1, forward strand.
GCCGCCCACGCGGCCGTCTTGGACGTGGAGGAGCGCGGGGCGACGCGGGTGGTGAGCGCCCGCGGCCAGCCCTGTCCCAACTGGGCGGGCGGGTGCACCGTCTACGAGACCAGACCGATGGAGTGTCGTTTGTTTCCGCACTCCTTGCGCGCAACCTTCGAGACCCCTGCATCGGTGACGCTTGCCGTGCATGACCGCACGCGCTGTCCGGCCAAGTCCGCGTTGTTGGCGCCGCGGCCCGTGTCCCACGCCCTCGTTGCTGAATGGGCCAAGGAGACGTGGCCGGGGCGGCGGGTGCGGGTGTTCTTTGATCGTGGAGCAGGACGCCTGGAGACTTTCGCGCGGCGGGTGGGACGCAAGCTGAGCTAAGTTGGCGCACGCGCCGCGCTCGGGCCAGCCGCGCGAAAGTCTCCAGCGGGTCGGGGTCGACACGGCGCTTGACGTGCGCGTCAACGTCGGCGAGCGTCAGCTATGACCACCACCGAAGCTTCCCCGCCTGAACCCGTTCAAACCACGCCTCTGGCGCAGTATGGCGGCGCCAAGCCGCCTGCGCCCGCCTGGTTTGAGGCCGCCTTGGCGGCGCCCCGCGACGACGCCGACACCCAGTTTGACGGCGCAAAGATCGCATGGCGACGCTGGCGCAGCGCCGCCGGTGACGACGCGCCTGGCCTTGTGTTCGTGCACGGCGGAGTGGCGCATCTGGGCTGGTGGGACTTCATCGCGCCGCACTTTGCCGCACACTGGACGCCGCTGGCGGTTTCGCTCAGCGGGATGGGCGACAGTGACCATCGCAAGGCCTATTCTGTCGCCCTCTATGCGGACGAAGTGGCGGCCGCGATTGAAGCGGCGGGACTGTTCGACCGGCCTCAGCCGCCCATCGTTGTCGGCCATTCATTTGGCGGCTTTGCCACGCTGGTGGCCTCGGTGCGCCACGGGGCGCGCCTGCGCGCGGCGGTCGTGGTCGACAGTCCGGTGCGGCCGTCAGACGCCAAGCGCCCGCGATCTGATCCCAAGCGCCGCGGCGGGCGCGTCTATGCCGACACGGCCGCCGCCTTGGCCCGTTTTCGCCTGCTGCCCGACCAGGACTGCGCGCATCATTTCCTGCTTGACCACATCGCGCGTGAGGCGTTGAGGCCTGCGACCGCCGAGGACGGATCACCGGGCGTTGCTTGGAAGCACGACCCGAACCTGTGGCTGAAGATGCAGTTCACGCCGCGTCCGCCAGCAGAGCTGATGCAGGAGGTGGCGTGTCCATTGGCGTTTATGCGCGGCGGGCGCTCGCGCCTCGTGACCGACGAGGTCTGGACCTACATGGCACAGCTCAACGCGGGCGGGCCCGCGGTTGACGTGCCGGACGCCGACCATCACGTCATGCTGGACCAGCCCCTGGCGTTTGCCGGGGCTTTGAATGGGCTGTTGGCGGCCTGGCCGCCAAGGGCGGCGTCCGCTCCTCAGTGATGACGCGCGCTTCATCTTGAAGCGCGCGCCGGCGCATGGTACGCGCCACAATCACTGGATTTCGACATGAAAGAAGAGGACGCGAGCGACCATGGCGGCGACGGGCGACGACTATAACCGCGGCGGCATGACGATTGCCGAGCAGAAAGAAACCTTCTCCGGGTTCATGAGCTTGACGGTGTGGGGCTCAGCGCTGACAGCGGCGATTGTTTTCGCGCTGACCTTGATCTTCGCCGCCGGCGTGGCGTGGCCAGTTGGCGTGCTTTCAGGCGCTGCAGTTGGCGTTGTCGCCGGTCTGGTCTTGGGCCTCAAGACCGGCTGGTACGCCGTCGTCGTCGCACTCACGGTTCTGGGCTTCATCATCGGCGGCGTGGCCGAGCTGGCGCACGGTTTGACAGCCGGCTAGCGCGGCGCTTGGTTCTTCGCGTTTGCGCTGGGCGAAAATCACGTTAGCGTTCCGGTACGGGTCCGCCGTCCGCATCGGGAGCGTTCATGAAAATTGCCGTTCTGAAAGAGCGAAACGCGGGCGAAACGCGTGTCGCGGCAACCCCTGACACAGTCAAAAAGTTCGTGGCTCAAGGCCATGACGTCGCGGTTGAGATGGGAGCAGGGCTCACCGCCGCCATCTCCGACGAGGCCTATCGTGACGCCGGCGCCACCATGAAGCGCGGCTCAAGTTTTGTGGGCGAGAGCGACCTTGTGTTGTGCGTGCGTGCGCCGGACGCCGACGCCATCGGCGCAATGCGCAAGGGCGCGGTCGCCGTCGGGCTGTTTGAACCTTATGGCGCGAGCGCGGCCGTTTCGGCGTTCGCCAAGGCCGGCGTTGAGGCCATGGCCATGGAGTTCACGCCGCGCATCACCCGCGCCCAGGCCATGGACGCCCTCTCCAGCCAAGCCAATCTCGCCGGCTATCGCGCCGTCATCGAAGGGGCGGCCGCTTACGGGCGCGCCATGCCGATGATGATGACGGCCGCCGGCACGGTGGCCCCGGCCAAGGTGTTCGTAATGGGCGCTGGCGTTGCTGGTCTGCAGGCCATCGCGACGGCCAAGCGTCTGGGCGCGGTGGTGTCGGCGACCGATGTGCGCCCGGCGGCCAAGGAGCAGGTCCAGTCGCTGGCGGCCAAATTCATCGCCGTCGAGGACGATGAGTTCAAAGAGGCCGAGACGCTGGGCGGCTACGCCAAAGAAATGTCCGATGAGTACAAGGCCAAGCAGGCCGAACTCGTCGCCAACCACATTGCCAAGCAAGACATTGTCATCACCACGGCCCTCATTCCGGGCCGCTCGGCCCCAACCCTGGTGACCAAGGACATGGTTGCGTCCATGCGCCCTGGCTCGGTGCTGATCGATTTGGCGGTGGCGCAAGGCGGCAATGTCGAGGGCTCGAAACCCGACGAGGCGGTCGATGTGGGCGGCGTCACGATCTTGGGCTGGTCCAACCTGCCTGGGCGACTGGCGGCTGACACCTCGGCGCTCTACGCCAAGAACCTCCTCAATCTGTTCCCGCTTCTCGTCTCCGAAGACGGCGCCCTGGCGCCCAAGCGCGACGATGAAATCATCCAGGCCATGACCCTGACCCGTGACGGGGCGGTGGTGCACCCAAGCTTGTCCAAGGAGAGCGCGTGATGGAACACGCAGCGATCGAGCCGTTCGTCTTCTATGTGGCGATTTTCGTCTTGGCCGTGTTTGTTGGCTACTACGTCGTCTGGTCGGTGACGCCTGCGCTTCACACGCCGCTGATGGCGGTGACCAACGCCG
>CAYGQB010000109.1:0-9186 GCA_964351895.1 uncultured Caulobacterales bacterium
CTGACGAAGACGAGCTAGGGCGTGCGGTTGAAATCGCCTGCGCCCTGGGCGAGGGGCGGGTGATCTACACTGAGACTCCCGCCAACCCGACCAATGACCTAGTGGACCTGGAAGCCTGCGCCCGCTTCCGCGACGCCATCGCCGCGCGTCAGGGCGGGGTGCGCCCGGTCTTGATGTGCGACAACACCATGCTGGGGCCGATCGGCCAGACGCCGATCCGCAATGGGGTGGATTTGGTGCTCTACTCGCTGACCAAGTATGTCGGCGGGCATTCTGACCTGATTGCCGGCGGGGCGATGGGCGACGCCAAGACCATCGCCAAGGTGCGCGCCTTGCGCACGTCACTCGGGACGACGCCCGATCCCTACACGTGCTGGCTTTTGATGCGCAGCTTGGAGACGGTGAAGCTGCGGATGGAGGCGGCGTTTGCCAATGCGGCGGCCTGCGCGGCGTATCTGTCCCAGCATCCCAAAGTTGAGAAGGTCCGCTACCTGGGCATGACCGAGCCGGGATCGCGCAATCACGCCGTCTATCAGCGCCAATGCACCGGCGCCGGCTCGACGTTTTCGTTTGATGTCATCGGCGGACAAGCCGGCGCGTTCCGGCTCCTTGACACCCTTAAGCTCATCAAGCTGGCGGTGAGCTTAGGCGGCACTGAAAGCCTGATGTGTCATCCCGGCTCGACGACCCACTCGGGCGTGCCTGACGACCTCCGCGAGCGCCTGGGCTTCACCGCCGGGCTGGTGCGGTTCTCCGTTGGCATTGAGCACTCAGACGATCTGATCGCCGATCTGGAGCAAGCCTTGGCGGCGGTCTAGTCGCCCGGCCCTAGTTGCCGAACGTGTAGACCAGCGAGGCCCGCGTGATCGTGTCTGTGGCCTCGGCCGCGTGCGGCGGGGTGGTGTTGTGGGTCACGTCGACTGAGAAGCGCGCCGCCAGCGTGTCCATCAGCGCTGCGGTCAGCGCGAACGAGTTGAACAGGGTGGTGGTTTCACTGCTTGAGGTGATGTCGCTGTCATTGGTCAGCGACACCGCCGCATTGAAGGCGTGGGCGTAGCGGCTGCCCAGCGCAAGGGCGACCTCCTCGGTGGTGATCGCGGGCGTGACCAGCGTCACGCCGTCGGCGGCGAATTCGGCGCGTTCTTCGTCCCAGTTGAAGCCGGGGCCGCCTTGGACCGACCAGGTCGTGGCGTCAGTGACGATCACGTCGCGGCCGTAGCCCAGGCCGACAAAGCGGCGGGACTCATAGCCAGAGAACTCGTCGACCTCATAGGTGGCGCGGCCAAACGCATAAGAGCGTTCCGACAGTTGACGGTCGAGCTGATAGTCGCCGAAGACCCGGTTCTTGGTCTCCACGCCGGCCGTGTCGCCATAGTCCAGCACCAGCCCCAGCTTGTTGGTCCACATGCCCGTCTCGCGCGCCAGCTTAAAGCCGGCGCCCAGATCGGTGGCTTCAGTGTTGCCGCTTGACGCGCTCGCCGACACGCTGGCCTCGCCGGTCCAGCCGGCAATCTCAACGGCCTCCTGAGCGCAAGCGTCGCCGAGGGGCGCACAGACGACGACGAGGACCGTTGCCGCGCTGAGCGCAGCGGTGACAGACGCGTTGGGCATGTGTACCCCTTTGATGGCTCAGGCGCGCTTGGAGTGCGCCCCGTGAGATGGTTTCAACCGCGCCGTTTGAGGTGAAAGTATTGACGAATTCTAAACGCGGCGGCGACGCGCTGGCGCAAGACGAGCTTGCCGTCCTCGGCTGGGTCGAAAACCAGGCCGGCGAGATGACAACCACCGTGCGCGACTGGGCGGCGATCAACTCCGGCAGTCGCAACCGCGACGGGCTTGAGGCCATGCGCGCGCGCCTGGCGGAGCGCTTTGCGGTGCTCGGCGGCGTGATCGACGCGGTCGAGTTGCCCGCCAGCACCATCGTCACCCCCGACGGCGCGACCCAAGATCTGGAGTACACGCCCTCGTTTCGGCTGACCCAGCGCCCGGACGCCCCGATCCAGATTGTGCTGACCGGTCACCATGACACGGTGTTTCCCGCTGACAGCGCGTTTCAGAGCTGCCGTGACCTTGATGCCGACACGCTCAATGGCCCGGGCGTTGCGGACATGAAAGGCGGGCTCTTGGTCATGGCGACGGCGCTGGAGGCCTTGGAGCGGTCGCCGTGGCGCGATGAGGTCGGCTACACGGTTCTGGTCAGTCCGGACGAAGAAATCGGCTCGCCCGGCTCAAGCGCAGAACTGGCCAGGCTGGGGGCTCAGGCGCATCTGGGCATGACCTATGAGCCGGCCTTGGCGGATGGCTCGTTGGCCGGCGCGCGCAAGGGGTCGGGCAACTTTGCCGTCGCGCTGACCGGCCGCGCCGCCCACGCCGGGCGCGAGCATCACTTGGGGCGCAACGCCCTCGAGGCGGCCGCCCACCTGATCATTGGGTTGCAGGGCCTGAACGGTCAGCGCGACGGCGTCACGGTGAACGTCGCCAAGGTGGACGGGGGCGGGGCGTTGAACGTGGTGCCAGACACCGGCGTCGTGCGCTTCAACGTGCGCCTTCAGGAGCCGGAAGACGCCGACTGGCTGACAGACCGCATCAATGAGCTGGTGGCGCGCGCCGGGGCGCGCGACGGCATTGGCGCAGCGCTGCACGGCGGTTTCACCCGTCCGCCCAAGCCAATGGCCCCGCCCAACGCCGAGCTGTTCTCTTGGACCAAAGAGACCGGCGCGCTATTGGGCCAGGAGATTTCCTGGGTCGACACCGGCGGCGTGTGTGAAGGCAACAACCTGTGGGCGTCGGGGTGTCCGAACGTCGACACGCTCGGCGTGCGCGGCGGCTCCATCCATAGCCAAGACGAGTTCGCCATCTTGTCCAGCTTCCCCGAGCGCGCAATGTTGTCGGCCCTTCTCTTGATGCGGATCGCGCGCGGCGTCTATGACGCGCGCGCCTTGCGCACTCTTTCGCAGCGTGGACGGTAGGCGATGTTGATTGTGCGCTCGGCGCGCGCCGATGAGTTGGACGCGCTGATGGATTTGGCGCGCCTGTCCGGGCTGGGCTTCACCAGCCTGCCGGAGGACCGCGACTATCTGGCCTCTCGGCTCGCCGCCAGCGTGGAGAGCTTCCAGGGAGACCGCGCCGAGGGGCAACCTGAGCGCTTCTTCCTGATGCTAGAGGACACCGCGACAGGCGACGTGGTTGGCTGCGCTTCGGTGAAGTCGAGCATCGGGCTGGATCGCCCGTTCTTTAACTTCCGGATCATGACCATTGCCCAGGCGTCGGCTGAAGCGGAGCGGCGTTTCGACATGGACGCCCTGGTGCTGGTCAATGATTTTGCCGGCAGCACCGAGGTGGGCTCGCTCTTCATCAAGAAGGAGGCCCGCGGCGGTGGCGCTGGCCGGCTGATCGCACAGGCGCGCTACCTGTTGATGGCGGCGGCGCCGGAGCGCTTTGGCGACCGGGTCTTGGCCGAGTTGCGCGGCGTCATCGACGAAACCGGTCGGTCGCCGTTTTGGGACCATCTGGGCAAGACCTTCTTTCAGATGTCATTTGCTGAGGCGGACACCTTGTCGAGCCTCACCGACAGTCAGTTCATCCTCGATCTGATGCCGAAGTTCCCGATCTATGTGGACCTATTGAACCCTGAAGCGCGGGCGGTCATCGGCCTGACCCATCCGGACGGAGCCGGGGCGCGCCGCCTGTTGGAGTGGGAAGGGTTTCGCTATGACCGGGTGATCGACATCTTCGACGCCGGGCCGCTGGTCTCAGCGCCGCGCGATTCCATTCGCACGATTTCTGAAAGCACTGCGCGCACGGTCGAGGTGGGCCCAACGGGCGACGGCGGCGCAAGCTGCCTCATCACCAACGACCGCATTGACGGCTATCGCTGCACCCGCGCGCGCGCCAGCCTGACGCCTGACCGGGTCTTGATCGACCGGGAGGTCTCGCGCGCCCTGCAACTTGAGGCGGGCGACACGGCCCGCGTGTGGAGAGAACAATGACACTTTCGGGGACCCCGCCTGAGCTGGCCTACATTGACGGACGCTGGCGCGAAGCGCGCGGGACCAGGTTTGAGTCTGTTGATCCGGGACGTGAAACGCCGGTCTGGTCAGGCAATGAAGCCGACGCAGAAGACGTCGCCGACGCCGTGGCCGCTGCGCGCGCCGCCTTTCCCGCCTGGTCGCGCCGGCCCCTGGCCGAACGCGTTGCGATCGCCCGCAGCTTTGCTGAAACGCTGAACGCCCGCCGCGCCGTCCTGGCCGATATGATCAGCCGCGAAACCGGCAAGCCGGCTTGGGAAGCGGCCGGGGAAGTTGGCGCCATGATCGGCAAGGTGGAGATCTCCATCGCCGCTTATGACGCGCGCACCGGCGAGACCGAGACCGCGACCGATTTTGGCGCTGCGCGTCTGACCCATCGCCCGCACGGGGTGATGGGCGTCTTCGGCCCCTATAACTTTCCAGGTCACCTGCCCAACGGCCATATCGTGCCCGCTCTGATCGCTGGCGACACGGTCGTGTTCAAGCCTTCCGAGCTGACGCCCGCCGTGGGCGCCATGATGGTCGAGGCGTGGGCCGAGGCGGGCGCGCCGCCGGGCGTCATCAATCTGGTGCAGGGCGGACGCGCGCCCGGCGCAGCGCTTCTGGACGCCGGTGTCGACGGGGTCTTGTTTACCGGCTCGGTTGAGACCGGCGTCATGATCCACCGCAAGTTTGCCGGTCGCCCCGACGTGATCCTGGCGCTTGAGATGGGAGGCAACAATCCGCTGATCGTTTGGGACGCCACAGACACCGAGGCGGCGGCCAATCTGGTGTTGCACTCCGCCTTCATCACCGCCGGGCAGCGCTGCTCGTGCGCGCGTCGGCTGATCATTCGCGACGACCAGGCAGGCGACGCGCTGTTGGCGGCGCTGGACGCGCTTTTGGACCGGGTGCGCATTGGCCTGCCCGACGCTGATCCGGAGCCCTTCATGGGGCCGCTGGTCAGCGCGCGGGCGGCGGCAGGCGTTCTGGGCGCGTACAATCGGTTCTTGGAGCAGGGGGGTCGCAGCCTGCGCGCCATGACCCAGCCCGGTCCCACGGACGCCTTCTTGTCGCCGGGAGTCATCGACATGTCGGGGCTTGATCCGGCCGATTCTGAAGTGTTCGGGCCCCTGCTCCTGGTGTGGCGGGAAAGCTCCTTTGAGGCGGCCGTCGCACGCGCCAACGCAACCAAGTTCGGCTTGGCGGGCGGGCTGATCTCTGACAACGCAGATCTGTGGGCGCGCGCCCAGCTGGAGATGCGGGCGGGGATCTTGAACTGGAACCGCCCGACCACTGGGGCGGCCTCCACCTTGCCATTTGGCGGGCCGGGCTATTCGGGCAATCACCGCCCCAGCGCCGCCTATGCGGCCGATTATTGCGCCTATCCAATGGCCAGCCAGGAGGCGCCGAGCCTCGCCGCCCTGCCGACCAAGGGATTGAACGGATGACAGCGCACACGGCGATTGAGGCCAATTATGACGGCCTGATCGGGCCCACGCACAACTATGGCGGCCTGTCGGACGGCAACTTCGCCTCTAAGGCGCACGAGGGGCTGACCTCGCGCCCGCAAGAGGCGGTGCTCCAGGGTCTGGCCAAGATGAAACGCCTGGCCGATCGCGGCCTCGTGCAGGGCGTCTTGCCGCCGCATGAGCGCCCCTACCTGCCAGCGTTGCGCGCGGCCGGTTTTACCGGCGACGATCACGCCGTCCTGGCCCAGGCCTGGAACGTCGACGCCCGCCTGGTGCGCAACGTCTCATCGGCCTCGCCGATGTGGGCGGCCAATGCAGCGACCGTGAGCCCGAGCACCGACACCCGTGACGGGCGCGTGCACTTCACGCCGGCCAATCTCAACACCATGCTGCATCGCGCCATTGAGCCTGAGCAGACCGAGCGGGCGCTCAAGGCGGCGTTCCCTGACGAGACGCATTTCTGCGTGCACCCGGCCTTGCCTCAACAGGCCGCCTTCTCTGACGAGGGCGCGGCCAATCATGTGCGCCTGGCGGCTGATCACGGGTCGCCGGGGGTGGCCGTGTTCGTCTATGGCCGAGGGCCGTACGAACGCCCAACGCTCGACGTGCCCGCGCGCCAGAGCCTGCTTGCCAGCCAGTCCATCGCGCGCGCCCATGGGCTCGACCCCAGACGGGTTGTGTTTGCGCGCCAATCGGACGCAGCGCTGAACGCGGGCGCGTTTCACAATGACGTGGTGGGTGTCGGCTCGTGTGAGGTGATGTTCTACCAGGCCGACGCCTTCGTCGACGAAGCCGAGGTCCTCAACCACATTCGCACCGCCGCGCAGGGCCTTTTTGAGCCTGTGTTCGTGGCAGCTCCGCGCGACGCTGTCAGCCTGCCAGATGCGGTGAAGTCTTACCTCTTCAACTCGCAGCTCTTGCGGATTCCGGGACAGGACGGCCTGGTCCTGGTCGCCCCGACCGAAACGCGCGACCATACCGCCACGGGGCCTTACTGCGCGCAGCTGACCGGTGGCAACGGGCCGATCCGGGCGGTCGAATACGTCGACGTGCGCCAGTCTATGAGCAACGGCGGCGGGCCGGCGTGCCTGCGTCTGCGCGTGGTGCTGACCCCGCAAGAGCGCGCCGCGGCCAATCCGCGGCAGATCATGAACGACGATCTTTACGACGCCCTGACACGCTGGGCGCGCGCCCACTATCGCGAGACGTTGGCGCCGAACGATGTCGCGGACCCCGACCTCCTCAACGAAGCGCGCACGGCGCTCGACGAGCTGACGGGCATCCTGGGACTGGGCTCAGACTTCTATCCGTTCCAGCGCGTCTGAGTGTGGGGCGCGGGGCGCCCTAAAGCTCAGGTTCGGGCGCCCTAAAGTTCCGGCTCGGGCGCCAAGTGGCGGGTGAGGAAGTCCATCATGTGCGCCTGCATGTGGCTGCGCCGGGCCTTGCCGCGAATGCCGTGCCGCTGGCCGGGATAGACCATGACCTCGAACGGTGCGCCGGCCTCTTGCAGCGCTGAATAGACGCGCGTGGAGTTGGTGAAGGCCACATTGTCGTCGGCCATGCCGTGGAACATCAGTAAGGGGTCGGACAAGTCGTCCAGGTGGGCAAAGACGCTCGCGGACGCATAGGCCTCTTCTTCGGCGTCGGGCATGCCCATGTAGCGTTCGGTATAGTGCGTGTCATAGAGGCTCCAGTCTGAAACCGGGGCGCCTGCGACGCCGGCCGCCCACACGCCAGGATGCTGGGCCAGCATGTGCAGCGTCATGTAGCCGCCATATGACCAGCCAAATACGCCGATCCGATCTGCGTCGACATAGTCGAGCCCTTTGAGGAAGTTCGCGCCTGAGAGCTGATCGGCGACCTCAACCTGGCCCATGGCCTTGTGCAAAGCGTCCTCGAACGCCTTGCCGCGCGACATCATTCCCCGATTGTCGAGGCGGAACACGACGAAGCCAGCTTGGGCGTAGAACTGGTCCGTTTCGCTGGTCCAGTTGCGCTTGACGGTCTGTGCTCCCGGGCCGCCATACACCAGCTGAATCGCCGGGCAGGGCGCGGACGCGGTGCAGAAGCTTGGTCGCAAGATGGAGTATTGCAGGGGCGTGCCGTCGCGCGCCGGAATGGTCCCAAAGCGCGGTGTCACATGGCGCGGCAGGTAGGGCTTGTAGGGGTGGAACTCATCCAGCTCATTGGCCTCAATCCAGGTCAGTCGAGTCCCGTCCAGAGCATAGACCCCGACCTGCGTCGGCTGATCGGGCGAGGAGAAGCTGGCGACAAAGCTTTGCGCGTCAGGGGCCATCGTGGGCGACCACCAGCCGCCGGGCGCCGTCAGGCGTTCAGGCTCGGCCTGCGTTCCGGTATTAGGCGCGCCATAGCTGACTGCGTAGAGATGCTGTTCCAGCCACGTGTCCTTGAAGCCGGCAAAGAAGACGCGCTCGTTTGTCTCATCCACGCCCACCAGCGCGCCGCCGGTGCGGCTGGTCTCGGCGACCGCCCAGTCCCCGTCGGTCACCTGGCGCACCAACGTTCCGTCGGCCTCATACAGGTAGATGTGGCGAAAACCCGAGCGCTCCGACGTCCATAAGAAGCGCGCCCCGTCGTCGATGGGGGTGAAATCGGAATGCAGGTTCACCCAGGTGGGCGAGGCTTCAGAGAACAAGACGCTTGTCTGGGGGCCGTCAGGCTCCAGATCAACGCGCACCACGTCGAGCCGATCTTGCGCGCGCGTTTGGCGCTGTACGATCAGCGTGTCGGCGTCCAGCCAATCGACCCGGGCCAGATAGTGATCAGAATCGAACGTCAGCGGGATGGCGATGTCGCCAGCATGCGCCGGCGCAGCTTCAGGCTCCGTCTCAGCCAGGGCTGACGCCTCGGCGGTTTCGCCCGTGATCGGCGCGGCCTCATCTGCGGGCGCGCCCGCCGCATCTAACCCAGCTTCGGACTCTGTCTCGGGCGCGGCTTCAACCGCCGTCATAGCGCGTACAAAGAGCTGCACGGTCGCGTTCGGTCGCCCGGCGCGCGGATAGCGTTGCGCAACGACGTTGACGCCTTCTGCGCCGATATCAAAGCGCTGCACCACGTCCACGCCGCTTTCATCAACGCGCGTGTAGGCGAGACGCGCGTCATCGGGCGACCACCAGTAGCCGGTGAAACGATACATCTCTTCTTGCGCGACGAACTCAGCGACGCCGTAAGAGAGGGTGTCGCCGCCGTCTGCGCTGATGGGCAGTTCGGCGTCCGCCTCCAAGTCATAGGCGTAGAGATTTTGATCGCGCACATAGGACACGTAGCGCCCGCGCGGGGACACTCGGGCGTCAGTTTCATAGCCATCGGTGCGCGTGAGCTGGCGCGGTGCGGGCGCGTCTTCGCCCGTCATGTCGACATAGGTGATGTCGCCGCCGATCGGCGCGAGCAGGGCGCGTCCCTCCGCATCCCAGTCATAGCTGACGATGCCGCCGCCCACGATGCGCATGCGCTCGCGGCGGGCCTTCTCGGCTTCAGACAGATCAGCCGGCTCGGCAACCAGGGCGGCGCTGTCGACCAGAAGGGCGGCCTCGCCTGCGGCCAGGTCATAGGCCCACAGATCCAGGGTTTCAAAGTCGTCGTCTTTGGGGCGCAGGAACGACACCAAGGCCCCGTCCGGCGAAAAGGCGACTCCGCGCGGGCGCGGGCCAGACAGGGCGGGATCAGAGTTAAGGCGCTCGATGGTG
>CAYGQB010000110.1:0-9054 GCA_964351895.1 uncultured Caulobacterales bacterium
TCTTCACATAGTCGGCGTGGCCCGGACAATCGACGTGGGCGTAGTGACGGTTGCCCGTCTCATACTCGACGTGCGCCGTGTTGATCGTGATGCCGCGCGCCTTTTCTTCGGGCGCAGAGTCGATCTCTTCATACGACTTCTTCTGGCCGCCGCCGACTTCCGCCAGCACCATCGTGATCGCCGCGGTCAGCGTCGTCTTGCCGTGGTCCACGTGCCCGATCGTGCCGATGTTCACGTGCGGCTTACTCCGCTCGAACTTTTCCTTACCCATCGTGTGTACTCCGCACCCAGTCGTTTAGGGATCAACCGGCCATCTTGGCCTTAACCTCGTCGGCGATTGCCTGAGGTACTGGTTCATAGTGGTCAAACAGCATGGTGAACTGCGCTCTGCCCTGAGACATGCCGCGCAGCGTATTCACATAGCCGAACATGTTGGCCAGCGGCACCATCGCGTTCACCACGTTGGCGTTGCCGCGCATCTCTTGGCCCTGCACCTGCCCGCGCCGCGAATTCAGGTCGCCAATGACCGATCCGGTATATTCTTCCGGGGTCACGACCTCGACCTTCATCACAGGCTCAAGCAGTTTCACACGCGCCTTTGTGGCGGCCTCGCGGAACGCTGCGCGCGCCGCGATTTCAAACGCCAGGACGCTGGAGTCCACCTCGTGATAGGCGCCGTCGATCAAGGTGGCCTTGAAATCGATCACCGGGAAGCCGGCCAGAAGCCCGCCCTCAGTGACCGACCGGATGCCCTTTTCAACGCCCGGCACATATTCGCGCGGCACTGAGCCGCCCACGATGGTGCTCTCAAACTGCTCGCCCGAGCCCGCCTCAAGCGGCTCGAACACGATCTTCACGCGCGCAAACTGGCCCGAACCGCCGGTTTGCTTCTTGTGCGTATAGTCAATCTCAGCCAGCTGGCCCAGCGTTTCACGATACGCCACCTGCGGCTGACCGACGTTGGCCTCCACGCCAAATTCGCGGCGCAAGCGATCGACCAGAATGTCCAAATGCAGCTCGCCCATGCCGGCCATGATCGTCTGGCCTGACTCTTCGTCGGTGGAGACGCGGAACGAGGGATCCTCAGCGGCCAAACGTTGCAGGCCAATGCCGAGCTTTTCCTGATCGGCCTTTGATTTCGGCTCCACGGCAATTTCAATCACCGGCTCAGGGAACTCCATGCGCTCCAAGATCACCGGCTTGAGCGGATCAGACAGGGTGTCGCCCGTCGTGGTGTCCTTCAAGCCCGCAATGGCGACGATGTCGCCGGCGTAAGCAATCTTGATGTCTTCGCGGTTGTTGGAGTGCATGAGCAGCATCCGGCCGATGCGCTCTTTCTTGTCTTTCACCGTATTGATCAGCGTCTGACCGGTTTCCACCACGCCTGAATAGATGCGGCAGAACGTGAGCGAGCCAACAAATGGGTCGTTCATAATTTTAAAGGCCAGAAGCGACAGCGGCGATTCATCGCTCGACTGACGCGTGGTTTCCGCCTCGGTCTTGGCGTCGATGCCCTTGATCGCCGGCACGTCGACCGGCGACGGCAAGAAATCCACGACCGCGTCCAGCATGGGCTGAACGCCCTGGTTCTTGACCGCCGAGCCGCACAGCACCGGATGGACCGCCCAGCTGCTGGTGCCATTGCGCAGAAGCGCGCGCAGCGTGTCCTCGTCGGGCTCGTTGCCCTCTAGGTACGCCTCCATCGCCCCCTCGTCTTGCTCCACGGCCGCTTCGATCATGAATTCGCGGGCGGTCGCGGCGCGCTCGGCCAAGTCAGCGGGAATGTCCTGCTCGACCCACTTGGCGCCGAGCGTTTCTTCCTGCCAGACCAGGGCGCGCATGCGGATCAGGTCGACCACGCCGACAAACTCGTCTTCAGCGCCAATCGGCAGCTGCAACGGCACGGCGAGCGCGCCAAGGCGCTCCTTGATCATCTCAACCGAGCGATAAAAATCCGCGCCCAGCTTGTCCATCTTATTGACGAACACCATGCGCGGCACGCGGTAACGCTCAGCTTGGCGCCACACGGTCTCGGTCTGCGGCTCCACCCCGGCGTTGGCGTCGAGGAGCGCGATGGCGCCGTCGAGCACGCGCAGGCTGCGCTCAACCTCAATGGTGAAGTCCACGTGGCCCGGCGTGTCGATGATGTTGAGGCGACGCATAGAACCGTCGCGCGCCGGCCAGAACGTGGTCGTCGCAGCGGACGTGATGGTGATCCCGCGCTCTTGCTCTTGTTCCATCCAGTCCATGGTGGCCGCGCCATCATGAACCTCACCAATTTTGTGGCTTTTTCCGGTATAGTACAGGATCCGCTCAGTCGCCGTGGTTTTACCCGCGTCGATGTGCGCCATGATCCCGAAATTCCGGTAGTCCTCGATTTTATACTCGCGGGACATTGCCTTAAGCCTTCAGTTCGTTTCGTCGCTTACCAGCGATAATGAGAGAACGCGCGGTTGGCTTCCGCCATCCGGTGTGTGTCTTCGCGCTTCTTGACCGCCGAGCCGCGATTGGCCGAGGCGTCCAAAAGCTCGCCCGCCAGGCGTTCGCGCATGGTGTTTTCGTTGCGCGCCCGAGCAGCGGCGACGAGCCAACGGATCGCCAGCGCCTTGCGGCGTTCGGGACGCACCTCAACCGGCACCTGATAGGTTGCCCCGCCAACCCGGCGAGAGCGCACCTCAACCGACGGAGCCACGTTTTCCAGCGCGTCGAGGAACAGGCGCAAAGGCTCGCGCTTGGCGCGATCCTCAACCATTTCCAACGCGCCATACACGATGCGCTCAGCGGCTGATTTTTTGCCGTCGTACATGAGGTAGTTCATGAACTTCGACAGCGTGACGTCACCAAACTTAGGGTCTGGCAACACTTCGCGTTTTTCTGCGCGGTGACGACGAGACATCGAGCCGCTCCCCTATTTCGGACGCTTGGCGCCGTACTTGGACCGACGCTGACGGCGTTCTTTAACGCCGTGCGTGTCCAAGACGCCGCGAAGAATGTGATAGCGAACGCCCGGCAGGTCGCGCACGCGCCCGCCGCGAATGAGCACCACCGAGTGCTCCTGCAGATTGTGGCCTTCGCCGGGAATGTAGCTGATCACTTCGCGCTGGTTCGTCAGGCGCACCTTAGCCACCTTGCGAAGCGCTGAGTTCGGCTTCTTCGGCGTTGTCGTGTAGACGCGCGTGCACACGCCGCGCTTTTGCGGATTGGCCTCCATGGCCGGCACCTTCGAGCGCCGCACCTTGGGACGCCGCGGCTTGCGGATCAGCTGATTGATCGTCGGCATGCGTCTCTCACACTTTCATCGCTCATTCGAGCGTTCAAAACTCTGCACATCTATGCGCAGCAAAGGGCGCGGGCGCCGCGCGCAGCGGCATCCGCAGAAGCAAACGCCGGCGTCGCCCTCCAGAGGAGCCGCGCCCGGGTTTGGTCTTCGAATTTTTTCGGCACCTGGGGGACGTGTCTGAGCACAAGGCTCACTACCGACCCAAAGTGAGCGCGGAACCTACTGACCGATTCAGAACCCGTCAAGGGCGTAACGAACGATGGGCGCAGACGGATGTCATCCCTTGGCGTTCAATGGTTCGCGCGCCGGCAGTTACGCCCTGACGCTCGGCCGTGGACTGTGCGTTAATCGCCTATCCTGCGGCGCCCGGCGCGCGCCGCCAGGGCCTGAGAGCGCGCCCGCGCCAGGGTCCTGGAAACAGGTGCGGCGCGCGAGGGGGTCTCCTCGCGCGCCGCGCTGGTGTTTGCACCAGAGGGCAGAGACGTTAGGCGTCCACATCCGCCGACGAGGCGTCGCCGCTCTCGTCGCGAGCCGCCGCGGCAATGTCCTCAGGCAAGGCCTCGGCCTGTTGCGCCAGGGCTGCATTGGCCTCAAGCGTCACCGCATCGCGCGCGTCCGCAATCTCTTGCAGGCGACGCAACGCCCCACCCGTGCCGGCCGGGATCAGGCGCCCGACGATGACGTTCTCTTTGAGCCCCTCCAACATGTCCATCTTGCCCGCAATCGAGGCTTCGGTGAGCACGCGCGTGGTCTCCTGGAACGAAGCTGCGGAGATGAACGACCGCGTTTGCAGCGAGGCCTTGGTGATGCCAAGCAGCACCGGGGTCCCCTTTGCGGGGGACTTGCGCTTCTTGACCAAAGCCGCGTTGGTTTCGTCGAACTCCATCCGATCCACCTGCTCGCCGGCCAAGAACCCGGAATCGCCGGCGTCAGAAACTTCGACCTTCTGAAGCATTTGACGCACAACAACCTCGATGTGCTTGTCGTTGATCGGCACGCCCTGAAGGCGGTAGACCTCCTGAATCTCGTTGATCAGGTAGTTGGCCAAGGCCTCCACGCCCATGATCGCCAAGATGTCGTGCGGCGCCGGATTGCCGTCGAGCAGATAGTCGCCGCGCTGCACATAGTCCCCTTCCTGAACGGCAAGGTGCTTGCCCTTCGGGATCAGGTACTCATACGGATCCACGTCCTCGCCCTCCGGCGTGACGTAGATGCGGCGCTTGTTCTTGTAGTCCTTGCCAAACGACACCTTGCCGTCGACTTCTGCGATGATGGCGTGATCCTTAGGACGACGCGCCTCGAACAGCTCAGCCACACGCGGCAGACCGCCGGTGATGTCGCGCGTCTTGGCGCCCTCGGTCGGGATCCGCGCCAAAACGTCGCCCGGCTGCACATCTTCGCCGTCGGACACCGACATGATCGCGCCGACCGCCAGCATGTAGCTGGCCGGGCTGTCATTGCCCAATCGCACCGGCTCGCCATTGTCGTCCAACAACACGATGGCCGGTTGCAGATCGCCCGCCTTGGCCGCGCCGCGCCAGTCGATCACCACCTTGGAGGAGATGCCCGTGGCCTCGTCGGTTTCATCACGCGCTGACACGCTGTCGATCACGTCGATGAACTTGGCCGTGCCGCCCACTTCGGTCACGATCGGTGCGGTGTAAGGGTCCCACTCCACCAGGCGCTGGCCGCGCTTGATCTTGGCTCCGTCTTCCACCAGAAGCCGGGCGCCGTACTGCAGCTTGTAGGACTCTCGCTCCGTGCCGTCTTTCTCGCCAATCGCCACCTGCATGTTGCGGCTCATGACGATGTAGTGGCCGTTGCGGTCGCGCACGGTCGCCGGGTTCTTGAACACGGCGACGCCGTCGTGCGTGGCTTCCACGAACGACTGTTCAGACACCTGCGCCGTGCCGCCAATGTGGAACGTGCGCATGGTCAGCTGCGTGCCCGGCTCGCCGATCGACTGGGCCGCAATGACCCCGACCGCCTCGCCAATATTGACCCGCGTGCCGCGCGCCAGATCCCGCCCGTAGCACGCCGCGCAGATGCCCAGACGTGTTTCGCACGTCAGGGCTGAGCGCACGCGCACGGCGACCACGCCGGCCGCTTCAATCTCGGCCACGAGGTCTTCTTCCAGATACGCCCCGCCCTTGGCGATCAGCTCGCCCGTGCCTGGATGGGGAATGTCTTCAGCCGTGGTGCGCCCGAGAATGCGCGCGCCCAGCGACTGGACCACCTCGCCGCCATCGATGATGGCTTTCATCTCGATGCCCTTGTCGGTGCCGCAGTCTTCCTCGTGAACGATGGAATCCTGCGCCACATCGACGAGACGCCGGGTCAGATAGCCTGAGTTGGCGGTTTTCAGCGCCGTGTCAGCCAAGCCCTTGCGCGCCCCGTGCGTGGAGTTGAAGTACTCCAGCACGGTCAGACCTTCTTTGAAGTTTGAGATGATCGGCGTTTCGATGATCTCGCCGGACGGCTTGGCCATCAGGCCGCGCATGCCAGCCAGCTGCTTCATCTGGTTCTTGGAGCCACGCGCCCCGGAGTGCGCCATCATGAAGACCGAGTTGATGTCGACAACGCCGGTGTCTTCGTGAAGCTGGGGCTTGGACACCTCGTCCATCATGGCGTCGGCGACGCGATCGGTGCACTTGGCCCAGGCGTCAACGACCTTGTTGTACTTCTCACCTTTGGTGATCAGGCCGTCGCGGTACTGCTGCTCATACTCCGACACCAGCTGGCGGGTTTCCTCCACCAGCGTGGTCTTGGCCTCCGGGATCAGCATGTCGTCCTTGCCGAACGAGATGCCGGCGCGGGCCGCCTCGCGGAAGCCCAGGGCCATGATCCGGTCTGCAAAGATCACCGTCGCCTTCTGCCCGCAGTGGCGGTAGACGACGTCGATCAGGTTGCCGATCTCTTTCTTGGTCAACAAGGTGTCGAGCAGCGCCGGCGACACCTTGGGATGACGCGGCAAGTGCTCAGCCACGAGCATCCGGCCAGGCGTCGTGTCCAGAATGACGGACACAGGCGCGCCCTTTTCATCGACGGTCTGGTAGCGCGCCTTGATCTTGGCGTGCAGCGACACCGCGCCAGAGAACAGGGCCGCGGTCAGCTCGTCCATGTCGGCGAACACCATGCCCTCGCCCGGCTCGCCATCCTTGGCGACCGTGACGTGATAGAGACCCAACACGATATCCTGGCTGGGCACGATGATGGGCTTGCCATTGGCCGGCGACAGAATGTTGTTGGTGCTCATCATCAGGACGCGCGCTTCCAGTTGCGCCTCCAGTGAGAGGGGCACGTGCACAGCCATCTGGTCGCCGTCAAAGTCGGCGTTAAAGGCGGCGCACACCAGCGGGTGAAGCTGGATGGCCTTGCCCTCGATCAGCTTGGGCTCGAACGCCTGAATGCCCAGCCGGTGCAGTGTCGGCGCGCGGTTGAGCAGGATCGGGTGCTCACGGATGACCTCTTCAAGGACATCCCACACCTCGGGCGGCTCTTTATCGACCAGCTTCTTAGACGCCTTGACCGTGTTGGCGTGGCCGCTCGCGTCCAGGCGCGAGTAGATGAACGGCTTGAACAGCTCCAACGCCATCTTCTTGGGCAGACCGCACTCGTGCAGGCGCAATTCGGGCCCCACCACGATCACCGAGCGGCCCGAATAGTCGACCCGCTTGCCCAGGAGGTTCTGCCGGAACCGGCCCTGCTTGCCCTTGAGCATGTCGGCCAACGACTTCAGCGGACGCTTGTTGGCGCCCGTGATGACGCGGCCGCGGCGGCCATTGTCAAACAGGGCGTCAACGGATTCCTGCAACATCCGCTTCTCGTTGCGGATGATGATGTCCGGCGCACGCAATTCGATCAGGCGCTTGAGGCGATTGTTGCGGTTGATCACCCGGCGATAGAGATCGTTGAGATCGGAGGTCGCAAACCGGCCGCCGTCCAGCGGCACCAGCGGGCGCAGCTCGGGCGGGATGACCGGCACCACCGTCAGGATCATCCACTCAGGGCGGTTGCCGCTGTCGATGAAGTTTTCGATCAGCTTGAGACGCTTGACCAGCTTCTTCTGCTTGAGCTCCGACGTGGTGGTCGTCAGGTCTTCGCGCAGGCGCTTAGCCAGCTCTTCCAAGTCGATCGCTTCGAGCAGAGCCCGGATCGCTTCAGCGCCGATGCCGGCGGTGAAGCTTTCCTCGCCGTGCACCTCTTGGGCTTCGTAATAGTCCTCTTCGGACAGAAGCTGCATGGCCTCCAAGTCGGTCACGCCCGGCTCGGTCACGATGTAGCTCTCAAAGTAGAGAACTTTCTCCACGTCCTTGAGCGCCATATCGAGGATCAGGGCGATGCGTGACGGGAGCGACTTCAAGAACCAAATGTGCGCGACCGGCGCGGCCAGTTCGATGTGGCCCATGCGCTCGCGGCGCACCCGTTGGAGGGTGACTTCCACGCCGCACTTTTCGCAGATGATGCCCTTGTACTTCATGCGCTTGTACTTGCCGCACAAGCACTCATAGTCCTTCACAGGGCCGAAGATCCGAGCGCAGAACAGGCCGTCGCGCTCGGGCTTGAATGTCCGGTAGTTGATGGTCTCCGGCTTTTTAATTTCGCCGAACGACCAGGACAGAATCTTCTCCGGGCTGGCGAGTGAAATTCGAATACGATCGAACTTCGGAGCTTCCGCCGCCGCCGGGTTAAAGATGTTCATCATGTCTTTTTGCATGGAGATCGCCTCCTCGCGCCGGCTCCGCCGCCAGCCGGCCGTGATTGCGTGGCTGCACTAGGTCCCGCGTCGCCCTAGCGCTGTTGGCTCCGCCCAGCCGGCCGCCGTATGGCGCGCCGACCAGGCCGAGCCGGTCCGTATTACCCGTCGGTCAGTTCCACATTCAGACCGAGCGAGCGCATTTCCTTGATCAGCACGTTGAAGCTTTCTGGAATGCCCGCCTCAAAGCTGTCGTCGCCGCGCACGATGGCCTCATAGACCTTGGTGCGCCCAGCCACGTCATCTGACTTTACAGTGAGCATCTCTTGCAGCGTGTAGGCGGCCCCATAGGCCTCCAGCGCCCAGACTTCCATTTCGCCGAACCGCTGACCGCCGAACTGGGCCTTACCGCCCAGCGGCTGCTGGGTGACAAGGCTGTAGGGGCCAATGGATCGGGCGTGGATCTTGTCGTCCACCAGGTGATGCAGCTTCAACAGGTGCTTGTAGCCAACGGTCACCTTGCGGGCGAACGCCTCGCCGGTTTGCCCGTCATAGAGCGTCACCTGCCCGGAGGAGGCCAAGCCAGCCTTCTCAAGCATGGTCACGATGTCGGCTTCGCGCGCCCCGTCGAACACCGGCGTGGCCATGGGAACCCCGCCGCGCAGATTGTCGCCCAGCTCCAGGAACTCTTCGTCCGTCTCCGGGAACTCCTGTTCTTCGCCATAGACGTCGATCAGCTTGGCTTTCAGGGCGTCCAGCGCGCCGGACTGGCGCGCCTCGTCGACCAGCTCGCCGATTTGCCGTCCCAAGCCAGAAGCGGCCCACGCCAGGTGGGTTTCCAGGATCTGACCCACGTTCATCCGGCTGGGCACGCCCAACGGGTTGAGCACGATATCCACCTGGGTGCCATTATCGAGGAACGGCATGTCTTCGATCGGCGCAATCTTGGAGATCACGCCCTTGTTGCCGTGCCGGCCGGCCATCTTGTCGCCCGGCTGCAGCTTGCGCTTCACCGCCACAAACACCTTGACCATCTTCATCACGCCCGGCGGCAACTCATCGCCGCGCTGGAGCTTGT
>CAYGQB010000111.1:0-8812 GCA_964351895.1 uncultured Caulobacterales bacterium
CGACTTCAACGTTGGCATCGTGATTGGCATGGTGATCGTGTTCTTCTACGCCGTGCTCGGCGGCATGAAGGGCGTCACCTACACCCAGGTTGCCCAGTACTGCGTCCTGATCTTTGCCTACACGGTGCCGGCGATCTTCATGTCGCTGATCATCACGGGCAATCCGATCCCGCAGCTGGGCTTTATCGGCAATGTTAGAGGCGAAGACGTGGCCATGCTCACTAAGCTCAATCAGGTGGTCACCGACTTGGGCTTTTCTGAGTACACGCAGACCTCTAAGTCGATGGCCGATGTCTTTGCCATCACCGGCGCCTTGATGTTTGGCACCGCCGGCTTGCCGCACGTCATCATCCGCTTCTTCACAGTGTCGAGCGCCAAGAACGCGCGCGTCTCGGCTGGCTGGGCGCTGGTGTTCATCGCGGCGCTTTACACGGTGGCCCCGGCGGTGGGCGCGTTTGCCCGCCTCAACTTCATCGATAGCGTCAATGAAGCCACCTACATCGAAGGCGCGATCGGCGAGATCGACTATGACGCCGAAGCGGCCGCCATCATTGCAGCGGGCGGCACGCCCGTGCCGCGGTGGTACAAGGACTGGGAGAAAACCGGCCTCCTTGCCTATGAAGACAAGAACGGCGACGGCGTGATGCAGTATCGGGGTCCGGCGTCTCCGGACGGGATCGCCAACGAGGTGGTGCCCAATCGCGACATCTTCGTGCTCGCCAATCCGCAGATCGCACAGCTTCCAGGCTGGGTGATCGGCTTGGTGGTCGCCGGCGGACTTGCAGCCGCGCTCTCCACCGCTGCGGGTCTGTTGATGGTCATTTCCTCGGCTGTCAGCCACGACCTGTGCCGGCGCACCTTGTTCAAGGGCATGAACGACAAAACTGAGCTTCTCGTGGCGCGTTTTGCTGCGGCCGGCGCAGTCGTTGCGGCGGGGCTTCTGGGGATCTTTTCGTCCCAGCTTGGCTTCGTGGCGCAGGTTGTCGCCTTTGCCTTTGGCTTGGCGGCCGCATCGCTCTTCCCGATCATCTTCCTCGGCATCTTCTGGAAGCGGATGAACAAGGAAGGGGCGATCACCTCAATGCTGTTCGGTTTGATCACCACGTTCAGCTACATCTATTACTTCAAGTTCGTGAACACCGATCCCGCCGGCTGGTTCCTCGGGGTCTCGCCGGAAGGCATCGGCTTTGTGTTCATGTGGCTCTCAGGAGCGCTTGGAATTGTGGTGTCGCTGGTGACCGCCGCACCGCCGCAGGACGTGCAGGATCTCGTGGAAGACATCCGCGTTCCCGGCACGCGCCGCGCGCACGGTTCGGTGGACGCCGACATGGGGCCAGACCTGGCTCCGGCCGAGTAGATGGCCGTGTTGGTCTGAAGCAGGGGGACGGCGGGATCATCTCGCCGTCCCCTTTTTGCTTCGGCGCTCTTTGAGATCAGAGTCTGTCCACTGGGCGGACAATCTGTCATCCTTCGCAGAATGAGTGCGATTGTGGTTGTTCTCATCGCCCTGTTGTATGGCGCGACGCTGTTCTTGGTGGCCTGGTGGGGCGACCGATCCCAAAGCGCTGCCTGGATTTCGCGCCGCGCGCCTGTGATCTACGCGCTTGCGATTATGGTCTACTGCACGTCTTGGACGTTTTATGGCGCGGTCGGGACAGCAAGCACGCAAGGCTGGAGTTACCTGCCGATCTACTTAGGGCCGGCGCTTGTGTTCCTATTTGCGCCGCAGCTGTTGCGGCGCATTGTGCACATCTCTCAACAGCAAAATATCGCAACGCTGTCTGACTTCCTCGGGGCCCGCTATGGACGCAGCCGGCTGCTTGCAGCGGTGGTGACCGTTCTGGCGACCGCAGGGGCGCTCCCCTACATCGCGCTTCAGCTCAAATCGGTCGGCATGAGCTTTTCAGCGTTGACCGGCGCCCCCCAATCCAATGGCGGCGCCGCCGTGCTTGTGGCTGCGCTTGCCCTGGCTGCGTTTTCTGTGGCTTTCGGGGTGCGCAACGCAGATGCGACGCGCACGCACCCAGGATTGGCGCTGGCCTTGGCGTTTGAGTCGGTGGTCAAACTCGTTGGGCTGATCGCTGTTGCCGTCTTCTCCGTTGTGATCAGCGGCCGGATGGGCGACGTCGGCTCAGGCCTGTCGGCGGGGGGCGGCGCTGCCGCGACGCGGCTCGATCCCGTGTTCGCGCTCGGGCCGCCGTCATTGCAGTTCGTCACGCTGACGCTCTTGTCGATGGCGGCCATCATCTGCTTGCCGCGACAGTTCCATGTGCTCGTCGCGGAGGCCCCCAAGAACGATCCCGACGCGGCTCTGCGCGCAGCGCGCTGGCTGGCTCCCCTCTACCTCGGCCTCACAAGTCTGGTGATCGTTCCGATTACGCTGGCCGGCGCGCGCCTGTTGCCCGCATCAACGTCGGCGGACACAACCGTGATCGCCTTGCCGCTTGCGTTTGGGGCGGAGGGGTTGGCCGCCTTTGTCTTTATCGGCGGGTTGGCGGCTGCCACCGGGATGATCATCATCAGCGCAATCGCCCTCTCGACGATGATCACCCATGACCTGGTTGTGCCGGCGCTTTTGCGCGCGCGACCGCGCACCAGCCACGCAGGCGTGCCGGTTGCTGCTATGCGGCGCATCGTGATCGTGGGCCTGATTGCCGGCGCCTACTGCTACCTACAGTTGACCCAAGGATCGGCGGCGCTGGCGCAAATCGGCCTGATTGCGTTTGTCGCCGCCGCCCAACTCGCGCCTGCGATGATCGGGGCAGTGGCGTGGCGTGGCGGGCGGCGCATCGGCGCGCTGGCCGGCATTGGAGCAGGTGGCGCTGTTTGGGCGTACACGCTTGTTCTGCCGGCGCTTGCAGGTGAGGCGTGGTTGGCGCAGTCGGGACTTTCGACGGTCTGGGGCGGGGCGCTCAATCCGCACGGGCTGCTGGGGGTCAAGAGCTCCGATCCAGTCACACACGCCGCAGTCTGGAGCATGCTTGTGAACACCGGGCTCTTTGTGGGCCTGTCCTTGCGGGCGCCAGAGCGACTGATTGATCGGGTGCAGGCCAGCGCCTTCGTCCGCGATTCAGAGGATGAACGCGACGACCCGCGCGCCGCCCATCGCGGCCAGGTCACCAATGTCACGGTTGGAGAACTGCAAAGCCTGTGCGAGCGCTTCTTCACGCGCGAGGCGACCGCGCAAGCCTTTGCCCGCTTTGGACGAGAAACCGGCGCGACGCTTACCCCATCAACGATCGCCGATTGGGAGGTTATTCAGCGCACCGAGCGGATGCTTGTCGGCGCAGTCGGCTCGTCATCGGCGCGCATTGTCATGGCGTCGGCGCTCACCAACACCACCGTTCCGTTTGCCGACATGTTAGCGGTTCTGGACGAAACCCGAGAGGATCGACGCTTTAAGCGTCACCTTCTTCAGTCGACACTGGAAAATCTGCGCCAGGGCGTAAGCGTGGTGGACACCGATCTGCGCCTGGTGGCGTGGAACGGCGCCTATCTTGAGCTGTTTCGCTTCCCGCCGGGCCTCATTCATGTGGGCCGGCCCATCGAGGACGTCATTCGCAATGCCGCCGCACGCGGCGAGCTTGGGCCGGGCGACATCGAGCTGCAGGTTTCGCGTCGCCTGTCGTTTCTGCGGGCCGGTGGACCGCATGAGTATGAACGGGTGAACGCGGACGGACGCGTCCTGCGCATCGAAGGCAATCCAATGCCCGGGGGCGGCTACGTGACCACCTACACCGACATCACGCGGGAACGCGTTGCCGAACGTGCAGTGCGCCAGGCCAAAGAAAACTTGGAGCATCGCGTTGCCGCGCGCACCGCTGAATTGGCCGCCATGGCCGAAGAACGCGACTTGGCGCGTCATAGCGCTGAGGCGTCAGAGGCCACCAAGACCCGGTTTCTGGCCGCCGCGAGTCACGACCTGCAACAGCCCTTGAACGCGGCGCGGCTTTTTGCCGGCGCGTTGCGCGAAGAAGTTGCCCAGATGCCTGGCGTCGACCAGCTTGCCGGCAACATCGATCGCTCGATCCGGTCCGCCGATCGGATGCTGCGCGGGCTCCTCGACATTTCCAAATTCGATGCTGACGGCGTGCGCCCAACCTTGTCGAGCTTCGCGGTTGCAGAGTTCTTTGAGGAACTGGAGCATGCACATAGGCCGGTGGCCCAAGACGCCGGGTTGCAGCTGCGCCTGCGTCCCGGACCGCACTGGATCCGCACCGACCGCGACCTGATGCGCAGCATCATGCAGAACCTTGTGTCCAATGCCCTGCGCTACACCCAGGCGGGCGGCGTGCTTGTGGCCGCTCGCCCCCTAAATGGCGGCGCGCGTGTGGCCCTAGAGGTGTGGGACACTGGGCCGGGCGTCCCTGAGGATGCGCGCGAACGGATTTTCCAAGAGTTTCGGCGCCTGCATGACACAGACCGTTCTGGCGAGCGGGGTGCGGGGCTGGGTCTGGCTATCGCTGCACGCGCCGCAGCCATTCTAGACACCTCCATCTCGGTGTCGTCTCAGCCCGGGCGCGGCTCTGTGTTTCGTGTCAGCGCGCCCGCAGCTGAACGCCATGCGACGCCGCGCGCCATCGTGGCGCCTGTGCGCGGGCCGATGGTTCTGGACGGACTGAAGGTCTTGTGCCTGGACGATGAGCCGGGCGTGCTGGACGCCATGAACGCCTTGCTGACACGGTGGGGCTGTCGCACCACGTGCCTCAGCGACGCTGAAAGCGCAGAACGCGCCGCGTTGGATTGTGGGCCGTTTGACGTGGCTCTGGTGGACTTCCACCTGGAGGGCGCGGCCACCGGACATGACGTCTTGAACGCCCTGGCCCGGGCGGGTTCGGCCCCCGCCAAGCGCGCAATTCTAACCGCTGACCTGTCCGACTATGTTGCTGCGTGCGCCCGCCAAAACGGGGCGACTGTGATTGCCAAACCTGTCGATCCGGACCGCCTGCGCGAGTTTCTCGCCTAGCGCGAGGGCCACCAGCCCACTGTTCATAGCGACCAAACTATCCGGGAGGCGTGTCGCCCCCCTCACTCGGCACGTCGAGATGACGCGCAACGAGGAGTGCTTGGGTGCGGTTCACCACGCCCAGCTTGCGAAATATCGCGGTCATGTGGGCTTTCACGGTCGCCTCGGAAATCGACAGCTCATAAGCGATTTGCTTGTTGAGCAGACCGCTGCGTAAGCCGGCGAGAACGCGGGCCTGAGTGGGCGTGAGGGTCGCCAATCTGCGGCTGGCGTCATCGCGTTCGGAGAGCGTGGCCCCGCCCGCGTCAAGATCGTCTGAGAACACCAGTTCTCCGTTCAACAGCGCGGAAATGGCGCTGCGCAGATCTCCCAAGTCTGCCGATTTGCGCAGGTAGCCGGCCGCCCCCAGTTCGCGCGCACTGCGAATGATTTCGGTCCGCTCGGTGGCTGAAATCACTGCGACCGGGACACCTGGAAACGTGTTGGACAGGGTCAGGATGTTGGACAGGTCACCGCCCGTCCCAAGATCGAGATCAAGAAGAAACAGGTCCGGCTTGTCGGCCTGCGCGTTTTCAATCGCCTCGACGAGTGAACCAACTGCGGAAACGCGTGTTCCAGGCTCGGCTCGGGTGGCGGCGAGGGACAGGGCGTCGCGGATTAAGGGGTGATCATCGATCAACATAATGTGCGGGCCTGCATCGGAGGCCGGAGACTGCGTCTGTGTCATGGCTGCGATCCTCTCCCCCGCAGCGCGCGTCCGAGAAAGACGCGTAGGCAGGACGCGTTCGCTCGACCGGGGAGGCCGAGCGCGTCCAGGACGCCGGGGCGATTCAACGCGGCTAGCATATCGCCCTGATGAGAAAATTTGCTCTGCGACCTTCCGACATGCGGCGATTAGGCCTTGCGACCTTGGTCGAACAGACCAAAGCACAATGGCGCCGGACGCCGGCTCAATTCACGATCAACACTGAGAAAAAACTAGGGGAGGGACACCATGACATCATTCAAGACTGTGCTCGCAGCCGGAGTGGCGTGCGCGGCGCTTTGCGCGGGTTCCGCCAGCGCTCAAACCGTCGACGAGTTGGAAGCAAAGATCGAAGCGCTGGAAGCTGCGCTCAATGCGCTGAAGGCCGATGTCGAGGCTCAGCGCGAAACATCGAGCGCCACCAGCGATGGGTTGATCCGGCTTGAGGCGCGCACTGAAGAAGTCGCCAAGGCCAGCGCCGCGTCAGCCCCGGCGGCCGGTTTCAAGATGGGTGATGCAACCGTCACGGTGGGTGGATTCGTCGATTTTGACGTCAACGTCACCGACACCAGCGATGGTGAAATCGCCGGGTCGTCCATCGCACGTGATTTCTATATTCCCAGCGCGACGCCCGTTGGCGGCGTCGGCGAAGGCGAACCTGACACCGACATGACCGCTGAGGCGTCGCGCTTCTACGTGGACGCAAAAAGCGAGACGGGCGGCGTGCCGATCCAAGCTCATCTTGAGCTTGATTTTCTCGGCTCGGGCCAGGGCAACGAGGTGGTCTCTAACTCGTTCTCGCCGCGCCTGCGCCGGGCCTATTTCCGCTATGGCAAGTGGCTCTTCGGTCAGGAATGGTCGACCTTTCAAAACACCTCAACGATCCCGTCGAGCGCCAGCTTCTTGGCTCTGTCGGACGGCATGGTCTTCGACCGCCAGCCCCAGGTGCGCTACACAAGCGGGCCGTGGCAGTTCGCGATTGAGAACTCCAACACCCGTGAGATTGGCAGTGGCGCGACCGACGACGGCGTCACGCCGGATCTGGTCGGCAAGTACACCTCGTCGGGCGAGTGGGGGAATGTTTCGTTCGCCGGACTTCTGCGCGGGCTGAAAGACGAGCGGTTTGACGTCGCGACGGGCTCAAACAAAGAAGAAGGCGCGATGGGCTACGGTCTCTCGGTCGCCGGCGATGTGAAGCTGACCGACAGTGCGGGGCTCAAGTTCTCTCTCACCGGCGGCGAAGGCATCGGACGCTACGTCGGCCTGGCGGCCATTGGCGACGCCCGATTTGACGCCGCCGGCGATCTCGAGGCGATCAGCGCCGTGGGCGGCTTGCTGGCCCTGCATGGCAAGCTGGGGCCCAAATCGAGCGGCACCATTGGCTACTCCGGGCTGTTTGCGGATGCTGAGCTTGGTGAAACGGAAAGCGTGCAGTCGGTGCTGGGCGTCTACGCCTATCAACTGGCGCCCAAGACCTCAGTTGCAGCTGAAATCATGCACGGGCGACGCGAAATCGTCGGGGCGCCGGGCGCTGACACGAGCGGCGACATCACGCGCCTGACGTTCTCCACCAAGCACGCGTTCTAAACGCCCGCCAATGGACCCGACACAGCGCTCTGTCTCTCCCAGCGCCGTGTCCATCATCGCCCGCCAGCTTTCGCGCTGGCGGGCATTTTTGTGTTGGCGAGTGCAGGGGAAGAGACCTGTGCGGGCCTTACGTCAAGCTAGGGATCGGTCAGTGGCGCGCGTGACATCCAGGCAAATACCGGTGCTAGTGGAAACACCCAGATGATGCCCGCAAACGCATAGTAGGCTAGAACCAGCATCGGCTGATCCATGGGCAGGCGCGCTGACAGGCTGACGGCGGCGACGATGTAGATCAGCAAAAATACGCAGATGATGAGCGACCCGATTGCGCGCCGCGCTCCAGCTTTTAAGACCATTGGTCACACCCTCCCGCGCCTTGGCGTCGACAGCTGATCGCCTAGTTCGCTGTCTACAATAGAACGACCGCTGAGATTGCCCATGCCCTCCCACGCGCAGCGCTCTGAGCGCGCCGATCCTCTTGTCGCCGCCTGGCTCATCGTTCTCACCGTCATGGTGCTGGTGATGATCGTCGTTGGGGGGCTGACGCGCCTCACCGACTCTGGGCTTTCGATTACGGAATGGCGGCCTGTGACCGGGGCGCTCCCACCGCTGTCGGCGGCCGGCTGGCAGGCCGAGTTCGATAAGTACCGTGAGATCCCGGAGTACCTGGTTCAGAACCGCGGCATGTCGATGGCGGAGTTTCAGACCATCTACTGGTGGGAGTGGAGCCATCGCCAGCTGGGCCGTGCGATCGGTCTGACTGTGCTCATCCCGCTGATTGTTTTTGCGGCGATGGGCCGACTGCGCGGCGCTGGGCTTGCGCGGGGATTGGGGCTGTTCGCGCTTGTGTGTCTGCAAGGTGCGATCGGCTGGTGGATGGTGGCCAGCGGCCTGGTTGAGCGGGTCGACGTGTCCCAACACCGGCTCGCGGTGCACCTTGGGGTTGCATTTGTTATTCTGGGCTTGTTGGCGTGGAGCGTCTTGGCGGCGCTTGGCGCGCCGCGGATTGCCCCCGCGCCGAACGCCGGGAAGACCGCCTGGGGACGCTGGGCCATCAGCCTGGCGACGCTGGTCTTCATCCAGATCATCGCCGGCGCCTACGTGGCGGGCCTCGACGCGGGGCGGGTTTTGACCGATTGGCCGCGTATGGGCGGCGCCTGGGTCCCAGCGCAGTACGCGGCTCTAGAGCCATGGTGGCGCAACGTGTTGGACAATCGCGCCGCGGTTCAGTTCAACCACCGAGTGCTGGGCTATGTGGTGGCTGTCATGGGCTTGCTTGTGCTGACGGCGGGTGTGCGCGGGCGCATCGCGCCGCCAGCGCGCGTCTGGGCGATCCTGTTTGGAGGCGCCTGTGTCGCGCAGGCGCTGCTGGGCGTTGTGACGTTGGTTCACGCCGCCCCGCTGGCGCTGGCGGCTGCGCATCAGCTGGGCGCAGCGATCTTGTTTGCGCTTAGCGTGGCCTGGGCGCGCCCGTCCGGGACATCGCGCTGGCGCCTAATCCCTCAGAACCGTGG
>CAYGQB010000112.1:0-8713 GCA_964351895.1 uncultured Caulobacterales bacterium
AGAACAGCTGGCCGCCTCCGGGAAAAGCAAGCTGTGGGCGAAAAAAGTTCCCGGCATCCTGTCTGGCATCGTCGGCGACCAGCTTGTCACGGACGGCCCACGTTCCAAGCGCTGGCTGGGCTACTTCTCCAATTATGCGCTAATGGAGGCGCTGGCCGAGGCGGACCCGCAGCTGAACTTCGTCAAGCCACCCCAGGGCGGCGCCTTTTTGGAGTTGGTTTCAGCAGACGCCGCGAGCGTGTCCTGAGTTTCAAACTCAACTCGACTTTTCCGTCCGACCGGCCCTTGACGCGCCGACGCACACCTCCTACCTGCCCTCATGTTAGCAGTGTCGCATGGCGAGTGCCAAAAACCCGCCGCGCACTCTGACACCTTGTTTTGGCCACCCACTTTGGAGGAAACGGTCGCATGTCGTTCCGTCCCTTGCATGACCGCGTGCTCGTTCGCCGCGTTGAAGAAGAAGCCAAGTCCGCTGGCGGCATCATCATCCCCGACACGGCGAAGGAAAAGCCTCAAGAAGGCGAAGTTCTTTCGGTTGGCGCCGGCGCCATCAAAGAAGACGGCTCGGTGCGTCCGCTGGACGTGAAAGCCGGTGATCGGATTTTGTTCGGCAAATGGTCGGGCACCGAAGTGAAGATCGACGGTGAAGACCTGATCATCATGAAAGAAAGCGACATCCTCGGCGTCATCGACGTCAAGGGCGCCAAGAAGAAAGCCGCCTAGAGGCGCGTCTTCCACCGCTTTCACACTGACGCACACCAGACGCGCCCCGGCCCTTGCCGATCTCGGCAAGGCGTGAGCGCGCCCCTTGCGGTCGCCCGCAGACCGGGCTGATCGCTTAGATTTGGAGACACATCACCATGGCAGCCAAAGACGTACAGTTCGGCGCCGAAGCCCGCGAGCGGATGCTGCGCGGCGTCGACATCTTGGCCAATGCGGTCAAAGTCACGCTCGGTCCCAAGGGCCGCAACGTTGTTATTGAAAAGTCGTTCGGCGCACCGCGCACGACCAAGGACGGCGTCACAGTCGCCAAAGAAGTCGAGCTGGAAGACAAGTTCGAGAACATGGGCGCGCAGATGCTGCGCGAAGTGGCGTCCAAGACCAACGACGAAGCCGGCGACGGCACCACCACGGCCACTGTTCTGGCCCAGGCCATCGTGCGCGAAGGCATGAAGCGCGTGGCCGCCGGCATGAACCCGATGGACCTCAAGCGCGGCATCGACAAAGCCGTGACTGAAGTGCTCGCAGACCTCAAAGGCAAGGCCAAGGAGGTCTCCACCAACGCCGAGATCGCCCAGGTCGGCACCATCTCAGCGAACGGTGAAACCGAGATCGGCGACATGATTGCCAAGGCCATGGACAAGGTCGGCAACGAAGGCGTCATCACGGTTGAAGAAGCCAAGTCGCTGGCCACCGAGCTTGAAGTGGTCGAGGGCATGCAGTTCGACCGCGGCTACCTCTCGCCGTACTTCATCACCGACGCCGACAAGATGCGCGTCGACCTGGAAGACCCCTATATCCTTCTGTTTGAGAAGAAGCTCTCGTCGCTTCAGGCCATGCTCCCGATCCTGGAAGCCGTGGTTCAGTCGTCGCGTCCGCTTCTCATCATTGCTGAGGACGTGGAAGGCGAAGCCCTGGCGACGCTGGTGGTCAACAAGCTGCGCGGCGGCCTGAAGGTTGCGGCCGTGAAGGCTCCGGGCTTCGGCGATCGCCGCAAGGCCATGCTGGAAGACATCGCCATCCTGACGGGCGGCACGATGATTTCCGAAGACCTCGGCATCAAGCTGGAAACGGTGACCCTGGACATGCTCGGCACCGCCAAGCGCGTGTCGATCACCAAGGAAGACACCACGATCGTCGACGGCGCGGGCGCCAAGGCCGACATTGAAGGCCGTGTGAGCCAGATCCGTCGTCAGATCGACGACACCTCGTCGGACTATGACCGCGAGAAGCTGCAAGAGCGCCTGGCCAAGCTGGCCGGCGGTGTTGCGGTGATCAAGGTCGGCGGCGCCACCGAGATTGAAGTGAAAGAGCGTAAGGACCGCGTCGACGACGCCCTGAACGCCACCCGCGCTGCGGTCGAAGAAGGCATCGTTCCCGGCGGCGGCGTGGCGCTGCTGCGCGCCTCCAAGTTCATCGATGTAAAGGGCGACAACGCAGATCAGGACGCCGGCATCGCCATTGTGCGCAAGGCGCTGGAAGCCCCGATCCGTCAGATCGTCGAGAACGCTGGTGTTGAAGGCTCCATCGTGGTCGGCAAGATCCTGGAGCAGAACAAGGCCAACTATGGCTTCAACGCCCAGACTGAAGAGTATGTCGACATGATCGAAGCCGGCATCATCGACCCGGTGAAGGTTGTGCGCACCGCGCTTCAGGACGCCGCGTCCGTGGCGGCGCTCATCCTGACGACCGAAGCCACCATCGCCGAAGCGCCGAAGTCAGACGCGTCGGGCGGCGGCGGCATGCCGGGCGGCATGGGCGGCATGGGCGGTATGGACTTCTAAGGAAGTCCGTAAAACCGCCCATTCTTGGCCAACAGCCGAAGGACCAGCGCAACAGCGCTGGTCCTAAGGGGCGGAATGGACTTCTAAGGAAGTCTCTTCGCTCAGCGCTTCCAGTATCGGAGGCGCCATTAATACGAGACGGCCGGCCCAATCCCCTGGGCCGGCCGTTTTATGTTTGGGGCGGCGACTGGATCGCGCGCACCGAGGGGATCGGATGATCGTGGCGACGACAGCGGACGCGGAGCGGATCAGTTGATGATCTGCACCATCTTTTCGTGGACAAGGTCCTCGCTGCAGTAGCCGCGCACTTCATAGACAAAGTCGCGTGTGTCGTGCTCGAAGAAGTTGACCATGTCTTCCCACTCGTGGACCGATTGCTTGTCGCAGCCCATCAGACCGAAGACATCGACGCTGACGCCATTGGCCTGCTGCTCGCCGTCGATCACGAAGCGGTACGAATTGGCCGGGTCGTGGGAATCGATGACCACATCCGGCGCGCGGCCGTCGCGCTCGATCTGACCGCCCTGCTCCCAGACGCTGAACTTCAGATAGGCGCGCTTGTAGCGCCCCAGATCGAGCGTGCCACAGGTGTCCAGTTGGATATTGCCGACGATCGTGCAGACCGTGCCGCCTTCGTCCACCTTGTAGAGCATGGTGGCCAGAAGCTCGACCTGGGTTTCGTCTTCGTCGCGCACCACAAAAAGCTCGACCTTCTTGGGGTAGCCGCCCTTGGCGCGCACCGGACGGAACCGCACGCTGCTGATCTTGCGGCGCGCTTCGACAGTGGCGTTGACGTGAACCGTGTTGTCTTCCAGGTCCAAGACGTCGGGAAACATGGGATCGACGCTGGTTGAGACCGTTGCCGACACGCGCACGAACGACCCAGTTTCAGTGATGTCGAGCGAGACGAGGTTGAACGCCTTCTTTTCTGCTGCGAGGCGCTGTTGCAAGCGCGACCGGATGTCCTCGGTGCCCTTCTCTGCAACGCTGTCCAAGAGCATCGTATCCAGCGCGACTTGGGCGGCCAGCTTCTGATTAAATAGACGGCTGGTGTCCACGGCCGCGCCAAAGAAAATCATGATCAGTGGCATCGCGAAGGCGAAAATCATCCCAACATTACCAGCACGCTGATCGCGCAATCTGGACAAGATGTTTGGATGTTGCATTTTCAAACCCTGGGTCGCCGAACGAAGATTTGATTTGCAAGCTACCTAAGTCGTCTAAATTTTTATCTAAATATCATTGTAAACGAGGGGTTAGTGACCTGAGGCGCCCGTTCCAGGCGCGCCCCTTCCCGCCAGGCTTACCAACCTATGACCGACATTTAAGCTGCCTTTGCGCGCGCGACGGCTCACCCTTGGAGCGTCTCATCGAGGGAGAGCCACGCCATGGTAAAAACCACCGCCCTGTTGTCCGTCAGCCTCTTGGCGCTGAGTGCATGCGCCAGCGCTGACGCCGTTGCCTCACCCCTGACCAGCGCGGACGTCGCGCCAGAACACCAGGCTGAACGCAAAGTTGAGCGCACGATCACAGTGATCAAATCCTCGCGTGACGAGGCCGCCACCGATGAACGCGCGTGCACGTGCGACGCCGAAGTTGAGGTGGTGAGCGACGGCGAGACCCGCCGCGTGGTGGTGGTCCGCCGCCAGCCCCACCACGCGCCCGATGCGCCGGACGCTCCAGATGAGCCGCACCCACCGCGCGCGGA
Source organism: uncultured Caulobacterales bacterium (assembly GCA_964351895.1). GTDB lineage: Bacteria > Pseudomonadota > Alphaproteobacteria > Caulobacterales > Maricaulaceae > CAYGQB01. The sequence goes on from CAYGQB010000112.1 coordinate 4,213, forward strand.
CGCACCTGAGGGCGAAGTGCAAACCTACGCCTATGTGTGGCATGGCGACGATGATCTTGAGTTTGATCACAGCCAGACGGCTCACGGGCATGGCGTCCACCAGCGCAAGATCGTGATCGATGCGGCGCGCATCTCTCAAGAGGTGACAGACGCCCTGGCCGCCCTTGAGGGCGTGCTCCCGCTTGAAGAGTTGGCCCCTCTCATGGAGTTGGAGGGCTTGGAGGAGCTTGCGGAGCTGGAAGCGCTCACGCAGCTGCAAGCCTTGGACGGGCTCGACGCGCTGGTGGATGCTGAAGTGGCGCGCGCCCTGGCCCAGCTTGAGGCCCCCGGCGAGTTGGTCGGCGAGTTGGCCGGCGGGCCCGCCAAGCGACGCACTCACGTCACGGTGCGCCGCTTCTCTGACGACGCCGCCGAGGATTGGGTCAACATCAATGGAGAACGCATTGAGGTCGCCCCCGGTGAAACCCGCGAAATAGAACTGGACGAGGGCCGCCGCGTCCGGGTGACGCGCAGCGCCGACGGGACGCTGAACGTCGTGACCGAAGACCGATAGCTGCAGGGGCGGCGGCATTGCGCGTGCGGCATGACCAAACTTTAAGCTGATCGCGCCGCCGCGACAGGTCAGGTTGCGTCAACGCCGCTCTTGATATGCAAGGACACGCCATGACGCTCCTTAGGGTTCATCCGCCACAACACCGGAGCAGCGCGCCGATGTGGGTGGTGGCGAGCGTTGCGGCGTTGACGGCGGGCGCAGGGCTCGCCGCGGCGCCGGCGCACGCCTTAACCGACGCTCGTTCTGGCGACACCAGTTTTGGCGACACCAGTTTTGGCGACACCAGTTTTGGCGAGACGGTCTATGACCTTCGGGTGATCGTCGTGTCGCCCGAACGGCGCGCCTATTTCGCGCGCAACCAGTCCACCGCCGCGGCCTGTCTGGTGGACATTCACGACACGTCCGACAGCGCACCGGCGACCGCGCGCGTGAGCTGCGGCGCCGACGCGTTTGCTGAGTTCTCAGATTGGCGCGAGGCGCACGACGCGGACACGGCGCCGGCCGCGCTGACCACCCCGCTGCACGATGACGGATCGATGGATGGCGCGCGCGCCGACAGCGCCGGTGAAGCAACGAGCTTTGCTGCGCGCCTTCTGGGCTTTGGTTTCTCGATCAGCGCCCAAGACGGCGGCGACCACGACCATACGGCCATCTTGATTCACACGCCGGACGGCAAGAGCTTTGTCGTGGATGCGGACGACGGTCCCCATTCTGAGCGCGCCCGCGTCACCATCGACAATGCGTCTGCGGATGATGCGCGCGAGTTTATCGCCGACATTGATGAGTTGAAGAGCGCTGAACGTCGCCAGATGAAAGCCGAACTCGGGCTGTAGTCCGCGCACGTCACGCGATCGGATCTGACGCACCGGCCGCCGGCGCCATGCTTGGAGCGCGGCGTAAAAAAAGGCGGGCCAGCGAAACCGCTGACCCGCAAATTATCGGTCGGTCGAATGAGAGGCGTTTCCTCCCCGAAACGCCGGTCGCCCCAAGCACGCTCGGAACAACTTCTTCTATTCACGACATTGTGCATGAGTGTGTCAACAGACCTTCACAATCCTGACGCCTCAAATACGGCCTTGGCGCGAGCAAACAGCTCCCCGTTCGTCGAAAAGTGATAGTCGACAGCTTGTACAGTGACGCCGGCCCCGGTTTCGTCGCGCGCGAAAGCGGCCGCTTCGAACGCGCGCGCGCTGGTGCAGGTCAGACCAAATCCGTCCGGCGCAGCCTCGCCTCCGAATCGCACCGCGGCGTCTTGCCAGACTTGGGGCGCATGCGCGCCGCGCACCAGCATCCGTTCGCGGCCCGATGCGCGCGCCTCGACCACATCGAGAAACGCCGCCAGTCGTGCGCGTTGATCGGGGCTCCAGTCGGCGCGCACAGACGCGGCAAGCTGGGCTTGGCTTTTCAAGATCACGCCGTCGGTGAGCGGGCGCAGGTGATTGGCGGCCAGCGTTGAGCCGGTCGTGGTGATGTCGACAATCACATCGGCCACGCCCGCCGCCGGCGCCCCTTCAGTCGCGCCGTGGCTGTCGACAATGCGATAGTCAACGAGGCCGCGCTCCAAAAAGAAGGCGCGGGTCAGGGCGTGATACTTGGTGGCCACCCGCAGCTGACGCCCCCGCCGGGCCCGCTCACGCGCGGCCACGTCCTCCAGGTCGTGCATGGTCGACACGTCAATCCAGCCCTGCGGCACCGCCACCACCAGATCGGCGCGGCCAAACCCGAGCCCGGTGATCAATTTCACGTTCTCATCTGGATTGGCGCTCTCCTCACGGATGACGTCCTCCCCCGTGACGCCGAGGTGGATCTCGCCCGTGTCGAGCCCTTTCGCGATCTCGCGCGCGGACATGAGACGCACGCTGACCCCGGGGGCTGCATCCAGCACGCCGATGTAGGAGCGCGCGCCACCCGCACGCCGGAGTGTGAAGCCGCAGTCGGCGAGCCAGTCGTCTGTCTGCTCCTGCAAGCGCCCTTTAGACGGAATGGCCAGAATGAGATCAGCGGTGCTCATGACGCGCCTCCCGCCACCATGCGGGCGATGGCGTTTGGGCGCACCGCAAAGCCAACGGCGCGGGTCGACGCCCCCGGCTTCAGGCGCGCCAGCAAGCCATCATAGCGCCCACCAGAAGCCAGGGCCTGTCCGCCTTCGCCTGCGACGCCAAACACCGGCCCGTCGTAATAGTCGAAGCGCGACACCATGCCGGCGTCGAACGTGGCGTCAGACAGGTCATGACCGCGCGCCTCGACAAGAGTGAGGCGCGTCTCCCAGTCCGCCCGCCACCGATCAAGGTCGCCGCCGGCGTCACGCGCGATCTTCAAGGCCTCGTCGAGCGCGCCGCGCACCGGTCCGCGCACGCGCTGAAAGCGGCCGATGAGTTCGACCGCACCCGGAGACACCTGCGCCACACGAGCCTGGGCGGCCTGTTCAATGACACGCGCCGCAACCGCTTCAGGCGGACGCCCCCCCACCGCTTCAACGCCGGCCAGAGCGTACATGTCGCGCACCGCCTGGGCCGCGCGCTCTGGCGACAATCCAGAGAGCGCTTCGGCCAGTGCAGACAGACCCGTCTCGCTTGCGCCGTCCTTGGACGCCGCCCCCGCCTGGTCGTGGACGTGTCCGACGAGCCCGCGCCGGATCGGTTCAGCGACCGCCGGCGGCAGGTCGAGCGCGTCAACGAGACAGCTGAGCGCGCCTGCATCCCCGAGCCGCACCCGCACGCCCGCGCGAAAGTTCTTGTGTTGCGTGCGCGACGCAGGAGCGCCGGCGGCGACGCAACTCAAGGCTGTCGCCAACGTCTCAGCTTCGGCGGCGACAGGATCAGCGTCGGCGTAGCGCTCCTGTCCGACCATGCGAATCTCTATCGGCACGCGCTCAGCGCGTGAGGCGTAGCGATAGGCCGGCGCGTCGTAGCGATAAGCCGTGGGCGCGCCCGGACCGGCTTTGAACGCCTCCAGCACCGCCAACGCCACCGGGATGGTGAGGTCAGGTCGCAGGCACAAGCCGCCTTCCTCCAGCGCCACGAGCCGAGACCGCACCTCCTCGCCCGACAGATCGATAAACGGCCCAGACCGGGAGATGATCGGCGGCTCGATCCAGGCGCCGTCAACGTCCGCCATCGCCGCTACGATGCGGTCCACCACGGGCTGCGCGGCCGTCATGACTGGCGCGCCTTCTCGATCCAGGCGACCAGCTGATCGCGTGCAATGGTTTCCTGGGCGGGGCGCGCGTCGCGCCATTCCTCGCGGGTTTCGATGTCGCCCGACATCTCAGCCCCGAGCTTCAAGTCCTTCACCGTCACCGTTCCCGCCGCGCGCTCGTCCTCACCAACGATGACGGCAAACCGCGCCCCGCGCTTATCGGCGTACTTCATCTGCTTGCCCATGTTGCCGCCGCCGACAAACGCCTCCGCAGGTCCAGAGCCGGCGCGCACGGCTGCGGCCAGTGCAAAGCTGTCAGCCACCTGGTCGGGGTCGAGGGTCAAGACAACGGTGAGGTCTTCCTGCGCCCCCTCGTCGAGCCGCCCGGCCAGCTGGAGCGCGGCGGCAAAGCGCGTCACGCCGAACGAGAAGCCCGTCGCCGGCACCGTCTGGCCCTTGAAGCGCGCCACCAGATCATCGTAGCGGCCGCCGCCGCCGATCGACCCCACGCGCACCGGCTGGCCCTTGGCGTTGAGGACCTCAAACAACAGTTCAACTTCGAACACCGGACCGGTGTAATAGCCCAGCCCGCGCACAATAGATGGATCGAAGACGGCGCGGCTGGCGTCCACGCCCAATGCGTCAAGCAGGGTGTCGATTTGGGCCAGTCCCACCAGCGCGTCCCGGCCCACGCCGGCCGTGATCAACTTGTCGAGCGCCGCGCAGGTGCCGGTGCGATCTCCCGCCCCCGCGCCGACATAGGCCATGACGGCGGCAACGCCGCGCGCGTCCAGCTGCGCGCCCTGGGTT
>CAYGQB010000113.1:0-8687 GCA_964351895.1 uncultured Caulobacterales bacterium
CGTCGCGGTGTCGTGCACCGGCCAGGGCGAATACTTCATGCGCTCCGCCGCCGCGGCCGACATCTCTGCGCGCATCGCCTATGCCGGAATGAGCCTGGACGCGGCGGCGGCCGGCGCCTTGGCTGACATGGCGCGTCAGGGCGGCGACGGCGGCGTGATCGGCGTAGACGCGCGAGGGCGCGCGTGCGCCCCGTTCACCAGCCAGATGATGGCGCGCGCCTGGCTGGACGGCGCGGGCGCCCTCCAGGTGGCGTGCCTCTAAGATGCGCGGCTACTTCGGCATTGGCGTGGAAGGCGTGTCCAAGGCGATGAATCTCGGTGCGATCTTGCGCACTGGGCATGCCTTTGGCGCCAGCTTCGCCTTTACCGTGGCCGCCCATCACAAGGCGCTGCACGTCTTGCGCGCCGACACCTCCAAGACCTTCGAGCACGTGCCCTACTATGCCTGGGACAGCGTGGGGGAGCTTCTTGTGCCGCAAGGCTGCGTACTGGTGGGGATCGAATTGACCGATGACGCGGTTGAGCTGCCGGTGTTTCGTCATCCCAAGAAGGCGGCATACGTGCTCGGGCGCGAGCGCGGGTCTTTAAGTCCTGAGATGTTGGCGCGCTGCGCCCATGTGGTGAAGATCCCGACCAGGTTCTGTCTCAACGTGTCGGTCGCCGCCGCTCTGACGCTTTATGACCGCACCTTGAGCTTTGGCGGCTATCCCGCGCGCCCGCTGATGCCGGGCGGGCCCGACTTGCCGGCGCCAACGCAGTGGGGCGCCCCACGCCAGCGCACCAAGGCAACGGGCGCCGAGACACCAATCGTCGAGGGTAGCTCAGGCGATGAGGACGCCGGGCGCTGAGCCCCGGCCGGGTGGACCAGCAGTCTAGTGACGCCGGAACGTGCGCTGCAGAACGCCCAGGAGGCCTTTGAATTCTAGGGGCGCGTCGGTGATCGCCAGGGCAATGCACACCTCGCCGGGTTCAGCCACGGGCCGGTGATCGACACCGATGGTGGCAAAGCACAGATCGCCGCGCCCAAACCGCGCCCCGTCGACGCAGAACGCGCCCTTGAGCACGAGCGTGATCTCGTCGCCCGCGTGGCCATGCTCTGGCGCGCCGGCGCCCGGCTCAATGCGCAGCAACTCCGCCTTGCAGCCCTGGTCCTCAAGAAGCTCCAAGATGCGAATGCCGCGTCCAGCAAAGCGCCAATCCGCGCCCTCCATGGCCGTCAGCGCCGCATCACGCACGGGCTCGGGCAGGTCGAGCACTTCTTGCACGCCGCGCCCGGCTTCGGCGGCGGCCTTTTGGGGCTGACTGGCGACGCGCGGCTCATCGTCCAGGGCGTCGATGCACGCCAGGGCGCGGCTCAGCGCGTCCGGCTCCAGCGCCACCGGCGTAAGGCTTTCAAGGAAGGCGCCGCCCAGCGTGTCGCACAGGTCCACTTCGCGGGCCGCGTCTGCGCTCACGTGCACGCGGGCGTCCATCAAGAGACGGAGCGCTGCATTGGCCTGCGCATAGGCGTAGGCGGCCGCAAATTCGGTGCTGTCTCCGAGTTGATCGCGCACGGAGCCGGTCCTTTTGATCATTGTAGACTCTAAAAAATATCCAAGTTCGATGCGATATCGATCAGTGCTCGATTTGGTCAAGGGGTGCAGCCTCAACCTGCGCACTGGGTGCGCCTACTCGCGCTCCAACTTGCCGCGCAACTTTTGAAAGGCAAGGCGCATGCGCGATTTAACGGTGCCAAGGGGCAAGCCCTGGGCGTCTGCGATTTCGCGATGTGACAGCCCGTCGAAGAAGGCAAGCTTCAACAACTCCAGCTGCTCGTCCGGCAATTCGGTCATCGCCGCACGCACGGCCTCATCGCGCTCAACGGCCGACACGGCCTCGTCCGGCGGGGTTTCTTCCACCGGGCGCAGTTCTGGATCGTACGGGTCAAGATCGGGTTTGGACTCGCGTCGATAGGCGTCGATGCGGCGATTGCGGGCGATGCGAAAGACCCAGGTGGAGACCGACGCCTGGCGGCGATCAAAGGTCTCTGCCTTGCGCCACAGCGTCACCAGAACGTCTTGCGCCAACTCTTCGGCCAGGTCATCGCGGGCGCCAAGACGCATCACGTAGGCCTTCACACGCGGCGCAAAATAGGAGAACAGCTCAGCGAACGCAGACTTGTCTCGGTGTCGCGCAATCGCTTCCACCAAGTCGGCCAAATGTTCGCGGTCAGGTGAAACAGACATTGCAGCGAGGCTGGACAAGAGGACCGGTCGCCTTTCACAGCACGAAGCGCCGGGCGGCACCGCCGCTAGGAGCCTCGAAGAGACACGCCCGCCAAATCAGAATCAAGCTGTTCTGGGCGTGTTGAGCCATCGCGCACGCATGTGCGCTTAGCTTTAGGTTAGAGTGGCGGTCCGCAGAACGCGACCGCTGCAGGGAGACACAACCATGGTGCGGATGAAGCTAGGCGCTGGCGATCAGTCCCGATTACACCCAACGCGGACCGCGGGCGGCGCACGGGCGTTCACGCTGACATGCGCCCTTGCGGGAGCGGTGGTGGCGGCCGGGGCAACCGGCGCAGCTTTTGGCGCCGAGCCGCAGCTGCGCGCGCGCTATGACGACTGGGCGGTCTATGTGCGCGCGCTGGGATCCGACCAGGTCTGTTACGTTCTGTCCGAAGCCGTCGATAAGTCGCCTAAGAACGTCGACCACGGCCAGGTTGTGATGATGGTGTCGACGTGGCGGTCCGGCGCGGCCCGCCAGCAGCCCAGCGTGCGCGTGTCGTACGACCTGAAAACCGACTCCCCGACAACGGCGCGGGTCGGCTCCAGCCGGTTCGCCATGTTCGTGGACGGATCGGACGCCTTTTTAAGCGACGATGAGGACGAGCGCCGCCTGGTTGCCGCGATGAAGCGCGGCTTTGACATGCGGGTGGAGACCTTCTCCACGCGCGGGACGGCGACGTCCTATGAGTTTTCCCTGCGCGGTGTGACGCGGGCGCTGGATTCAGCGGCCAAGGCGTGCGCCTAGGGTGAGTACCGGGGACAAGTGGCTTAGGGGACAAGAGGTTCAAAAGGCGCGCCAAGCTAGGATCGCTTGGGCCGTCGCGGCTTGGTCGGACGCGACTTGGTTGGGCCAGACTTGATTGGGCCAGCCTTGTTTGAGCCTGGGGTGGGCCCTGAGCCGTCGTCGAGCGGGCGAAACGGGCGCAGGCGCACCTTGACCTGATGGTCCTTGGCGCCGCTCGCCCCGTCCGGGCGCAGGCCGCGATAATAGGCTTTCTGCCACTTTTCGGCGATGGCCGCAGCGTCCTTGGCGTCCAGTCCGGCGAGGAACGCGCCCCGACTTTCGCGCCACAGCGTGTTCTGGGTCTTGCGATCATCGTCTTCATGAATGCTGCGAAACTCCGGCTCCACCTTCTCTAAGGTCGAGCGGCGCACAGGCATGATGTGGGCGATGGGTTCTTCAGCGTCGAAACGAACGGCCGCGTCGGCGCGGGTGAACATCCAGTTCATAGTGAAGGTGTAGGGCGACCAGTCGGTCTCAATGACGCCGGTGAGGCCGCAGATGCCGTCTTTGGGACGGTTCACCGGCGGCTGCACCAGAAGCGACCAGCCGGGCGGCGTCTTGAACATCATCGGCAATTCGAAGGTCAGGACCGCAGAGCCAAAGTGCGCCATCGGCCGCACATAGGCGTCGGAGGGCGCGCCCATGTGACCCACGGCGCCAGGATCGGTCGGGGCGTCGCGGGTGATGTGCACGCCGTCCTTGATGGTGCGCCCGTCCCAGGTGGCGCTAAAGCCGCGCGGATTGAGAATCTCCCAGCCATACGAATTGGCCACCGTTAACGGCAGGCAGCGATAGGCAAAGCTCTCCGGCGTGGCGTCCATCCAGTCGCGACTGGAGGGCGCGGGGCGGATGAGAGGCGGCGTGTTTGAGTAGGGATAGCAAATCAGCTTCATCGGCCTGATCGTTGTTGAAGAGGGCGGGCGCTTCTAGGCGTGGGCGTGCACGAAGGCGGCGACGGCGCGTGACCAGGCGTGCGGCTGCTCGTCGACGATGTCGTGGGTTCCACCCTCCAACTCCACAAACGCCATGTCTGGCCGCATGTCGCGGGCGCGCAGGGCCAAGTCATAGATGTCGTCGCCGGTGTTGGTAAGGATGAGGGACGGAGCGCGCACCGCCATCAGGTCGGGCGCCATGTCATAGGCGAAAGCCGCAGCGTGGCCGTACCACCAGGTGTCCCCGGCCCACATCTGATCAACCAGGCGGCGGTGCATGGCCACCTCGTCGCTCCAGCCGGGTGAGAAGGCGACGCGCTTGTCCCAGCGCTCTTGCAGGTGCGATCCGTCCTTGTAGACCGGCAAAGGGGCCAGCGTGTGGTCCTTAAACGCGGCCAAGGCCTCTGGAGTGAACACGGGCGGACCGTTCAGAATGAGGCTGCGGGCGCGGGCGCCATGACGGGCGACGAAGTTGCACGCGATGCCCGCGCCGGTGTGATGGCCCAAGATGTGAGGCGCAAAGAGGCCCAACCCATCCAGCGCGGCGCCAAGCGCGTCGGCGTACTGGGTCACGCTGGGCGGGGCGTCGGGGACGTCGGAATTGCCAAAGCCGGGCGTGTCCAGCGCAATGGCGCGAATTCCCGCCTGCGCCAGGTGGGGCAGGGCGCGCTCAAACATGCGCCCGCACACCGGCGATTGATGCAAGAGCACCAGCGGCGCGCCGGCGCCGGCCTCATAGTAGTGAATTTGCCCAAACGGACCTTCGACATAGCCGCGCCGCACCCGCGCGCGCTGGGACGCCCGGGGGGACGTTCGCGGTGTGGCCGGTGTTGACGCGGACGCTGAAGAGGCTCCAGACGCCACTCCGGAAGCCGCAACCGCACCCGCGATCGACGCGCACAAGACATGTCGGCGGTTCATGGATGGGTCTCCAGCTTCAGCACAGGCGAAGTCTCGCCGCTCCCCGCGCGCGCGTCCAGCGTCCGTCCCGCCACAGCGCATTGCTCTGGACATATTATCGAAAAACAATAATACTGACGCTGAAAGTTGAACGTGAAAGGGCGCAGCGAGATGGTGGCGACATGTTGACGATGCTGATCATCTGGTTCTTGCCGAGCCTGATTGCGCTGGTGCGCGGTCACCATAACTTGGGCGCGATTTTCCTCACCAACCTGCTGTTCGGCTGGACGGGGATCGGCTGGGCCATCGCGCTGGTGTGGTCGTTTACGCGGATTTGGCGTCGCCGCGACGCCCGCGCCTGGTGATGGCGCTCGCTCTCCAACTGGTCTCAGGCCTGGCCGCGCTGGGCTTTCAGGCGGTTTCTGCACCGCCGCCAGAAGCGCCGTCGCCGACCACCGCAGCGCGCGCCGCTCCTGCGGCGCCCGGCGACTGCGGTGAGGGTGCGCAGGGCGGCGCGGCCAACATCTCAGTGGAAGGCGAACGCGCCTTGCGCCTGGCGGACGGGACGTGCGTCACCGTGATCGAGGGCGCTTCTACAGTCATGTTTGGCGGCAAGCCGGTCGCCGTAGTGGGCGCGCGCGTGCGTTGCGCCGACGGGCGCATCCGCGTGATCGAGGGCGGTGCGGCCAGCGTCAAGGTCGAGGGACGTCCGGTCGCCCTGTCTGGCGCGCGCGTGTCTGGGTGCGACTAGGGCCGACGGCGGTTGATCGGGCGTGCTGCACGGCGCGTGGCGCTGAGACGGGCGCAGTGCTATTTCATCGGCCATGACCACAGCTTCATCTCCTCCGTCCGGCGCTGAGACGCATCACGGCGCTGTCGCCACCCTGGTCGACACGGCCGCCGGCCTGCGCCCCGGCGGACCCGCGCCAGCGCCCAACCTTGCCGGCATGACGCGGCCGGAATTGCTCAACGCCCTGGTCGAGCACGGTGTTGAACCTAAGAAGGCGCGGATGCGCGCCTCTCAGCTGTGGCGCTGGATCTACCACTATGGCGTCACCGATTTTGACGCCATGACCGATGTCGCCAAGCCGCTGCGAGCCAGTCTCGCCGCCGGCTTTACCCTCTCGCGCCCGCAGATCGTGGAGCGCCAAGTCTCAACTGACGGCACCCGCAAGTACCTCATCCGGCTGGACGGCGGGGCGGAAGTTGAAACGGTGTTCATCCCCGACGTCGGCAAATCGGGCGCCTTGTGCGTGTCCAGCCAGGTCGGCTGCACCCTGACCTGCACCTTCTGTCACACCGGCACCCAGAAGCTGGTGCGCAACCTGACGGCGGCCGAAATCGTCGCCCAGGTGATGGTCGCGCGCGACGACTTGGCCGAGTGGCCCTCCTCGAACGAGGACCGGCGCATCACCAACATCGTGTTCATGGGCATGGGTGAGCCGCTCTACAACACCGACAATGTGATCCAGGCGCTCGACATCCTGTCGGACGGCGACGGGATCGCCATTTCTCGTCGGCGGATCACCGTGTCGACCAGCGGCGTGGTGTCTCAACTGGAGCGCCTGGGCCATGACGCCCAGGCCATGCTCGCCATCAGCTTGCACGCCACGAATGACGCCCTGCGCGATGAGCTGGTGCCGATCAACAAGAAGTGGCCCATCGCCGCTCTGTTGGCCGCGTGCCGGGACTATCCCGGCGTCTCAAATGCGCGCCGGATCACCTTCGAATATGTGATGTTGAAGGGGGTCAACGACACCAACGCCGAGGCCAAGGCCTTGGTGCGCCTGTTGGCCGGCGTGCCCTCCAAGATCAACTTGATCCCTTTTAATCCCTGGCCGGGCAGCCCTTACGAGTGCTCGGACTGGGAGCGGATCGAAGCGTTTGCCGAGATCGTCAACCGGGCCGGCTACGCCAGCCCGATCCGCACCCCGCGCGGCCGCGATATCCTTGCCGCCTGTGGTCAACTCAAGAGCGACAGCGTCAAAGAGCGCGCGAGCGCCAAGCTCAAGGCGCGGCTGGACCCGCCGTCTGGCGACTAGATAAGAGGTGCGGCGGGCGCAGAACGGCGACATTGACCAGGTCGTGTCGGTGTTTCGACTGCTTGACAGGCCGCCGGCGGAGTTTGCGCTCTTTCCAACCACTCCCAAATCAGCCTAGCGCTCCTCGTTCATTTGGGGAGATGCGCGATGATGATGGATCAGGTTTTGGCGGCGTCGCTGGTTTTGGCTGCTGGCTTGTCTGGCCTGGCTCTGGGCGTGGCGGGCACGACGGTGGTGCACACGGCGCCGGCCGCATTCAAGCGTTTGGACTATCGCCGCGCCGACAGCTTGGTGCGCCGCGTGGTCAAGGGCGTTCTGCCGTGGATTGCAGGCTTTGCCGGCGGCGCGGCCGTGTTCGCCCTGGCCGGCTCCGCCATCGGCGCGTCGGTCATCCTGGCGACGGCTGCGGGGGGGCTGTTCTTCGTGCGCTGGATCCTAGATCCGCTGCCCAAGAAGATGCGCATGGCGGGCGCAACGCGCAAAGTTTCTCAGCAGCGGATTTTGGCGCTTCAGGTCATGGGCTTCATGACGCTCTTGTTCCCCGCCGCCATGGTGGCCCTGGTCATCGGGCTGTAGCGCCGTTCACACGCCGACGTCGGGATTGGCAAGCAGGGCGCTGAGGTCGAGCGTCGCCGTCTTGCCCAGATGCGGCCAGGCCTCATCGAGCCAGGCTTGGGCCGCGGTGCGACCGCGCGCGAACAGATCTTCAAACAAGGCCGCGTCGGCGGTCATCCGGGTGGCGGCGCTCAGGTCTTTGAGTGCTTCGCCGCCGTCGATCCGGTGGGTCAGCATGTGGCGATAGCGCGAGGCGTCAATCTGGCCCTCATCGACCAGCCGACCCACAAACTCGATCGCCCGATACTCCCGCAGCAGGCTGGCGTTGAATGTGATCTCGGTCATGCGATCGAGGATCGCCTGGATCGAGCGCGGCGTGCCGGGGCGGGTGATGGGATTGATCTGCACCACGACAATGTCGCGTGAGCCGCTCTCGTAAAAGAACGGAAACAGCGGCGGATTGCCTGCGTAGCCGCCGTCCCAATAGGGCGCGCCGTCAATCTCAACGGCCTGAAACAGAAGCGGCAAGCAGGCTGACGCCATCACGTGGTCGGCGCTAATCTCCCGGTTGGTGAACACGCGGGTGCGGCCAGTTTCCACGTTTGTCGCCGCCAAGAACAGCTTGACCGCGTCGCAGGCGCGCACGGCTTCAAAGTCGATCAAAGAATCTACCACGTCACGAAGTGGGTTTAGATTCAGAGGGTTGACGTCGTAAGGACTGGTGTTGCGCATCCACAGCGAATAAAAATCGAGCGACAGATTGGTGAGGACGCCAAAGGGGTCAAAGAAGGCCGTCCAAGGCGCATTGGCGGTCGAGGAGAGGCGGGCGCTGTGGGCGACGCCGTCCCAGAACCGGCGCAAGCTGGCGCGCGCCCCGTCCGCCCCGTCGCGCTGATACCCCTCTGCAAAGGCAACGGCGTTCATGGCCCCAGCGCTGGTGCCGGAGATGGCTTCGATCTTTAACCGCCCGTCTTCCAACAGCGCGTCCAAGACGCCCCAGGTGAAGGCGCCGTGCGAGCCCCCGCCTTGCAGCGCCAGATTGATCTTCTTGGCCGACTTGCGCGCCATAGGGTGGGGCGTCCTTTCAGGAGAGGCGGGAAGGTGTCACAGGGCGTACAGTCCAAGCGCCAGCTTGCCAACCGCCGCCCCAGCCAAACGCGCCCATCAAAGCAAGACTTAGCGGCCAAGACTTGGCGGGGGACTTAAC
>CAYGQB010000114.1:0-8672 GCA_964351895.1 uncultured Caulobacterales bacterium
GCTTGGGGTGGCCCACGCCACAACCGAGCATCCGCCGATCTTCACGGTCGAGGAGGGCGCGGAGTTGAAGCTGAGCCTGCCCGGCGGACACACCAAGAACCTGTTCCTTAAATCCAAGCGCGGGGAGCTGGTTCTGGTCTGCGCCTTGGCGCAAACGCCGGTGCGGCTGAACCGGCTGCACGCGCACCTGGGCGTGGCGCGCCTGTCGTTTGGCGCGCCCGATCTGTTGTGGGAGACGCTCGGCGTGCGCCCCGGCTCAGTGACGGTGTTCGCCTTGGTCAACGACCGGGCGGCGCGCGTGCGCCTGGTGCTTGACGCCGCCCTCATGGCGCACGAGCTGATCAACTTTCACCCGCTGGAAAACACCGCGACGACGGCGTTGGCGTCCCGTGACCTGGCGCGCTTCTTGGCCGCCACCGGGCATGCGCCGACGGTGCTTGATCTGGCGGCTCTGGCGCAAGACTAAGACCCGTCGGGCGTGCGCTTTGGGGCCAGGCGACCTTGCGCTTTGGCGCTCTGAAGGCCAGGTAGCGTGCACACGCAACGCACGCCCTGGTCCCACCCGCGCAGGGTCCGGCCAGGCCCAGGCCATGGAGACAGCCAGCATGCAGATTATTGGACAGGCCCAGGGAGGCGGCGGGGGACAGGACGCGCAGAGCAACTGGATCGCGGACGGGACCGACCAGACCTTTCAAGACGATGTCCTGCAGCCGTCTCTGGAAACCCCGGTGCTGGTCGACTTCTGGGCCCCATGGTGCGGCCCGTGCCGACAGCTGACGCCGGCGCTGGAAGCGGCCGTGACCAAGGCCGGCGGCAAGGTGCGCCTTGTGAAGATCAACATTGATGAGAACCCGGGCGTGGCGGGACAACTTGGCGTTCAATCCATCCCGGCCGTCTTTGCCTTCGACAAGGGCCGGCCGGTCGACGGCTTCATGGGCGCCGTGGCCCCAAGCGAGATCGACGCCCTGATCGGGCGCCTGACGGGAACCGGCGGCGGCGAAGAGGTCGACGCGCTGGTGGCGCGCGGCCTTGAACAGCTTGAAGCCGGCGACGTGGGCGGCGCGGCGCAAGACTTTGCCCAGGCGCTGAGCCAAGACCCGCAACACCTGGCCGCTATCGGCGGTCTGTCGCGCGCCTATCTGATGAACGGCGACACCCAGCGCGCCAATGAGGTGCTGGACATGGCGCCCGAAAACGCCGCTGACGATCCCGCCATCGCGGGCGCCCGCGCCGCGCTGGTCTACGCCGCCCAGGCGGGCGAAACCGGCGAGATTGAAGCGCTGGCCAGCGCCGTTCAGGCCAACCCAAGCGACCATCAGGCGCGGTTTGACCTAGCTAAGGCCTATGCGGCGCGGGGCGATCTGAAGTCAGCGTCTGAGGCGCTCCTGGACATCTTGGCGGCGGACCGAAGCTGGAACGACGACGCGGCTCGCAAAGAGCTGTTGCAGATCTTTGAAGCGGCGGGCCCGACGTCTGAGGTGACCAAGGATGGCCGGCGCCAGCTTTCGGCAATACTCTTCAGCTAGCGCCGCGCCACCCAAAGAGCGCGGGATCGATTGGAACGCCCAGCCGGTTTTTGGGATGGCGGGCGCTAGTTCAGACGCCTGACCGGAACCGGCGTGGCGCACACGTCTAAGACCTCGGGCGGCGTGTTGACGAAGAACGCCCCGTCACGCACGCGCTTTTCCGTCTTGTGGGCGGCAAAGCTGGCGCTGTTGTCGCGCATCACCGCATAGGCGGGCCGCGTTGCTTCGGGCAAGTCCGCCGCCACGATGACGGCCTGGATGGGGACGCGCCGCTCTGGCTCACCAATGACGCCATTGTCGATCGCGCGCACGCCGCGCTCAAGCCGCAGAACGTGCTCAAAGCCGTCGATGACGCGTCCGAACACAGACAGATTGCGATCCAGATAGCGCGGGCTCTGGCCAACCACGATGTAGAAATGACTGGAGCCGGTGTCCGGGTCGGCGTCGCGCGCCATCGCCGCGGCGCTGGGGCAGTGGGTCAGCCAGGCGCGGCCGAGGTCCGGGTCGCGGGCCGCTTGAAAGCCGCCGACATGTCCGACTTGCGCGGCAAACACGTCCGCCGAGCCCAGCGGCGAGAACGGCGCGGCGTCTGCGATCGGGACGTCAAACTCGGCCGGCAGGGTCGGCGCACCGTCGGCGTAGGGGTCCTCTAGCGCATCGTTATAGACCCCGGCCTGGGCCACGAAGCCTTCCACGAAGCGATAGAATGTTGCGCCGTCGAAATGATTAGCGCGCGCCAAGTTGCGCATCTGGTCGACATGGAGAGGCGCAAATTGGGGCGCCAGCTCAATGGCGACGTCGCCGCCGGCCAGACGCACGAGCAACAGGTCTTCAGCCGACACAGGCCGCCAATCGGGGCCCAGTTCAGCAAGATCGGCCAGTTCCACCGGCGCTTCTGAGGTGGTCTGGGGCGTGGGCGCTGGCGCCGATTGGGGCGGCAGGGCGCTGGCGCAGCCGGCAAGCGCAACGGCCAGGGCGCTCAGCCAGGCGGGGGCGTGAACAGCGCGCGCGCAGTGGTGGTGGTGCGGCATGGCGGGGCGTCCTTGTTCCGGTGGTTTTCTGTTGGGGTTCCGGCGGTTTTCTCTTGGCGCTTGTCTCAGCGGTGTCGCGGAGCGTTCACGGCGCAAGCAGTACGCCCCGACCATCGCACACGCGCCCATCGCCGCGCCAGCACCGCCCTGGCGTCCCCGTGCTGACGCGGCGCTGAATTGGCCCGGCGCTGGATTGACCGCCGCGCGCGTGCTAGCACACCCGCCGCGTTTCGGCCCGCCGGGCTGGGCGACTTATGCGGCGTGCAGCGAACGCGCCTGGCGATCAGAGGGACACCAGATCGTGCTTTCCACACGGGTATGGGCGGCGATGCTCGCTCTGTGCGCCATTGGCGTTTCGGTGTTTCTTTACAAGGTGCTGACGCTCGGCTTCCCGCTGACGCCGAACGCGCAAACCGACTATTGGGACGTGGAAGCCAAGATCTCGTTTCGCGGCCGCGGCGAGGCCGCCGAGGTCAAGATCGCGCGCGTGCAGGACACGCCCTACTTGGCGATCTTGAACGAGAGCTACTTGGCCCCGTCCGGCTTTGGCGTCACTCGCACCCGCATCGGCGACGACCGGTTCGCCACAATTGAGCGGCGCACCCTGTCCAATCGCGCCATCGTGTTTTATCGCGCCATCTTGGTGGACCTGGACAGCGCCGAGGATCGCCCGTCTACCGCGCCCGTCGCCGTCTCAGAGTATGGCGCGGCGGCGCGCCGGGCCGCTGCACGCGAAGAGCAAACGCCGTTCCTGTTTGCGCTGGACGAGATCGTGCGCGACGCCCGTCAGCGTTCGGCGGGTGAGACCAGCTTCGTGCAGCAGATCGTTGAGATCTTGAGCGGTGATGACGAGCGCGTGCGCGCCTTGCGCGCTGGCGGTCCGCGCGGCGTATCAGAACCCGCGCGCCGTCTTGCCTTGGTGCTCAACGCGGCGGACGTGCCGGCGCGGCGCGTGGAGGGGCTGCGGCTCGAAGAAACCGCGCGCGACATCCCGATCAGCCGCTGGGTTGAGGTGTGGCTCGACGGGGCGTGGCGGGCGATGGACCCTCTGTCTGGTGAAACCTTGCCGGCTGAACGCCTGTTGCCGCTGTCCATCGGAGATCGGGCGCTGGTGCGCCACACCGGCGTGGGCGACGTTTACGTGTCCTACGCCGTGGAGCGACGCCCGGAAAACACCCTGACCGAGGCGCTGCGGCGCTCGGACGAAACCGCGCCCATCGTCTCGGCGATCTCGCTTCTGTCTTTGCCGCTGCACACGCAGGACGTGTTTGAAGTCTTGTTGCTGGTGCCGATTGGCGGCGTTCTGATTGCGTTTTTCAGGCAGGTCGTCGGGCTCAATTCGTTTGGCACCTTCATGCCGATCCTGATCGCCTTGTCGTTTCGCGAGACGTCGCTGATCACGGGTCTGATCCTGTTCACCAGCATCGTGATGATCGGCCTGGGCTTGCGCGCCTATTTCAATCAGCTCCAGCTTCTCATCGTGCCCAGGCTGGCGGCGGTCCTGACCGTGGTCACCTTGCTGATGACGGCGGTGGCGCTGGTCGCCAACGCCTTTGACATCGCCCTGGGCTTGTCGATCTCGCTGTTCCCGCTGGTGATCATCACCATGACCATCGAGCGCATGTCGCTGGCGTGGGACGAGTATGGCTCGCGCGAGGCCTTGAGCCGCGGCGGCGGCAGCCTGATCGCCGCCACGCTGGGCTACCTGGTGATGTCCAACACCTACATCGAACACTATGTGTTTGTGTTCCCAGAGCTTTTGCTCATCGCGATCGCGCTTCTGTTGGTCTTGGGGCGCTACAATGGCTACAAGTTCTCAGAGTATCTGCGCTTCCGCAGCCTGGCTGACACCGCCGCACCAGCGGCGGCGGCGGGCGCCAGCGGGCCTGAGTCCGCCCGCGCCGCGCCAGAGTCATCAGATCCTAAAGATCCTAAAGACCCCAAATCGGGCGGCGGCTGATGAGCATTCTGTTCAATCCGCTGCGGGTGCATCGCGCGATGCGCGAGGCCGGCGTCATCGGCATCAATGCGCGCAATCTTGACTATGTGTACGCCTACAATAAGCGCCGTCTCTATCCGATTGTGGACGACAAGATCACGACCAAGGCGGTGGCGATTGAGGCCGGCGTGCGCGTGCCCGAGCAGTACGCCGTCCTGGAATTTCCCGCCGACTTTGCCGTCTTGCGCAAGGTGGCCGCCGAGCGCCGCCAATTTGTCCTCAAGCCCGCGCGCGGGGCGGGCGGCGGCGGCATTCTGGTGATCTCGGGCCTCAGCCAGATGGGGTTGCGCAAGGCGTCAGGGCACATCGTGGCGTGGGAAGACGTGCGCTATCACGTCAACAATATCTATTCGGGCATGTACTCGCTTGGCAGCGGCACCGACCGGGTGCTGGTGGAACAGCTTCTCAAGCCCCACTCGGCCTTTGAAGAACTGGCGTTTCGCGGCGTGCCGGACGTGCGCGTGATTGTTTTTCGCGGCGTGCCGGCGATCGCCATGCTGCGCCTGCCCACCTCCATGTCGGACGGCAAGGCCAACCTGCATCAGGGCGGGGTGGGCGCCGGCGTTGACTTGGCCACCGGCCTGACCTCGCACGCCGTCTGCTTTAACCGCCCGATTGAGCGCCATCCGGACTTTGAAACGCCCTTGACCGGCTTTGAGGTGCCACACTGGCCTGAGGTGCTGGAGCTGGCCGCCCGGCTCGGCTCGGCGGTGGGTCTGGGCTATGTCGGGGTCGATCTGGTGATCGACGAGACCTTTGGCCCGGTGATGCTGGAGCTGAACGCGCGGCCGGGCATCTCCATTCAGATCGCCCACAATGAAGGGCTGGGCAACAAGCTGCGGCGCATCCACGAGTTGGAAACCATCCCCGATGACCCCAAGGAGCGGGTCAAGCTGGCCATCCAGTTCTGGGGCGAGCGCCACACCTGGCGGCCCGCCAAGCCTTTGAGCCGCCGGGATCGCAAAGCGGCGACAGGCAAGCCTGAGGAACCAGATGCGCCGGTCGACGCGGCCACCTGATCCCCAACGGGGCAACACGCGCAAACCTGGCGCGCCGTTTTCCACGAAATATCAACCTCGCGCGACTAGCCTCTTGGGCAGGCGCACGTGTCGGCGGTCCCAAATGACCGACACGGCGCGGCGGATGGTCGGAGAAGCGCAGCGTGGACACGTCAGACGATCACGGGCCTGAAGCTCAGGCGCCAGCGGATCAGGCCGCGCCCCAGGCAGTCGTGCGCGAGGCAGTCGTGCGCGAGTCGGGCGTGCGCGAGTCGGGCGTGCGCGCGCGCACGGACACCGACGCCCTGGTCGATGTGCAGCGCTTGGAATTGAACCGCGTGAACGAGGAACTGCGCCAGCGCGCACGCGCCTGCGTGATCGAGGTCGAGCGCCGCCACGCCGCCTACTTTGCACACAATCCTGCGCCGCTGATTGAGATCACCCGCGCGCCGCTTATGGCCATGGCCGAGGCCCTGTCCGCCAATGGAGACCCGCAGGTCGCAGCCCGACGCGCCATGTCGGCGCTCGCCGTCTCCGCCGCCAACGAGGCGGCGCTCGACGCTCTGGGCGTTGCCTCGATCGACGCCCTGGATCTGGGCGACGCCCCGTGTCTGACGTTCTCGTCCGATGAGCTGATCGAAGCGGTGTGGGCTCTAAAGGCTGGCCGCGCCGTTGCGGTGAACGCCCACATGGCCTTGCGCGACGCTGAGGCGCGTCAGGTGCGTCTGCGCGTGCGCCCGGTCGGGCGCCTGCAGGATGCGGCCGCTCCGGCCACGCTGGTGTGCGTGTTGGAGCTTGTGGGCCAATCGGGCGAGACCAGCGCTGATCAGGCGCCGGCCGGCGGCGCTGGCCTGGACGACCCGCGCCTGGCGCTGCGCCTTCTGGCAAGTGCGGTCGCTGGCGCCAGCCTGCCCGCCGATCCTGAATTCAACGCCCATCGCGTGATCGCCGGCCATGCAGAGGTTTTGGCGTCGGTGCTGCGCGGCGCCAGTCCGCGTCTGCGGGCGACATCCGGCGCCGAGCTGGCCGAAGAGATTCAGACTGCCGTCGCGGCCTGTGCGCCGGCCCATCTGGACATCGCCGTCGTGTCAGAATCCCTGCGCGTGACGCTCGATGTGGAGCGCGTGGTTGAGCTTGTCGCCCGCGCCGCCCAGTCCGTGGCGTTCCAAGACAGCCAAGATGTCCGGCTCGACATAACCTTGCGCGGACAAGACACCCAGTTCTTCATCGCGCTTGACGCCTGGAATGCTGAGTTGGTGGAGCGCGAACCTTTGGCGCGCCTGACTGATGCTGCGCTGGCAGGCCTGGTTGGCGCTTCCTGGACCGTGGACGACGCCAGCGCGGGCCACTTGCGTCTGATCATGGGGCTGGAGCTGACAGAACCCTGCCTGCCGCTGATTGCGCCAAAATCGACGGACCTCATCGATGAGACCGGGACCGGCGCAGACGAGGGCGCAGATGAGGGCGCGGACGCACCCGCGCTCGCCTCGACCCGTCCCCATGTCCTCATCGCCGAGGACAATCCAGTCAATCAGCGCGTCATGCAGGCCATGCTCGACGTTCTGGGCCTGCGCACCCAAGTGGCCGAAGACGGCCTGGCGGCGGTCACGGCCGCGCAAGGCCCGTTTGATCTGATCTTGATGGACGTGTGCATGCCGGGGATCGATGGCGTGGAGGCTACACGGCGGATCCGTGCCGGCGGTGGGCCAAACGCGGCAACGCCGGTCTTGGCGGTGACGGCCAACGCCATGCCGGGCGATCGCCAGTCGCTTCTGGCCGCCGGCATGAACGACATCCTGCCCAAGCCCGTGGACGGCGCCGTGCTGGCGCAAGCCATCGCCCGCTGGCTGCGTGACCGGCCGGCCGGGCAGACCGATGAGCTACGCGCCTAGCGCCTGAACCCGCCCAGAATGCCGCGCACCACCTCGCGCGCGATGCGGCTTGACGCCGAGCGCAGCGCCGACTTTGCGGCGGTTTCGACATAGCCTTGCCGATTAGAACGCCGCGACTTCTTGCGGGTGCGTTCTTTGTCGCGGGCGGCGCGCTCCTTGGCGTCGGCTTCTTCTTCTGCGGCGCGTTCAGCGGCCTCGGCCGCCTCCGCGGCGCGCGCTTCTAAGATCTCGTAGGCGCTTTCACGATCCTGGGCGGTTTCATAGCGCCCGGAAACAGGGCTGCGCGAAATCACGTCGGCGCGTTCAGCGTCGGTCAGCGGGCCGAGGCGCGACGAAGGCGGGCGCACGAGAGTGCGGGCCACCATGGTCGGGGCGCCGCGGTCGTCCAGGGTGGACACCAGCGCTTCACCCACGCCCAGCTCGGTGATCGTTTCTTCGGTGTCAAAAGCCGGATTGGGCCGAAAGCTGTCGGACGCCGCCTTCACCGCCTTGCGCTCGCCGGGCGTGTAGGCGCGCAGGGCGTGCTGCACGCGCGCGCCCAGCTGGGCCAGAACGCTGTCGGGAATGTCGCGCGGGTTTTGGGTGACGAAAAACACGCCCACGCCCTTAGACCGGATCAGCTTGACCACCTGTTCGATCTTTTCCAACAGGGCGCGCGGCGCGCTGTCGAACAGAAGGTGAGCCTCATCAAAGAAGAACACGAGCTTGGGCTTGTCGGGATCGCCGACCTCGGGAAGCTGCTCAAACAGCTCAGACAGAAGCCACAACAGGAACGTCGAATAGAGCCGCGGGCTGTGCATAAGCTTTTCAGCCGCCAGTATGTTGACCACGCCGCGCCCAGACAGGTCCGTGCGCATCAGGTCATTGAGGTCGAGCGCCGGTTCACCGAAGAACTGCTCGGCGCCCTCGCGCTGGAGCACCAGAAGACGGCGCTGGATGGCGCCCACCGACGCGGACGCCACATTGCCGTACTGGCGCGAGATGGCGTCCTTGTTCTCATCGACGAACACCAGAAGCGCGCGCAGGTCCTTTAAGTCCAAGAGCAGCATGCCCTCGTCGTCGGCGACCTCAAAAGCGATGGTGAGAACCCCTTCTTGAGTCTCGTTCAGCTCAAGAAGCCGCGCGAGCAACAAGGGGCCCATCTCTGCAATGGTGGTGCGGATCGGATGGCCCTTTTCCCCGAACAGGTCCCAGAACACCGTGGGCGCGGCGCCATAGGCATAGCC
>CAYGQB010000115.1:0-7158 GCA_964351895.1 uncultured Caulobacterales bacterium
CGCTTGGACCGGGTGGAGGCGATTACGCCTGAGATTGAAGCCATGGCCGGGGCGGCGGCTGCGGCCGGCGTGGGGGTCGGCGGCATGGCGTCAAAGCTCGCCGCGGCGCGCCTGGCGGCGGCGGCGGGATGCGTGACGGCGATTGCCCCCGGGGGCGTGGCGGCGCCCTTGTCGGCGCTGGCGGCCGGCGGGCCGGCGACCTGGTTTGACGCCCAGGCCAGCCCCGAAACAGCGCGCAAGACCTGGATCGCCGGGGCCCTGTCGCCGCGGGGCGCCGTGCGTGTGGACGCTGGAGCATGCGCCGCCTTGGCGCGCGGCAAGAGCCTCCTGGCCGCCGGCGTCACCGGCGTTGACGGCGCGTTTGAACGCGGCGACGCGGTTGCGATCCTGGACCCGGCGGGGCAAGAAATCGCGCGCGGGCTGATTGCCTATGGCGGAGAAGAAACCCGCCGCATCGCCGGACGGCGCAGCGAGGACATCCCCGCGCTCCTGGGCTATTCTGGGCCCGCCGCCCTGGTGCACCGCAACGACATGGTCATGACCGGTGGCGGTTCTGGGGGCGGTTCTGGGGGCGGTTCTGGCGGCGACACCTTCGACCCGCAAGCAGGAGAGACACCATGACCGGCGCGACCCTTCGCCCGTCGACTGACAGCCTTCATCCAGGCTCCGGCGCGCATGCCGACGCGCCGACGGATGTTGAGGCGCTGATGGCCGACATCGGCGTGCGCGCGCGCGCCGCCGCGGCTGTCTTGGCGACCGCGCCGCCTGACCAAATCAACGCTGGCCTCCGCGCCATGGCCGCGCAGCTGCGCGCGCGCACGCAACGCATCCTCGCGGCTAACGCAGAAGACGTGGCGACCGCTGAGGCGAAGGGTGAAGCGCCCGCCTTCATCGACCGGTTGAGGCTCGACGCTGGCCGCCTTGAGGGCGTCGCGGCGGGGCTGGACGACATTGCCGCGCTGGACACGCCCGTTGGCCGGGTGATGGCCGAATGGGAGCGCCCCAACGGGCTCAAAATCTCTCGGGTGCGCACCCCGCTTGGCGTCATCGGCGTCATCTACGAGAGCCGGCCCAATGTCACCGCCGACGCCGGCGCCTTGTGCGTCAAGGCGGGCAATGCGGCGGTGTTGCGCACCGGCTCGGCGGCGTTTCAGTCGGCGCGAGCGATTCACGCCGGTCTGGTTGCGGGGCTGGAGGCGGCGGGCCTGCCCGGCGACGCGATCCAGTTTACGCCGACCACCGACCGAGCCGCCGTCGGCGCCTTGTTGCGTGGCTTGAACGGGTGCGTGGACGTCATTGTCCCGCGCGGCGGCAAGAGCCTGGTTGCGCGGGTGCAGGACGAGGCGCGCGTGCCGGTGTTCAGTCATCTGGACGGGGTGTGCCACGTCTATGTCCACGCCGACGCCGACCCTGAGATGGCCCAGGCGATCGTCGTCAACGCCAAGATGCGCCGCGCCGGCGTGTGCGGGGCCGCTGAGACGCTGCTGGTGGACGCGCGTGCGCGCGATCAGCTTCCCGGCTTGGCGGCGGCCCTGCGCGCCGCTGGCTGCGCCTTGCGCGGCGACGCCCGCGCGCGCGCCGTCGTTGCGGACATGGAGCCCGCCGGCGCGGACGATTGGGGCGCGGAGTATCTCGACGCGATCATCGCCGTTGCGGTCGTGGATGATCTGGACGCCGCCATCGCGCACATTGCCGCCCATGGCTCGGGCCACACCGACGCGATTGTCACCGCCAACGCCGCCGCCGCCGCCCGCTTCCTGGCCGAGGTCGACAGCGCCATCGTAATGCACAACGCCTCCACCCAGTTCGCCGACGGGGGGGAGTTTGGCATGGGCGCTGAGATTGGCATCGCCACGGGCCGGCTGCATGCGCGTGGGCCGGTGGGCGCTGAACAGCTGACAACGTTCAAGTATGTGGTGCGCGGCGCCGGACAGGTGCGCCCGTGAGCGCGCAGGCGGAGGCGCACGTGGCGCAACACGCGCGCGCGGACCGGTATGTTTCCACGCGCGCTGACCGCGATGCCCCGACGGTCGATTTCGCGCGCGCCCTGCTCGACGGACTGGCCGGCGACGGCGGGCTTTACCTGCCGCAGGCGTGGCCGCGCGCCGGCGTTGGCGCGGGCCTCACCTACGTGGAGCGCGCCACGTCCGTGCTCGACAGCTTCATCGGCGACGCCCTGCCGGCGGGGGCGGGGGCGCAAGCGGCCCGCCGCGCCTGCGACCGGTTCCGCCACGCCTGCGTCGCGCCTTTGGTGCAGATCGACGACGCCTTGTGGTTGTTGGAGCTGTTCCACGGCCCCACCTTGGCGTTCAAGGACTGCGCGATGCAGCTGATGGCGCCGCTGATGGATGCGGCCCTGGCGGCTTCGGGTGAAACGCTGCTCTTGGTCACGGCCACCAGCGGCGACACCGGGGCGGCGGCGGTGAACGCCTTTGCCGGCGCTGAGCGGGTGTCGCTGGCCGTGTTTCACCCTGAGGGCCGGGTCTCGCCGGTGCAGCGCCGCCAGATGACGACCGTAGAGGCGGGCAATGTCTTGAACGTCGCCGTGCGCGGCGATTTCGACGCCTGTCAGGCCATCGTCAAGGCGCTTCTGGCCGAGCCGGCCTTGCGCACCAATCGGCGCGTGTCCTCTGTCAACTCGATCAACTGGGGCCGGCTGGCCGGGCAGATCCCCTACTATCTGGCCGCCAGCGCCACCTTGGGCCGTGCGCCGCGCTTCGTTGTGCCAACCGGCAACTTTGGCGACGCGTTTGCCGGCTGGGCGGCGCGCGCCATGGGAGCCGACATTGGCCCGCTCGTCGCTGCGGTCAATCAGAACGACGCCCTGGCGCGCGTCATCAACACCGGCCACTACACGCGCCGCGCCGCCACCCCGAGCGCCAGCGTCTCCATGGACGTGCAGGCGCCGAGCAACTTTGAACGCCTTGTCTATGAGGCCGCCGACCGCGACGGCGGGGTCACGCAAGCGTTCTATTCTGCTTTTGCCCGCGACGGGGAGGCGCGCCTGCCGGCGTCCGTGCACGCCCGCATAGGCGCGGACGTCTCAGCGGTCAGCATCGACGAAGCTGAAACGGCGCGCACCATCGCCCAGGTGCACGCCCGCACCGGCCAGGTGATTTGCCCGCACACGGCGGTGGGGGTTGCCGCCGCCTGGCGCACCCAAGGCCAAGCCCAGCCCGCAACCGACACGCCCGACACGCCAACAGTGGTGCTGGCGACCGCCCATCCGGGCAAGTTTCCTGACGCGGTTGCCGCCGCCCTGGGCGCGCCCGCGCCCACGCCGCCCCAGCTTGCCGCCCTGGCCGAGCGCCGCGAAACCTTGGTCGTGATCGACGATGACCTGGCCGCAGCCCGCGCCGCCCTAGAAGCGCTCTCCTAGACCGGCAGCCCATAGATGCTGGCGTCTTCTGCCATGTCGTGCAGGTCCAGCCGGCGAAAGAAGGGGGCGGGGTCCTTGGGCGTCACCAGCCAGGTGGCGTCGTGATGCAGGACGTCATGCAGGCGGGTGAGCGTAAAGCGTACCGCCGCGCCGCGACATAGGATCGGCAGGGCGGCGCGTTCCGCGTCTGAGAGCGGTCGTTCCTCAGCGTAGCCCGTGCAAAAGCCCGCCGCAGCCTGGGCGTCAAACGCGCCCGACCCGTCAAAACACCAGGCGTTGATGGCGATCGCCAGGTCATAGGCGCGCATCTCGGTGCAGGCGAAGTAATAGTCGATCACGCCGCTGACGGCGCCGTCTTGAAACAGGATGTTGTCGGGAAAGTAGTCGCCGTGGATGACGCCGCGGGGCAGCTCGGTTGGCCAGGTGGCGGCCAGATCTTCGATCTGGGCGTCCAGGCGCGCCAACATGCTCGCATAGCGTCCGCGCGCCAGCGGCCGACACGCCTGCGCCAAGGCGCGCCACGCCGGCACGCCAAAGCGATTGTCGAGCGTCGGCGCATAATCGTCGCTGGCGGCGTGCAGGCGCGCCAGCATCGCCCCGGCGGCCCAGCAATCGGCCTCGCTTGGCGCGCGCAGCCAGGCGCCCTCAAGCCACGATATCAGCGCCGCCGGGCGTCCGTTGAGCATCGACACCACCGCCCCGTCGCGCGCAGCAATCGGACGCGGGGCGGGAAAGCCGCGCGCGCTCAAGTGGTCCGTCAGACCCAGATAGAACGGCAGATCCTGCGCCCGGACACGCTTTTCAAACAAGGTCAGGACGAAGCGTCCGCGCTCGGTCTGGACGAAGAAATTGGTGTTCTCTACGCCCTCGGCGATGCCGCGAAACGCGGTGAGGCGGCCGACGTCATAGCGCGCCACAAAGGCGTCGGCTTGCGCCCGCTCAACGTCGGTAAACACGGCCATGGTGACGCCCCTCGCATGCGCCCCTGGGCGGGACGCCCCGCTTCATCGCCCGGTCTTAGGCGTCGAGCAAGGCCACGCGTGCGTCGACCAGATCGGCAAACACCGCTTCAGACGTCGGCGCGCGCCCGGCGCCGCGTCCGCGGGCGAGAAACACGCGCCCGTCGCGGGTGACGACGCGCAGGGCGTTGCGTTCCCCGCGCGCGGCGGCAAAGGGGCTGTCAGAGGCGGCAGGCTCGAACGCCACCCGGGCCAAGAGCCGATCTCCTTCAGCCGCGCACGAGCCGACCTGTTTCCACACCCCGCCGCGCGCGGACACCCGCGCGCACGCGCCCGCGTCCAGCGGCTCACGCGGAACAGCCGCCTCGCCGGGGTCGACGCCGTAGGCTTCAAACGCCAGGATGCGCACCTTGGCGGCCGCATCCAGCCCGTCCAGATCGGCCGACGGGTCTTCTTCGGCAAAGCCGGCCCGGCGCGCCTCAGCCAAGGCGTCCTCATAGCTGACGCCGTGCGCCATGCGGTCGAGGATGAAGTTCACCGTGCCGTTCAGCACCGCCTCAAAGCCGGCAATCTCGCCATGGGCGCGGGCGGCGCGCATGGTCTCGATCATCGGGGCGCCGCCGCCGACCGCCGCCGAATAGCCCAGACGCGCGCCGGTCTTGGCCGCCAGTGCGGTCAAGGCGGCGATGTCGGCGACGATGGCCTGCTTGTTGGCGCTGGCCACGCTGACGCCGGCCTCCAGGGCCGCGCGGGTGATCGCAAGGCCCGTGTCGCCGTCCGACAGGGCGTCGACCACGATGTCGGGCGCGCCGGCCAGTAGCGTGTCGCGATCCGCGGTCAGAAGGGCCGCCGGCGCCGGCGTGACGCGGCGCCGGCCCGGATCGCGCACCAGAATGCCGGTGACCTGATAGGCGTCCGGTTCTTGCGACAGGCGCTGAAAAACGCCGCCGCCGACCACGCCAAACCCGGCGAGAGCGACGCGCAAGGGGCGCACCGGCTCTGCAAAGCGCGGTTCTGCGGCGCGATCTGCGATGACGGTAACGCGCTCAGCGCCCACAGCGCTGACATGCACCGCCAGCTTGCGGTCCTCGGCCGCGGCGATGGCGCGCTCTTGCACCACCGCAGCGCCCAGCTTGCGCGCCTGCGCCCACGTCATGGCGTCAAACCGGCGCGCCGGGCGGCCCATGCGGTCGGACGGATCGGCTTCATAGACCCCGTCCACGTCCTTGATCAGGCGCACCGCTTTCAGACCCACCGCGTCGGCCAGCAAGACCGCCGTCAAGTCAGAGCCGCCGCGCCCCAAGAGCATCACGCGCCCATCGTCGCCGTCGGCAATGAAGCCGGGCGCCACCACCACGTCATGATCGGCGAGGTAGGCCCGCAAGGCCGCCCCGTCGATCTCCACCACGTCGGCTGCCGCCCGATCGCCGCGCGCGCGCAGCCCAATCGAAGCGGGATCAACCAGCATGGTGCGCAAGCCCACCTTGTCGCAGGCCATGGCCACCAGGGCCGCCGAGCGCC
This sequence comes from uncultured Caulobacterales bacterium, assembly GCA_964351895.1. Classification (GTDB taxonomy): domain Bacteria; phylum Pseudomonadota; class Alphaproteobacteria; order Caulobacterales; family Maricaulaceae; genus CAYGQB01. Next base: position 5,860 of record CAYGQB010000115.1, read on the forward strand.
GCTCGCCCAGCGCCACAAGCTCTGGCAGGAACGGATTGTCCGAGCGGTCGCCATAGGTCTCGGCCTGCGCCAAGAGCGCGTCGGTCTCGCCCTCCAGCGCGGACACCACCAGCAGCACCCGCCGGCCAGTGCGCGCCCGGCGATAGGCTTCCGACACCGCCTTGGCGACATCATCGGGGCCGTTGAGCACAGAACCGCCGACCTTGACCACCATGATGTCCGTCGCCAGGGCGTCATCGCCGGTTGGCGCAGCCGATTTTGTCCGCGATTTGGGGGGCGTGGAGGCACGGGCGCCCGGTGCAAGCTCAGTCATGAAAAGGCGTCCTTTGCAGCATAAAAAAACCCCGCGCGGCGGACCGGGCGGGGGCGATGGCGTGTGTCGTTCGAAGTTGCGCGACTAGCCGATCCCCGCCCCCTCGGGCGTGGTGCTAATGGTCATCATGGTCGCGCCAGTGTGCATGGACGTGATGGTAGCCGGCCCTTGTCAAACCGCAAGCGGATTTCGTCGGCGCGCCATCGCCCGCCGCGCGCCGCATCCCAGACCGGGCGGGCGCGACCTCAGCGCGGTGCGGCGGCGGTGTCATGGGCTCTGATCCGATCTGCGATCCAGCGCGCGACCTCTGGGGTGCTGGCGCGCCCGCCGAGGTCCGGCGTGACTTGGTCGGCGTCGATGGCGGCGGCCACGGCCGCGTCTACGGCGTCGGCGGCTTCGGCCTGGCCCAACGACAGGCGCAGCATCATGGCGGCTGAAGAGATCATGCCCATCGGATTGGCCTTGCCCTGGCCGGCGATGTCGGGCGCTGAACCGTGAATGGGCTCGTAGAGGCCCACCCGCCCGTCGCCCAATGACGCCGACGGCGGCAAGCCCAGAGACCCGGTGAGCACGGACGCCTCGTCGGTGAGAATGTCGCCAAACATGTTCTCGGTTAGGATGACGTCATAGCGCGCCGGATCAGAGATCAGCCGCATCGAGGCGGCGTCCACCAGCTCATGCTCCAGCTGCACGGTGGGGAACTCCTCGGCCAGCACCCGCGAGGTGACTTCGCGCCACAGGCGGCTGGTTTCCATCACATTGGCCTTGTCGACCGAGGTCACACGCTTGCGGCGCGTTGAGGCCAGTTCACCGGCCCGGCGCGCCACGCGCTCCACTTCGCCCACGGTGTAGGCGCACTCGTCGGTCGCCCGGTCGCCGATGCGCGCCTTGGCCCCGAAATACACCCCGCCCGTCAGCTCGCGCACGAACAAGATGTCGACGCCCTTCAGCCGATCCGACTTGATCGGCGAACGCTGGGCGGCCAC
>CAYGQB010000115.1:7258-8604 GCA_964351895.1 uncultured Caulobacterales bacterium
AGATGTCGACGCCCTTCAGCCGATCCGACTTGATCGGCGAACGCTGGGCGGCCACGGCCTGCGCGGTTTCAGCTGGGAACGGGGCGGCGTGGGCGTCGATGCCTGCGCCGCCAAAGGCGTGGGTTTGGATGTCGAAGGCGCAGCCAAACCGGCGCGCCACCGCATCGAGCACCGCCAAGGCGGCCGCGCCCACTTCCGGGCCGGCCCCGTCGCCGGGCAGATAGACGATCCGATGTGTCATCAGGCGCGCGCCTCCCAGGCCGAAATCTCTGCGTCATGGTCGAGGATGAAGCCCAGAGGATCGCGCCCGTCCAACAGGCAGCGGCGGGCAAAGGCTTCCACCTGAAAGGAGATTGGCGCCTCGTTGCCGATCTGCACGGTGCAGGCGTTCAGATCGATGGTCACCGGCTGGCCGGGCCGGGCCATGAGGACGGCGTGGGCTTCTGGCGGCACAACCACGGGCAAGAGGCCGCTCTTGAGGGCGTTGGCGCTGAAGATGTCGGCGAACGAGGGCGCCAGCACGGCGCGAAAGCCAAAATCGACCAGCGCCCAGGGCGCATGCTCGCGCGATGAGCCGCAGCCGAAATTATCGCCGGCGACCAGGATGGCGCGCTCACGCGCGTGCGGCTGATTGAGCGGATGATCGGGATCGCTGGCGCGCTGGTCGGCAAAGGCGTGATCGCCCAGCCCTTCGCGCGTTGTGGTCGTCAGGAAGCGGGCGGGGATGATCTGGTCGGTGTCCACGTCGTCGCCCGGCAGAACCAGGGTTGGCGCGGTGAGGGTGCGGAAGGGTTCAAGCGGCGTGTCGGACGCGGACATGGCGGCGGTCTCTCGTGACGGATGGGGCGCGAAACGGCGCTAGGCGGCGGGCGTGAGGGCGCGCGGATCGACCACCCGTCCGGCGACGGCGCAGGCGGCTGCGGTGGCGGGGCTGGCGAGCATGGTGCGCGCGCCCGGCCCCTGGCGGCCTTCAAAGTTGCGATTGGAGGTCGACACCACCAATTCCCCCGGCGCGGCAATGTCGCCGTTCATGCCGAGACACATGGAGCAGCCCGCCTCGCGCCACTGGGCGCCGGCGTCGCGAAAGACAGCGTCCAGCCCCAGGGCTTCGGCCTCGCGCTTGACCTGTTCTGAGCCGGGCGCGACCAGCATCACCACGCCGTCGGCGACCCGCCGCCCGCGCAGCACGTCCGCAGCCGCTTGCAGATCAGACAGACGTCCATTGGTGCAGCTGCCGATGAACACGCGCTGGATGGGGCGGCCTTCGGGCGCGGCGCCGGCGTCGGCGTCCATGTAAGACAGGGCGCGGGCGCTGGCGTCGGCGGGGATGGGGGCGTCGATGGGGC
>CAYGQB010000116.1:0-2570 GCA_964351895.1 uncultured Caulobacterales bacterium
GCGGGCGCCTATCTGATGTTTGATCACGTGCGCGCCCGCCTTGACCAGTTCATCAATCCAGCAGCTCACGACACCTATCAGGTCGACCGCGCCCATGCTGCGATTGAGCGCGGCGGTCTGATTGGGGTGGGGCCGGGAGAAGGCGTGGTGAAGCACGACCTTCCAGACCCGCACACCGACTTTGTCTTCGCGGTTGGCGCGGAGGAGTACGGTCTTGTTCTGGTGCTGACGCTCACCGCCCTCTACGCCGGGCTGGTGGTGCGCTCCTTGATGCGCGCTGAGCGTCTGGCCAGCGAAGTGGCGCGTCTTGCGGCCACGGGATTGGCGTCGCTCATCGGGCTGCAGGCCGGCGTCAATGTGGGCGTCAATCTGGGGCTGTTGCCGGCCAAGGGCATGACCTTGCCGTTCATTTCCTACGGCGGCTCGTCGCTGGTGGCGTTGGGGCTCACGGCGGGCTTGCTTCTGGCGTTCACTCGCGCCAGACCGGGGGCGTTCGTTGACGTCGGCGGATCACACCATGCAGTCGGCGCCGGCCCGACGCTGGCGCCGGGCGCCACATCTCGCCGGCGATCTGTCCCCCGCAGCAAGGAGCGCAGCTCATGAGCGCACGGCGCGTCGTTCTGGCCGCAGGCGGCACAGGCGGGCACATGTTTCCCGCCCAAGCCCTTGCCGAAGTCTTACGCGAGCGCGGCTGGAGCCCGGCTCTTGTCACAGATGAGCGTGGCCTGGCGCTGGCTCAGTCATTCCCCGCCGATCCGATCAGCGTGGTGGCGGCGGCCACCGTCAGCCCGCGCAATCCGTTTAAGGCGATCCCTGGCGCTCTGAAGATTGCTGGCGGCGTCTCGCAGGCGCGCGAGCTTCTTAAGAAATTGTCGCCGCAGGTCGTGGTCGGGTTTGGCGGCTATCCGGCTTTTCCCGCCCTGGCCGCCTGTGGCCGGCGCACCCCCATTGTGCTGCATGAACAAAACGCGGTTTTGGGCCGGGTCAATCGCATGTTTGCGGGCAAGTCAGCCGCCATCGCGAGCGGCTTTAAGCGGCTAGAGAGCATCCCGCCTTCGGCGACGGGCCGGTGGGTGATCACAGGAAACCCTGTGCGTGCGCCCATCGTGGCGGTCCGCGACAGCGCCTTTGCGCCGGGAGAAGACGGGCCATTGCGGCTCTTGATCTTGGGCGGCAGCTTGGGTGCGCGCATCTTGAGCGAGATCACGCCGCGCGCCGTGGCGCGCCTTCCTGAGGCCTTGCGCGCGCGCCTGCGCGTGGCCCAGCAGACCCGTGCAGAATGGGTGGATGAGGCGCACAAGACCTATGCCGACGCCGGCGTAGAAGCCGAGTGCCGGCCGTTCTTTGACGACATCGCCGAACGCCTGGCTGACGCTCATCTGGTGGTGGCGCGCGCGGGCGCATCGACGGTGACGGAGCTGGCCGTCGTCGGGCGGCCCAGCATTCTCGTTCCCCTGCGAATCGCGATGGACGACCATCAGACCCTCAACGCGCAGGCCTTGGCGGACACCGGCGGAGCCGACATCATCGCCGAAGCAGATTTTGAAGGTCAGAAGTTGTCACATCTCTTGGCGGATCGCTTGAGCCACCCGGTCGACCTGGTGCGCCGGGCGGCAGCCGCGCGCACAGTGGGGCGCCCCGATGCGGCGGCCAGCCTCGCCGACCTCGTTGAACGCGTCGCCGCCGGCCGACCTGTCTAGTCAGCGACTCGTTTGTTGTATTGTTGTCTCTTCCCCTCCTGACGAGGATCATTCATGCGCGCAGGCACGCCCCTCGACATCGGCCCCATTCATTTCGTGGGCATCGGCGGCATCGGCATGTCCGGCATTGCCGAGGTCATGCTGAACCTTGGGTATCAGGTGCACGGCTCTGACATTAAGGCCAATGCAAGCGTGGAGCGGCTGCGCGAGCGCGGCGCCGTGATCACCATCGGTCACGACGCCAAGAACGTGGTCGGCGCCGGCGCGCTCGTGGTCTCAACCGCCATTCGCGCGTCCAATCCTGAGCTGGCGGCGGCGCGCCAACAGAAGATCCCGGTCGTGCGCCGGGCTGAAATGCTGGCCGAATTGATGCGCCTCAAGCACGCCGTAGCCGTGGCCGGCACTCATGGCAAAACCACAACGACGTCGCTCGTGGCCGCCCTATTGGACGCAGCCGATGTCGATCCCACGGTCATCAATGGCGGTGTCATCCAGGCCTATGGCTCGAACGCCAAGATGGGGGCGGGCGACTGGATGGTGGTGGAGGCCGACGAAAGCGACGGCTCTTTCCTCAAGCTGCGCGGCACCATCGCGATTGTCACCAACATCGACCCTGAGCACCTTGATCACTATGGCGGTTTTGACGATCTGCGCGCGGCTTTCGACCAGTTTGTCGCTGCGATCCCGTTCTACGGCGTGGCGGTGTGTTGTCTTGATCATCCTGAGGTGCAGGCGCTGGTGGCGCGCACCACCGATCGGCGTGTCGTCACCTATGGCTTCAACACCCACGCGGACGTGCGCGCCGAAGCGGTGCGCACCGATGCAACGGGCGCGCGCTTTGACGTGGTGATCTCGCGGCGCTCTGAAGAG
>CAYGQB010000116.1:2580-8521 GCA_964351895.1 uncultured Caulobacterales bacterium
GTAACCGACGTCCACCTTCCCATGGCCGGGCGTCACAACATCCAGAACGCCTTGGCGGCGATTGCGGTGACGTTGGAGTTTGGCGCTGACGACGAAACGCTACGTCGGGGCCTGGCCAGCTTCACCGGCGTCAAGCGGCGCTTCACCACCGTAGGCAGTTGGAACGGGGCGCGCCTAATTGATGACTACGGTCATCATCCAGTGGAGATTGCCGCCGTGCTGGGGGCTGCGCGTGAGGTGGCGACCGGACGCGTGATCGCGGTCGCCCAACCCCATCGCTACACCCGTTTGCGCGATCTGTTTGAAGAGTTCTGCACCTGCTTCAATCAGGCCGACGTGGTGTTCATCGCCGACGTCTATGCGGCCGGCGAAGACCCCATTCCCGGTTTCAGCGGTGCAGACCTCGTGGCGGGCGTTGCCGGCCATGGGCACAGCCACGTGCGCCCCGTCTCGGCCGATACGCTGGCGGCGAGCCTGAAGGATTTGAGCATCGGCGACGGCGATGTCGTGGTCTGTCTTGGCGCGGGCGACATCACGGCCTGGGCGGCTGATCTGGAGGCGGGGCTCAACGCCTTAGCCTGAACGTCGCGGCCCTCACTTGGGGCAGGCGAAGTCCGAGATCCGGTTGGGCCCTTCCAGCGTCACCGGATGCAAGAAAACGTCGGTGGCGTGCTCAAACTGCGGGTCAAGCATGGCCAAAACGGAGGCGGCGACCTCTTCTGGCGTCGCCAGCTTGGAGGTGTCTTCACCGGGGAACGCCTGGCGGCGCATCGCGGTCTTGGTGCCGCCTGGGTTGAGGCAGTTGATGCGGACATTCGTGTTGACCAGTTCGGCTGCATACGCGGAGACGAAGCTCTCCAGCCCGCCCTTGGTGGCTGCATAGACGCCATTGTAGGCGCGCGGCGCCTGGGCGGCGGTCGATGTCATGAACACGGCCCGCCCGGCCGGCGCGGCGCGCAGCAGGGCGTCGGTGGCGCGGACCAGGCGAAAGTTTGAAGTCAGATTGATCGCGATCGCCTCGTCCCAGTCCTTGACGGTGATCTGCGCGGTTGGCGTCAGCGGGCCGAGTACGCCAGCGTTAGCCACCAGACCATCGAGCTTGCCCCAGCGCTCCTGAACAACCTGTCCCAGGCGATCCAATGCGTCGCCGTCGCGCATGTCCACCGGCGCCAAGGTGGGCGCGGGCCCGCCGAGGGCGCGAATTTCGTCGTCCAGTTCTTCCAGCGCCCCTTGGGTGCGCGCCAAGGCAACCACATGCGCCCCGCGTTCAGCCAGAGCCAGAGCGCACGCACGACCAATGCCGCGTGAGGCGCCGGTCACGACGACGACTTTACCGTCAAAACTGGCCTCAGCGGCGCCGTTGGAGGAGGTCGTTTCGGACATTGCACATCACTCTCAGTCAGCGGTTTGCGGGGTGTAACAAGAGAACGTGAGCCGCGACAAGCAAGCGGCGGGCCGACGGCCGATCTTTAGCTGGGGCTGGCGATCGAGATGCGACCGAGCCGACACGCTGCGCGCGCTGCTAAAGATCGTCCACAAGGAGCGGCATTTGCGGATCGTCGGCGCGCGCGCCTTCGACAGTCGGCGGCGGGGCGATCGGGTAGACGCCGGTAAAGTAGTGCTCGGTCAGCTGAGGATTGTCAGGGTCGCGTTCGGTCTCAAGGATGGCGCGATAGAGCCCCTCCAGGGACAGAAACCCGAGCGTGTCGACGTTGAGCCGTCGCCGCATCTCATCAAGCGAGCCGGTGTTGGCCGCGAACAGCTCTTCTTTGCGCGGCATGTCGATGCCGTAGAAGTCTGGATGCTTGATCTGCGGTGAGGCGGACAGGAGATGCACCTCCTTGGCGCCGGCCTGGCGCACCATGTCGACGATCTTGGCCGAGGTGGTGCCGCGCACGATGGAATCGTCCACCAGCACCACAACCTTGTCGCGCAGGACTTCCGGATTGGCCCTATGCTTCAAGAGCACCTTCAAATCTCGCGCGCCCTGGCCGGGCTGGATGAAGGTGCGACCCACAAAGTGGCTGCGAATGATGCCGAGCCGATAACGCAGGCCCGCCTCTTCTGCATAGCCAATGGCGGCGGGCACGCCGGAATCGGGGACCGGCACGACGATGTCTGCGTGATAGATCGGGAATTCCGCGGCCAGGGCGCGGCCCATGCGTTCGCGCGCATTGTACACCGACACGCCGTCGATCTTGGAATCGGGGCGGGCAAAGTAGATGTACTCAAATGCGCAGGTGTTCGGGCGCGCCTGTGTGGTGGGAAACGAACGCGGCCCGTCTTCGTCAATCACCAGCACTTCGCCGGGTGCGATGTCGCGCTCAAAGGTGGCGCCCACCAAGCCAAACGCGGTGGATTCAGACGCGATCACATAGCCCGCCCCGAGGCGCCCCAAACACAAGGGACGGATGCCGATGGGGTCGCGGGCGGCGTACACCGCCCCGGCCGACAGGCCAACCAGAGCATAGCCGCCCTTGATCTCCAGGAGCGCTTCGCGAAAGCGGTCCTCCATGGTGTCGGCGCTCGACAGGGCCATGAGGTGATTGATCACCTCCGTGTCGCTCTCGGTCTGAAACAGCGACCCGCGCGCCACAAGCTGATGGCGCAGCTCCAGCGCGTTGACCAGATTGCCGTTGTGCGCGATGGCGAACTCGCCCAGGTGCAGCGTGGAGTTGATGGGCTGGAGATTGCGCTCCACCGAGCGCCCTTGCGTGGAGTAGCGCACATGGCCGATGCCCGCGCGACCGGGCATTTGCCTGGCCAGTTCGGGTGACGAGAAGTGTTCGCCCACCAGCCCCATGCGCCGGCGCGCAACCAGGCGGCGCCCGTCTGAGATCGCCACCCCGCAGCCTTCTTGACCGCGATGCTGGAGCCCTTGCAGCCCGAAGGCAATCAGGCGCGCCGCGTCGTCGACATTGTACATGGCAAAGACCCCGCACTCTTCGCGCAGAGTGTCGGGGCCAGGTCGGGCGGGATCTGAGATCAGTTCAAGCGCACTGGAAGCGCCCACAGCGGGGCCACATTCCGATCGCGCAGGGGCGCGAGGGGCGTCGAACAATTCGTTTACGTGCGTCTGCAACCCAGGTCCGTCCGACCCGGAGCTCTCCACCGACATACGCGCCCTCCTTGGCCGCCGCCCAAGGGCGAGGCTCGTGTCAGCGGCGCCGCGGCGGCTTGGCCGGGGCGTCGAGGTCCCGGCCGCGTCCGCTAGTCGACAGGCGGCAACGTCCGGGCGGCGATGCGAGCTGATTGCGGCGCGGCGGCCTGGATCGCCGATGCAGTCTTGTTCACCAGCGGATAGGTGCGCGCCTCAGTCAGCCATCCAGGATGTTTGTCCTGGGGAATCGCCATGTTGTAAATAAGTAAGAGGAGGGCTGCGACAAGGACACCGCGCCCGACCCCGAACGCCAGCCCCAAAAAGCGGTCAAAAAAGCCGACCTGATCGTTGCGGTGGAGCATGTTGGTGACCGAGCCGGTGACCATCGTCACGCCGATGTAAACCACCATAAACACACCGAAAACGATCACCGCCTTGGCCACCCAGGCGGGTTGGATCATGCCTTCGGCCGCTTCCCACAGCGGCGGCGCGCCCCACAAGGCGGCCAGAGCCGCAGCGATGAACGCCGCGACGGTTAAAAGCTCGCTGACAAATCCGCGTGCAAACGAAATGATCGCGGAAATCAGAACCAGGCCGATAACGGCCATATCAAAGCCGGTGATGTCCATGCTTGCGTCACCCATCCCCTTGGGTTGTCACGCCCAGCCGCGCCACCAGCGCAGCCAACGTGCCCACCCCCCAAATTTCCGCGCCAGCCCCGTCTGTCCCGTCGGGCGCCAACGCCTTTCCAAACCCCAATTTCACGGACTCTCTGAGGCGGGCGTCCGGCCGAGAGACCGGGCGCACGTCGCCGCTGAGGCTGACCTCGCCGAACGCGACCAAATCCGCTGGCAGCGGAAGGTCTGCGAACGCCGACACCAGGGCCGCAGCGACTGCTAAGTCCGCAGCCGGCTCGCTAATCTTAAGTCCGCCGGCTATATTCAAGTACACGTCGCGCCCTGCAAAAGAAAGGCCGCAGCGCGCTTCCAGCACAGCAAGCACCATCGCCAAGCGACCCGAATCCCAGCCGACGACCGCGCGGCGCGGCGTGCCAAACGCTGATGGCGCCACCAGGGCCTCGATTTCCACCAGCATGGGCCGGCTGCCCTCTAGGCCCGCAAACACCACCGCCCCCGGGGTGTCATTGTCGCGCGCGCTGAGAAACAGGGCCGACGGATTGGAGACCTCCGCCAGGCCGCTTTCGGCCATCTCAAACACGCCGATTTCGTCGGTTGGGCCAAAGCGGTTCTTGACCCCGCGCAGGATCCGATACTGGTGCGCGCGATCGCCCTCAAAGTAGAGCACGGCGTCGACCAGGTGTTCGACCACGCGCGGCCCGGCGATTTGGCCATCCTTGGTGACGTGGCCGACCAAGATGACAGCCACGCCGCGCGACTTGGCAAACCGCACCAGCTCCTGGGCGCAGGCGCGCACCTGAGCGACCGAACCCGGGGCGGCGGGCAGGGCGTCTGACCACAAGGTTTGGATGGAATCGAGGATCGCCACCTGAGGCTTGAGGCTGCGCAGCCCATCAAGGATTGGCCCGAGACCTGTTTCGGCGGCCAGCTGCACGTCGGCGTGGGCCAAGTTGAGGCGGCGCGCGCGCCCGCGCACCTGCTCAACGGATTCTTCGCCGGTCAGATAGGCGACCTGCGCGCCCGACAGCGCCATCTTGGCGGCCGCTTGCAACAAGAGCGTCGACTTGCCGATGCCCGGATCACCGCCCACCAGCACCGCCGCCGCCGGCGCCACGCCGCCGCCCAGGACGCGGTCAAACTCCGCCACGCCGGTCAAGAGCCGCGGCTGAGGCGCGCTGGGAGAATTCAGGTCGACGAACTCAACCCCGCGCCCGCGCCGCCCCGCCCCTGATTTCTTGGGCGCGTTAACGGGCGCCGATTGAGTTTCCTCCACCAGCGTGTTCCACGCCCCGCACCCGGCGCACTGGCCCGCCCACTTCGACTGCGCCGAGCCGCAGGTCTGGCAAACAAAGGCGGTGGTCGCAGCGGCCATGGGGCAGGTTCCTTGGGTGTCTCAGTGGCGCGAATCTTACGCCGTCTTTGCGTCAGGCTATCATCGGCCAACAGCCAATGCGCCTTGCCTCAATTGCGCGCGCCTGATCCTTTAGGCGGTGAGGCTTGTCTGTGCCTGGTGGACCTTGAGTGTATGCAGCGACCGCTTTCCGCCCTGATGATCACCTTGGCCGCCGGCCTTTTCGCGGTCGGGCTCACCGCGCCGCTGTTCACGTTCCAAAGCTTCTTCGTGTTCAAGGACACCATGTCTCTCATCGGAGTGGTTGAGACGCTCTACGATGAAGACAAGCTGGTGCTGTCGGCCGTGGTGGCGCTTTTTTCGATTGTCTTTCCCAGCCTCAAGCTGGCCGCCCTGTCTGTGTTGGCCGCACTAGGAGACCGCAGCGCCGAAGCCCAGGCGCGGGTACTGCATTTCGTTGAAACACTGGGCAAGTGGTCGATGGCCGACGTCTTTATCTTGGCCGTGACCGTGGTCGCCGTGAAGGCGTCCGGCATGGCGACTGTGTTCGACCATCCCGCGATCTATGTGTTCGGCGGTTCAGTGGTGCTGGCCATGCTGGCGGGGATGATCTTGACCGGCGCGGTGAAGTCGACCGCCGCACGGGCGCACGCCGCGGGCGTCGCCGCGCCCAACGCCTAATTGTCTAGGACTTGCGCGCGTCGACTTGGATCGGGCCGTCGGCGCGTCCGTTGACGAACTGATCGACGTAGGCGTTGCCGCTGGTGTCGACGTCGCCGGCCGGCCCGCGCCAGATGAACTTGCCCTGATAGATCATGGCGATCTCGTCAGCGATCTTGCGCGCCGAGGGCA
>CAYGQB010000117.1:0-8512 GCA_964351895.1 uncultured Caulobacterales bacterium
GCGGCACGAACCAGTTGCCGAAGCCGCCGATCATCGCCGGCATGACCATGAAGAAGATCATGATCAGGCCGTGATAGGTGATCAGCACATTGTAGAAGTGCTTGGCCGCCTCGATGTCGCCGCCGGTAAAGGCCGTCAAAAAGCCGATCTCCGGCGCGGCCAGCTCCATGCGGATCATCCACGACATGGCGCCGCCGATGAGGCCCGCGAACACGGCGAACACCAGGTACATCGTGCCGATGTCCTTGTGGTTCGTCGAATAGAGCCAGCGCTTGGGATTGTAGACGCTGGGCTTGTGGTCGTCGTGCGCGGCTGCGTGCGCGTCCATGGTTGCGGTGTCGGTCGCCATCGCGCGGCCCCCTATTCTGCCGACGCCAGCGCCACAGCGCCGGCTCGTTGTGACTTGTACGACGCAAGGACGCGCGCTGCGCCGGTGTCGTCGCCATCCGACATGGCCTGCGACCACTGTGCGAACGTCTGTTCGCTCACGATCTCAACCTGGATCGGCATGTAGGCGTGGTCCTTGCCGCACAGTTCCGAGCACTGGCCATAGTAGGTGCCGGGCTCGTCGACGCGAAACCACGTCTCGTTAGTGCGACCGGGAATGCCGTCCATCTTCACGCCGAAAGCCGGGATGGTCCAGGCATGGATCACGTCAGCCGCGGTTACGAGAACGCGCACGTTCTTGCCCGCCGGCGCCACCATCGGGGCGTCAACCGCCAACAGATAGTCGCGCGGATCAGTGATGTCCTCGCGCGCGAGCATGTAGCTGGAAAAATCAAATCCGCCGCTGTCGGGATACTCGTAGCCCCAGTACCACTGATACCCCACCGCCTTGATCGTCACGTCGATCGGCGGCAGCACGTCCTGCTTGTACAGAAGCTTGAAGGACGGCACGGCGATGAAGAGCAAGATCAGCACCGGCACGCCGGTCCAAACGATCTCCACCAGCGTGTTGTGGGTGAAGGTGGAGGGCGTCCGATTGGCGCTCTTGTTGTAGCGAAACACCACGTAGACCAAGAGACACAAGACAAAGAAGCTGATCGCCGCGATGATGATCAGGAGCTGATCGTGGAAGCGATGCACGTCCTCCATGATCGGCGTCGCCGCCGCCTGAAACCCGAGTTGACGATCCACTGGCCGGTCAGCCAGCGCCGGCCCCGCCATGAGAAGCGTCCAAAAGATCGCCAGTGCCGCCCGCATGAAGTCCTCGTCGCGTTGCAAACGCCGCGCGACACGCAGGTCGCTGCGACTTTAGGATTGAAGGCGCGAATATAGAGTGCTGCGTCCCGGCGATAAGCGCCAAAGCACCGTCAGATTGTCGCATGCCCGATGGCTGCGGTTCCTGGCCGTGATCGCGCCACACGTCAAGGGCCCGATCTCACGGCGTCCGCTAGGCCGCGTCCGGCGGGCCGCCCGCGACTTTGGCGCCGTCGCGTCCCGCCGCGCCCGCCGCCTTGTCCTCGTGCGCCAAGCGATTGAGGAACACGCTCGCCAGGCCAAGCGCCAGGCCGATCCCGATCGCCCACACGCCAATGGTTTTGAAGACGCCGACATAGGTCGCCAAAGACGCAGACGGGTCCAGCACGCGCCCGCCGACCGTCTCGCTGGCGGTCATGCGCGCCACCAGGGCGCCCAGCCATTGGGCCCACGCCAGCGACAAGAACCACACCGCCATCATGGTGGCGACAACACGCGTGACCGACAGGCGGGTCACCATCGAAAGCCCGATCGGCGACAAGAACATCTCACCGCCGGTGTGGAGCATGTAGGCCCCGGCGAGGAAAATCACCGGCACCCGGAACTGGTCGTCGGCAAAGTTGGCGCCCCACACCAGGAGGAGAAACCCCGCCCCGACCTGCACCAGGGCCAAGGCGAACTTCACTGCGGGGCTGGGATCGCGCCCGATTTGCCCCAGCCACGTCCACAGTGCCGCGAAGATCGGCGCGAAGATCAAGATGAAGAAGCCGTTGAACGACTGGGTTTGCGCAGAGGTGACGGTGAAGCCGCCCACGGTGAGGTCGGTGTTGCGCTCGGCAAACTGATTGAGCGAGCTGCCTGCCTGCTCAAACAGGGTCCAGAACACCACCGAAGCAGCGATCAGGATCAAGACCAGCACCATGCGCTCGGTTTCGATCCGGGTGCAGTGGCGCGCCATGAACACGGCCAGGTAGCCGATGACGGCCACCGAGGCGATCAAAAGCCCCGCCCCCACGACGGAGAAAAAATCCGCCACGCTGAGCAGCGTCGGCACGCTGGCCCCATCTGGAACCGCCTCAAGCGAGGTTTGAATGGCCCGGCGCGCCATGCCGTCCACGCGAAACAAGAGCCACGTCAACGGCACGCCCAAGAGGCCGAGGAGATAGATCAGGTTTTCGCGGCTAATCGGCCCGGCGACCTTCTCCGCTAAGACCGCAGGTTCGGGCGGGCGGCCTAAGGTGTCTGGAAGCTGGTTCGGGCCGGGCAAGAAAAACAGGAACCGGCCGCGCACAAAGACAATCCAGCCCAGCGCCATGCCAACGCCCGCCAGGCCAAACCCGGCCCACCAGCCGACCGTCACGCCCAGATAGCCGCACAAGAGCGCCGCCCAGAAGCCGCCCAGATTGATGCCGAAATAGTAGAGCGTGAAGCCGGCGTCTCGTCGAGGATCGCCGTCGGGGTAGAGCTGGCCGACCATGGTTGAGATGTTGGCCTTTAAAAAGCCGACCCCCATGACGATGAACGACAAGGCCAGGAAGAAGATGGCCTCATAGATCGGCGCCACCGGCGTGGTTTCGACCGTGAAGTCGTCGGGTGCGATTTGCGGCGGCAACGCGCCGCCAGGCGCCAAGCCCTCAAAGCTGACCTGTCCACCCTCGCCAGCGGCCAGACGATACGTGGTTTCGCCCACCAGAACCGCCACGTCGCGCTGGTCGCCGCGCCCCGATGCGATCAGCTCGTACCGCTGGCCCTCATAGATCAGCGTGTCGCGCGCGGGCTCGCCCTCGATGGCCATGGCCAGGTGCCCCGCGACCAGCAACAGCGCGCCAAACGCCGTCGCCTTGCGCGTCCCCAGGTAGCGATCGGCCACGAGGCCGCCCACCAGCGGCATCAGATACACAAGCGACGTGTAGGCCCCGTACTGGGCGCTCGCCAAGCCGTCCTGAAACAGGAAGTGCTGTGTCAGATAAAGGATCAGGAGCGCCCGCATCCCATAGTAGGAGAAGCGCTCCCACATCTCGGCAAAGAACAGAATGTGCAGGCCGCGTGGATGATGGCGCATTTGGAGAAAGACCGGCGTCGCCGTTGAAACGGTGACCAGGGCGCCCAGGCCCCACACGCTTAAGAGCCAAGACATGCGCCAATTCCCTCCCCCGGTGCGACGCTGCGGCCGCCTTGCGGTGAGACGAGACCACGCCCGCCCAAATGGCTCAAGCCTCGTGTGGGGTGCGCGCTCACGGTTTCGTGATCGAAGTGTCAACTTCGTCATTCGAACGCCTGCTTGGTGTAATCCGGGCTCGGCCAGGGTGCGCGTCGCGAACAGCACGTAGAAGGCATCATCAAGTGCCGTCGTGCACCGGGGAGACAGAGGGCCATGCTCAATCTACGACGAGAGCCGCGCGCCAGGCCGCGGCAGGCCCTGTGCGTGACAGCCAGCGCCGCCGCGCTGGCGGCCATTTGGGCGCTGGGGCTGGGCCTGCCGGGCCCTGCGCACGCGGCGCCAAGCTCAGGGCCGGACTCTGGCCCAGACGCAATCCCAGACGCTACCCCCGGCGCGGCGCAAGACGCCGACGAAACCGGCGAAGCCCACCAAGGCGCCGGGGCCGGCGTGCACGTGGGTGACGACGGCGTCACCAGCTATGACGCGACCTTCTTTGAACGCTTCAACCCGATCAACGCCTGGGACATGGTGGGCCGCCTGCCCGGCTTTTCGGTCGACGTCGGCGATGACCGTCGCGGCTTTGGCGGCAACGCTGGCAATGTTCTGATCGACGGCGAACGCCCCTCGACAAAGAACGGCATTGGCAATGTCCTGGGCCGGATTTCCGCCAGCTCCGTGGAGCGCATCGACGTGATCCGCGGCAACGCTGCAGGCCTGGACGTGCGCGGCCAGTCGGTGATTGCAAACGTCATTCGCAAAGAGGGCGAAGGCAATGAGGAACTCACCTGGACGGCGGTCGCGCGCCACCATGGCGGCGGGCGCATGTCTGGCTATGCTGAGCTGATCGTGCCGTTCACGCGCGCCGCTCTTTCCGGCACCCTAAACCTTGAGATCAACAGCTGGACGCCGCGCCAGCGCCGCGAAGAAACTCTGCGCGACGGCGCCGGGGCCCTACTAGAAGACCGCGTCGTTGAAGACCAGCGCTATTTCCGCGAAGCCCAGCCGTCGCTTGAGGCCACCCTGAACCCGGGTGGCAACTGGGTCGCCAACCTCAACGCCCGCATCTGGGGCTGGAAATGGAACGCGGACGGCGAACGCCCGGTGCGCGATGCGGCCGGCGACATTCTGAGGGTCGACACCTCCGCGCAGAGCGAACGCAACGCGGGCGGATTTGAAGTCGGCGGCGACTGGGAACGCACCTTCGCCAACGACGCCTCGCTGAAGCTGATCGGCCTGACCGAGGGCGTGGGCTGGACCTATGCCCAGGACTTCACCACGCTCAGCGCCAATGGCGACATTTCGCGCACCGCCCTGACCTCAACCGTCGATCAGCTGGAACAGATCGTCCGAGCCGTGGTTTCGAAGCCGCTGGGAAGCCACACCCTCGAATTTGGCGGCGAACTGGTCGCCAACAGCCGAGAGACCGCGCTCGACATTGAGGTCGAAGACGCCGCCGGACGCCGCCCGCTCAACGTGCCTGTGGCCAATACGCTGGTGGAGGAAACCCGCGGCGAGGTGTTCATCAACGACGTCTGGGAGGTGTCAAAGCGACTGTCTCTGGACGCCGGCTTCACGTTTGAGGCGTCTCGCATCACCCAGTCGGGAGACGCCAGCCAAGAGCGCGAGTTCACCTATCCCAAGCCCTCGTTCGCCGCCACCTGGTCGCGCGACAATGGCGATCAGCTGCGCGCCTCAATCACGCGCGACGTCTCACAGCTCGACTTTGGCGAGTTCGCCAGCTCCGTTCAGCTCAACGACGACCAAGTCAACCTGGGCAATCCCGATCTTGAGCCGGAGCAAAGCTGGCAGCTCGCCGCCGAGTGGGAACGCCGTTTCACCGATGAGCTGGTGTTAACATTGGAGGCGTTCTACGACACCGTTGAAGAGGTGGCCGACACCGTCCCCCTGCTCACCGGCGACGGACCGGGGAACATTGGCGAAGGAACGCGCGCCGGCTTTCGGTATGAGCTGACCGCGCCGCTGGACGCCCTGGGGATCGCTGACGCCACCTTGGACGCGAACGGCTTCGTGGCCGATTCCAGCGTCACGGATCCGACCACCGGGCTGGATCGCAGCTTCACCGACTATCGCGAGTGGGAGTTCTATTTTGAGTTCCGCCAGGACTTGCCCGCCCGCAACATGAGCTGGGGCTGGGACTATTTCCAAGGCGGCCCGGTCAGCATTTTCCGCCGCGGCGAAGAACAGCTCTTTGAGTTTGGGCCCGGCGATTTTGACGTCTGGGTGGAAACAACGGCGCTCAATCCGATCACTATTCGCCTGGGCGTCGACCAGACGCTAAGCCCTGAGCGCACCCGCACGCGGACGTTCTTTGTCGGCGACCGCGCAAGCGGTGTGGTGGATCGGGTGGAAGTGCAAAAGCAGACCGACGGTCCGCTGGTCTATCTGCGCCTGTCGGGCAACTTCTGATCTGCGCGCCGCACTGCTCACAAGCGCCAAGACCTATGCTGGTCGGGGCAATGCAGGTCGGGGCAAAAACAGGTTGTGCGGCGACGCATCTCGCTGATGCGTCGCCGCCCTGTACTGGGTCATCGCCGCGCGCCTACTTGGCGCTTGCGCTCGGCGAAGGCTTGTCGCGCGTGGCGAACATCGGGTTGGGATCGTAGCGTCCCTCAAACTCCCGATCCCTCAGATAGTCCGGCAAGCCGCAGATCTGAGAGCGCTCACGCGCCCGGGTGATCACCTGCCGGTCGCTGGGCAAGGCCCGCAACGTGAAGGCGTCAAAGTCGCCCACCAAGGCGGCGGTTTCGGTCGCCATCACATGGTTGGTGATGCCGAAGGACTGGAACACGCCCGCATTGTTGATGATCGTTTGCCAATCGTCAGGATAGAGCCGCCGCAGCTGCGACAGGTCTTGGAAGAACGCCCAGACCCGCAAGCCATAGCCGCGCAACAGCGTCATCGCGACCCGAAGCTGATCAAGCGCGCCCAGCTGGCCGCACTCGTCGATGATGAACAAGGTGTCGTGCTCCGGGCGCGTGCGCCGGTTCATCACCGTCTTCATCAGGCTGCCAATCCACAATCGCAACAGCGGACCGTGCGAACTCAACTTGTCGGGCGGCACGATCAGATAGATCGTCATCGGCTCGCCCGCGGCGACCGCGTCCAGATCAATCGTGGTGCGCGTCAAGGTGCGCCGCGCCGGGGCCGAATTGACGACCTCGGTATAGCTCTGCGCCGTCGCCAGCACCCCTGACCGCGTTTGCTCGACCAGCTGCAGGAAGGACGCGATTTCCGTGCGCGCGATGCCGTCCAGATCCGGCGCGCCGTCCATCGCCTTGGCCAAGTTATAGACCACGTCGTCGTTCTTCAGAAGCTCGCGAACGCGGCCGAAATGGCGTTGTTCTGCAGGCTCCTTCTGGGCCACGTAAGCGATCACGCCCGCGAGCAATGACCGCCCCCAAATGTCCCAGAAGGGCTCCTTGTGCGATCCGCCGCCGCCCGCCAGCATGGTGGCCGAAGCTTGGCTCTCGCTCTCCAGCTCGATGCCCGGTCGCATGAGCACATCCAGCGGATTGAGCTGATCGGTCTCTTCACTGTAGACGCCGAAGGGATCGATGATGTGCACCTTCTGGCCCATCTCGCGGCGCGCCCGCGCTGTCACGTGGCAGTTCTCGCCCTTGGGATCGACCACGATTACCGGACCTTCATAGCGCAGCAAGTTGGGGATAATCGCGCCGCGCCCCTTACCGGCGCCGGTGGGCGCCACTGTTACGACGTGATTGTCGCCGCTCAATGTGACCGGCTGGCCCGGCTCGGTCGCGTCCGACGGCGCGCCCGGGTCCGTGAAGCCGATTCGCGTCGCAGATTCTGATTCTCCGACGCTGCGTCCCAGCAGGAGGTCGCTCGATCCTTTAAGCAGCTTACGCTTTTTCTTCGCAGCCATGTTCGCCTCCAGCCGAATCGCCAATGTTCAACTTGGTGAACAAATGAGAAACATCAAGGTCCACATTGTGACGATCTCAGGGCACCATTGAGCGATTCGTTAAGAGAGTCTTAATTTTTAATCTTCGCTTTGCTTTGACCGGCGCGCCGGTCACAGTGCGGCCTTCAACGCCGTTGCCCGAGCGCCTGGCCCGAGCGCCTGGCCCGTGCGGCGGCTGTGATCTGCTCGTTTCAGTCTCAGCGCCGCCTTTCTGGGGGGCGCCCACACACGCATGAGAAGTGTACGCGGATGACCGGCGACGCGCCCAAGCCACACCGACCGAGAACAGCCCGTCAGGTGACGCGCTCATGAGCGCTGATCTGATGTCTGTCCTCGCTCCCGCCGCCGCCTGGGCTGCGCAGGCGCCAACGCCTCTGGTTGCGGCCGCCGCCGCGGGGGGCGTCGGCTTGGTGATCGGCCTCGTCCTGCGCTTTGCGCGCCTCATGAGCCAACCACGCGTCTCAGCGCCGGACACGCCGCTCGACACGGCGCCGCACACACCCCTGCCGCCCACGCTCACGCCCGCCCACGCCGCGTTTCAAGCCGGCGATTTGGACCGGGCCGAAGAAGAAGCCCACGCCGCCTTGAGCGACGCCGACGCCACTGGGGACCTACGCGGCGCCGGGGAAGCCCTGCTCACCTTGTCTGACGTGGCCTTGTCGCGCGGAGAACCGGGCGAGGCTCTAACCCAGGCGCTGGAGGCCGAGCGCCGCCTGGTGGCGGTCGATTCAGCGCCTCACCTGATCGCCGCACACGCGCGCCAGGCCCGGGCCCTGGCGCACACCCCGCAGCGCGCCCAGGCGCGCGCCGACCTGGAAGCTGCGCGCGACCGCCTTTTGGCGCTTGGCGAGCCGCGCATGGCCGACGATGTCGATCACTGGCTCGCCGAGGCGGTAGCGCGCGGCTGAGCCGGGGCGCGGTGCGACCAAGTCAGGCCCCGTCGCGACCGGCGTTGGGCGCGGGCGGCGGTTTTTGTGTCATACTGTTCGTTCTAGGCCGCATAAGACGGCCAGACCGCTTCGCGCGGTCGCTCAAAACGGCCTGAGCGCCGTGATGGCGCTTGGGCCCGCACGCCCCCTTGTCGCCGGCCGCGTCTCGTGACCTGGACGTTGCGATTTTGGGGCATCGGAAGGAAACGTCATGACACCTCCCCCGCCCGCCTCGCGTCTGGCCCCCCGCACATTACGTCTGCCCCCCGGCCCATTGCG
>CAYGQB010000118.1:0-8403 GCA_964351895.1 uncultured Caulobacterales bacterium
CATCAAGGCCGCGCCAGGTGGTCGAGGCGCGGTTCACGAGCACCTTGGGCCCCACCGCCGTTAGCCACACCGGGACACGGGCCGGCAAATCGGCCTCATCCCGCACGTCCACGAACGTCACCTCACGGCCCGCCGCCGCCAGCGCCTTGAGCGCCTTTTTGCAGGTGTCGCAGGACTTCAGCCCATAGAGTGTGAGCGCGGTCATGGTGCGCTCATGGCGCGGTCTCGGCGGGTTGCGCCACTGGGTCAGAGCGTTCGCGCGCGGCGCGCATCTCTGCGGCCCGCGCCTCCACGGCGTCGACGATGTGCTCGATCATGTCGGCGTTGGCGAGCTTGGCCGCCTGGGCCCCGTTGACATACATCATGCCCGACCCCGCCCCGCCGCCGGTAAAGCCCAGATCGGTCAAGAGCGCTTCGCCCGGTCCGTTCACCACGCAGCCGATGATTGACAGGCTGATGGGTTCAGCGATGTGGGCCAGGCGCTGCTCTAAGACTTCAACCGTCTTGATCACCTCAAAGCCTTGGCGCGCGCACGACGGGCACGAGATGATGTTCACCCCGCGGGTGCGCAGGCCCAGAGACTTCAGGATGTCGAAGCCGACCTTGATCTCTTCCACCGGGTCAGCCGACAGGGACACGCGGATGGTGTCGCCAATGCCCGCCCACAACAAACCGCCCATGCCGACCGCCGATTTCACCGTGCCTGAGCGCAGTCCGCCGGCCTCGGTGACGCCCAGATGCAAGGGCGCGTCGGTGGCTTCGGCCAGCTGCTGATAGGCGGCGACGGTCAGAAAAACGTCCGACGCCTTGACCGAGATTTTGTAGGCGTCAAAGCCGTGGTCTTCCAAGATGCGGGCGTGTTCGAGCGCGCTTTCCACCAGGGCCTCGGGGCACGGTTCGCCAAAGCGCTCCAGCAAATGACGCTCCAGAGAGCCGGCGTTGACGCCGATGCGGATGGCGCAGCCGTTGGCCTTGGCCGCCGCCACCACTTCGGCCACCCGGTCATTGCCGCCAATGTTGCCAGGATTGATGCGCAGGCACGCCGCGCCGGCGTCAGCCGCCTCTAGGGCGCGCTTGTAGTGAAAATGAATGTCGGCGACGAGCGGAACCTTGGCCGCCTCAACCAGAGCCCCAAATGCGGCCGTCGACGCCTTGTCAGGACACGACACGCGCACGATGTCGGCGCCCGCCTCCTCTAGCGCCGCGATCTGGGCGCTGGTGGCGTCAATGTCGTCGGTCGGCGTGTTGGTCATGGACTGGACGGTGATCGGAGCGTCGCCGCCCACCATCACGTCGCCCACGCGCACCGCCCGGCTTTTGCGGCGCTCGATCATGCGCCAGGGGCGCACCGCGCGCACATCGCGGTCGGACATGGCTTAGCCTCCAAACACGCTGGCACAGCGTTGCACGAAAGATGGCCTTCTGAGGCGGCGTGTAAACCGCCTTGCGGCGCCATGGCGCGCAATTCGGTCGCGCCGGCCCTAACAACGGCCCTGACACCAGTCCGAAACCAGCCCCGATCCGCGCCTACTCGCTGGGCGGACCAGAGGCGGGCCCGCCGCGCGGGGCGGCGAAGGGATCAAGCGCCAACAGCGCAGGATCAACGCCTGCGCCCCGGTCTGGCGCCGCGTCTGTCACATCACCCGCCGTTGCAGGCGGCGTGGTGGACACCGGCGCAATCGGCGGCAGATCTTCAAACCGCGAAGGGGCCGGGCCCAGAATGCGCGATTCCGGCAGAGCGTTGGCCGACGGCGTGAACACGTCTTGGGCGGCCGCGCGGGCGGCGGCCTCGGCGGCTTCAGGCGACAGGATGGAGGCCAAGGCGTCGGGCGCCGGAGTGGCGGCCGGAGCCGCATTGGCTGTCGCGGCGGGCGCCGAGCGGGGGCCAGATATTGGGCCAGAACTGGGATTTGCAACGGCCGTGACCGGCGCCGCCTCGACTGACGCGGTGGATCGGGGCGTCGGCCGCGTGACAGAAACCGACGGCGCTGGCGTCCTCGTGTCTGGGGTCCTCGTGTCTGGGGTCCTCGTATCAGGGACCGCTGGAACGGGAGCAGGAGCGGCCAGGCGCGCGGCGTCGATTGACCAGGCCGAGGCCGGTACGCCGGACGCGCCCAGCCGGCCGATCACTTCGCCGTCGCGGCGCGCCTCGACCGCGCCGGCGTTGGGCGCAGCCACGGTCAAGCCCTCAAACATCGGGGTTTCATAAAGCTGACCGCGCGCCAGAGGCGCGTCATAGACGATGTCGCCATCCGGGGCGCGCACCGTGATGCGCGTGTCGACCTTGGCCACCAGCGTGATCGTCGGTCCGTCAGCGCGCACCAGGTCGCCCAAATCGGCGACGCCAGGCGGCTCAAGCGCCCATTCACGCAGCGTTTCAGGCACCGGCGGCGCCATCTGGACGCTGTCTGACTGTCGCGGCTGCACGCCCCACCACACCAGCGCCACCGCTATCACGCCGCCGGCCGCGCCCGCGATGGCGCGCCAGGGCAGCTCAATCGGCGTCGGCGGCTCATCGCTGGGCGTCAGGCGCGGCGCGTCGGTCTTGGGCGCGGTTTCGGCCCGGTAACGGCGCGCAATGGCCTCGTCGTCAAGGCCAAGGTAACGCGCATAGGTGCGCACAAAGCCAACCCCATAGGGACCGCCTGGCATGCGGCGATGATCGCCGGCCTCGATCGCCTCGACATACTCAGCCTTCACCAGGACCGCCGCTTCAATGTCCTCGGGCGTCAGCCCGCGCGCCAGGCGCGCCGCCGCCAGTTCCATGCCGACGGTTTCAAAGCTGGGCTCTGGCGGGCTGGGCTCTGGGGGTGCTGGCTCTTGGAGGGCTGGCTCTGGGGGTGCTGCTTCAGCAACCGGCTCGGCTTGCGGCGCGGGCTCAAGTTCTGGTTCAGACTCGATGGCTGAAGCAGGCTCATGCGACAGCTCAGGCTCAGCTTGCGGTTCGGAACTGACGATCTCAGGGGAGATGTCGTTCAAGCCCGCGTCCGCGCCGCCAGCGTCAACGGGCTGCTCGCCCGCACTTGCCTCAAGTTCGGAAGGTTCAACCTCTAAAACATCAGTCTGTGGGGCGCCATCTTCGACGGCCTCCGCCTCTGCGGGCGCAGACTCGGGGATTTCAAAGTCTGGGCTCTCAGAGTCTGGGCTCTCAAACTGGGGGCTTTCAGAGTCCGAAGCCGCGCGTTCCTGCACATCGGACTCAGGCGCATCGGTTTCGGGCGCATCAGCTTCTGGCGCATCTGTCCGCAGCGCGTCAGGCGGCGCACCGTCGTGTCCCTTGCCCGTCGCGCGCTCAGACGCGGAAGCCAGCTGTGTCAGGTCAGAGGCGGACATTTCTGCGTCCTTGCGATCGCTCATACCAAATGTGGTACGCCACCATGGCGCGACTCGCCAAATTTCAAGGCGCCTTTTGTCAACAGAAACAAAACGTCCGCCCAAAGAAAAATTGTAGCCTCCCGAACCTTCCTGAGACGTCCCCCGATGTACGCCCGCCCACACCGCGCGCGAAAAGGCCGCCGGCGCAGCGCGCCGACGGCCCAATCTGACAGGTGCGCCTGATACCCAGACGCGCTTGTCCCTACTCGATCGGAGACAGAAGCTCCGGCGCGGTCACCAGCTGACGCACGCCATGGCTTTGGCTCTCGTTGAACACATTGCCGGCCGCCGCCCACTCGTGCAGCGAGGCAATGTTCAAACGGGCGCAGTTGGGACGCACGCTCCAGGTGACGTTCAGCGGCGAGCACTGCTGCTGATTGTAGCTGGGGCCCGTGGTTGAACCGCGGAACACCACCGGCTCGCCGGTGCCCGTCGGCAGAGCCTTGGGCTGGTGCAGCCCGTCCACCATGTTGCCGGCGTAGGCAAAGTCATTGAAGTCCAGAGCGTCCGGGTCATTGACCAGCAAGAAGCTCTGCGCCTCCACCCGCAACAGCGGACTGGTGCAGGTGTCGCTCAGGCACGAGCCCAGGCCTTCGCCCGGCGTGATGTCGCACGAGGTGTGCACCCAGTGCACTTCGATGGTGTCGCCCGGCTTGACCTTGCCAAAGGCGCCTGCACCGTTCATCGGATCGACCAGTTCGGCCGGCGTCAGATCAACGCTCTCGTTGCACTGATACCCGCCATAGTCGCCCGAGCCGGCAAAGATGCTGAAGCCCGGCGCCTTGTGTTCGGCGTTGGTGTGCGTGTGGATGTTGCACAGATTCATGCCGGTGGTGGCGGGCGCCATCTCAAACATCACCGGGTTGGCGCCCGCAACGCGAGAAATGTCGCGCGGCGTTTGCGGACCAAAGTCGGTGCACAGGCCGCCGTCAGCGGCCGGCGCAGACGCAGCAGCGGTCTTGGCTGCATCCATGTCGGCCTCAGCCTCGTCAGACGTCATGGGCGCATTCGCGCACGCCGCCAAAACCAGAGCCGCAGCCAGTACAGAAGTCGAAGTCAACAAACGCATTGGGTCCCTCCCAGTTGAGATCGATTCGCAAATATGTCGGCTGAAGAGAATTCCAAGAGCCATCGCCCCAAAATCGGACGTGTGGAGCGCAAAAAGACGCGATAATCGGATCGACTGACCAAGTGTTGGTCACGCCGCGCCCTGGCTTAGGCCAGCGGCGCGCCGATCTCCTTGGCGATGGCCTTGATCTGGGACCGCACGCTGGCCTCGGCGCTCGTCGCCAGAGGCGCGATGCGGGCCGCCGCCTCAGCCCGATTAAGCCCCAAGATCATGCGCTTGACCGGTCCGACGCCAGGCGCGGGCATCGACAGGGCGTCAAAGCCCAAGGCAATCAGCGTCATCGCTTCAATCGGGCGCCCGGCCGCCTCGCCGCAGATCGACGCCGGCACGCCGTGGCGCGCGCACCCCTCTTGGATACGCGCCAGCGCCGCCAAAATGGGCGGCGACAGCACGTCATAGCGATCGGCCAGGCGCGGGTTGCCGCGATCGGCGGCGAACATGAACTGGCGCAGATCATTCAGGCCAACCGAGACAAAATCGGTCAGCGGCAAGAGCGCGTCGAGTTGGAACAAGAGCGCCGGCGTCTCAATCATGGCCCCGACGTGGATTGTTGTCGGCACGGCGTGGCCGCGCTGGGCGCGCCGGTCGCGCTCAGAGATCAGGAGATCCTTGGCGGTGCGAAACTCTTCGGTTGTCGCCACCAGCGGGAACATCACCCGCAGCTCGCGACCCGCCGCCGCCGTCAACAGGGCGCGCAGCTGGTAGCGCATCAGCCCCGGCCGATCGAGCGCCATGCGCAAGGCGCGCCAGCCCATGGCCGGGTTTTCCTCGCGATCATGCTCAGCGTAGGTCAAGAGCTTGTCGCCGCCCAAATCCAAGGTCCGGAACGTCACCGGCAAGCCGCCCGCCGCATCAAGCGCAGCGGCGTAGAGGGCCGTCTGCTCGCCCTGGCGGGGCAGCGTGTTGGCGACCATGAACTGGAACTCGGTGCGAAATAGACCGACCCCTTCAACTCCGGTGGCGGCGATCTGGGGCAGGTCCACCAGAAGGCCGGCGTTGAGGTAGAGATGGATGCGCGCCCCGTCGGTGGTCACGGCGGGCGTGTCCTTGATCTGGCGGAACGCTTCAACAGCCTGCCCGCGCAGGGCGATCTTGTCGCGATAGGCGTCCAGGACGTCGCCGGCCGGGCGCAGATGCACCTCGGCCCGCCCACCGTCGACGATCACCGTGTCGCCGTCCTCGACCCGATCAAGCACGCCCGACACGCGCCCGATCATCGGCACGCTCATGGCCCGCGCGACGATGGCGGCGTGGCTTGCGGCCGCGCCTTCTTCTAGGACCACGCCGGCCACACCCGCCGTTGCATACTCCAGCAACTCAGCCGGCCCCACAACGCGGGCGAAGACCACGGCCCCTTTTGCGTTCGCCAGGCCGGGCGTCACGGCGCCGTTCACCTCCTCAGGATTGGCGAGGTGACGCATCAGCCGGTTGGCCAGGTCTTCCAGGTCGTGCAGCCGGTCGCGCAAGTAGGGATCACGCGCCTGCATCATGCGCGCCCGGTGCTCGTTGCGCACCCGCTCCACGGCCGCTTCGGCGGTCAGGCCCGAGCGCGCCGCCTCCACCAGGCGCGACAGCCAGCCGCGATCGTGGGCGATCATGCGATAGGCTTCGAGCACTTCGCGCGGCTGGCTGTCGAGCGGCGCCACGCGGGTTTCCAAGAGCGCATCGACGCTGGCGCGCAAGGCGGCCACGGCGGCCTGAATGCGCTCCACCTCTTCTTCAGGCCGCTCGGCGATGATGTCGTCGGGCGCAACGTGCATCTGGTGCACCAAGGCCGGACCGATGGCCAAGCCTTCGGCGATCCGGCGCCCATTGAGGCGCTCAGGGCGCACCGGGCGCAGTTCCAGCTCTTCAAACGCGGCCCCGCGCTCCAGCGTCGGATCGACCACCACCTCGGCCAGCACCATGGCCGCCGTTTGAAGCGCCTCCACCTCTTCTTCGTCATAGCGCCGCGGGGTGCGGTTCTGGATCGTCAGAACCCCCAGAAGCCGCCCGCCGCGCAGGATCGGCACGCCGAGGAACGAGACCACGCCCTCTTCGCCAGTTTCGGAGCGAAACGAAAAGCCCGGATGGGCCGGCGCGTCGCGCAAATTGAGCGGCCGGGCCTCGCGCGCGACCACGCCCACCAGGCCCTCGCCCGGGCGCAGACGCGTGGCGTGCACGGCGTCGCCGGCCAAGCCCTGGGTCGCGCACAGCTCCAAGGCCCCGCTGGGCCGGCGCAGATACACCGAACACACGTCAGCGATGAGCGACGAGGCGACCACGCGCACAAAGCCGTCCAGGCGCGCCTGGGCGTCGTCGTGGCGCGCCATCAAGGCGCGCACTTGGCGCATCATGGTGCGCGCGGGAGGCGTGGTGTGCGGCACGGGTTTAGAACCTGTCGCGGCTAGGCGGACTCAAGGCCGTAGGCGGCGTGAAGTGCGCGCACGGCCAGCTCCACATACTCTACGCCGATCAAAACACTGATCTTGATTTCAGATGTGGAGATGGCCTGGATCGAGATGCCGCGCTCCGCCAGGGCGGCGAACATGGTGTGGGCAACGCCGGAATGGCTGCGCATTCCCACGCCCACCACCGAGACCTTGGCCAGATCGGGCTGGGCCTGCACGTCGAGAAACCCGACGTTGGGCTGCATGGCGCGCACCACCTCCATGGTCCGGTCCAGGTCGGCGTGGCCGATTGTGAACGCCAAGTTGGCCGCCGCCGCATCCCGCGACGGGTTCTGCACGATCATGTCGACGTTCACGCCCGCCTCTGCGAGCGGCCCAAACACGCCCGCAACCACGCCCGGCAGATCCGGCAGCCCAAGAAGCGTGACCCGCGCCTCATCGCGGGTGTAGGCGATGCCGCTGACGATGCGCTTTTCCATGCTCTCATCCTCTGTGCACACCAGGGTGCCCGGATTGGGCTCGTCGGGCTCGCGCAGGCTCGACAGAACGCGCAGGCGCACGCCCTTGGCCATCGCCAGCTCCACCGAGCGGGTCTGGAGGACTTTGGCCCCCAGAGACGCCAACTCCAGCATCTCTTCATACGATATTGCATCGATCCGGCGCGCGCGTTTTTCGATCCGCGGATCGGTGGTGAAAACGCCGTCGACATCGGTGTAAATATCGCAACGCTCTGCGTTCAAGCCGGCCGCCAAGGCGACGGCGCTGGTGTCTGAGCCGCCCCGACCCAGGGTGGCGATGCGCTCTTCAGCCGTCAGCCCTTGAAACCCCGGTACAATGGCGATCTCGCCGGCGTCAATCGCCGGGCCGAGCGGCGCTTCTGGCACCGTTGTGATGCGCGCGCGGGCGTGATCAGGCGTGGTGGCGACCCCGGCCTGCCAGCCCTGCCAAGAGCGCGCCTTGCGCCCCATGCGGCGCAGCGCCAAGGCCAAAAGGCCCGAGGTCACCTGCTCGCCCGCCGACACCACGACGTCATACTCGTCCGGCGCGGCCGATACCGCGCGCGGCAAGGCCGCCTCGGCAAGGCCAATGAGGCGATCGGTCTCGCCGCTCATGGCTGACACCACGACGGCGATCTGGGCGCCTGCGTCTGCTTCGCGCGCGACAAAACGGGCCACCCGCGCAATGCGCTCGGGGTCGCCAACCGACGTGCCGCCAAATTTCATGACCAGACGGGCCATGGCTTCTCCTCGACGCGCGCCCGCCCCTGCCCCATATGAGGGTCTGAGCGCTCAACACGAGCAGCGCGCGCCCGGGTCTAGCGGGCGCGCCGCCTTGACGCAACGCGCAGCGCGCGCCCGCCCACCCGCGCGGGCGACGCCCGACGCGCGCAAGAAGGAAGAGATGTCTGTGGCCCACCTTGCCGAGCCGCCGCCCGAGTTGACCGCGGCCACCGTTGATCCCGACGAAGTCGCCAAGTTCGCCGCCATGGCCGAAGACTGGTGGAATCCG
>CAYGQB010000119.1:0-8400 GCA_964351895.1 uncultured Caulobacterales bacterium
CCATCGACAAGAGCTTTTCGCGCTCGCCCTCCATCATCTTCTCGACCGGCACGCCGGTCCAGCGCGACACCACCGACGCAATCCCTTCCGCGTCAACGGTTTCAGACGCATCGCCAGCCAGCGCCTCGGCGTCGCCGTCGCCCGCCGCGATGGCGGCCTCTAACTCCGGGATCTGGCCGTAGCGAATCTCAGCAACACGCGTCAGATCTCCGCGCCGCTCGGCATCGGCCATTTCAGCGTGCAGGCGATCGAGTTCTTCCTTAGCGCGCGTGGCCGACGCCAGCTTGGTTCGGTCCGCCTCCCACGCCTGGGTCAGCGTTTGAGACTGCGCTTCAAGCTCGGAGATTTCAGTGTCCAGCTTGGCGAGCCGCGCTTGGGACGCCTCGTCGCTTTCCTTGCGCAACGCTTCACGCTCGATCTTGAGCTGCAAGGCGCGTCGATCAATCTCGTCCAAAGCTTCGGGCTTAGAATCGATCTGCATGCGCAGCCGCGAGGCCGCCTCGTCCATCAGATCGATCGCCTTGTCGGGCAAGAACCGGTCAGAGATGTAGCGATGCGACAGCGTCGCGGCCGCCACAATCGCAGAGTCAGCGATGCGCACTCCATGGTGGACTTCGTACTTCGCCTTCAGTCCGCGCAGAATTGAAACCGTGTCTTCCACGCTCGGCTCTTCGACCATGATGGGCTGGAACCGGCGCGCCAAGGCGGCGTCCTTCTCAACGTGCTTGCGATACTCATCCAGGGTTGTGGCCCCAATGCAGTGCAGTTCGCCGCGCGCCAGGGCAGGCTTGAGGAGGTTGGAGGCGTCCATGGCGCCGTCCGCCTTGCCCGCCCCCACCAGCGTGTGCATTTCGTCAATGAACAAGACGATGCCGCCGGCGGCGTTCTCGATCTCGCTCAGCACGGCTTTCAGGCGCTCTTCGAACTCGCCGCGAAACTTCGCGCCTGCGATCAGAGCCCCCATGTCGAGCGACAAGAGCCGTTTGTTGCGCAGGCTTTCGGGCACATCGCCGTCGATAATCCGAAGCGCCAGCCCCTCAGCGATGGCGGTCTTGCCGACGCCGGGCTCACCAATCAGAACCGGGTTGTTCTTCGTGCGCCGTGACAGCACCTGCATGGTGCGGCGAATCTCCTCGTCCCGGCCGATGACGGGATCGAGCTTGCCCGCCCGAGCACTCTCGGTCAGGTCGCGCGCATACTTCTCCAACGCCTCATAGTTGTCTTCAGCGCTGGCAGAGTCAGCGGTCCGACCGCCGCGCATGGCGGCCACGGCCGCTTCAAGCGCCGCAGGTTCAACGCCCGCCTCTTTGAGATGTTGCGCGGTCGAGTCCTGCGCCGAGAGCGCCAGAAGAAGACGCTCAACGGTGACAAACTGGTCCTTGGCCGCATCTGCGCCCTTGCGCGCAGCTTCCAGCGCGCTGGCCGTTTCCGGCCCCATGTAGAGCCCGCCAGCGCCAGAGCCCTCAACGCGCGCCAGCCGAGACACGGCGGCGTCAACGCGGGTGCGCGCCACGTCAGGACGTCCGCCTGCGCGACTGATGAGATCGCGGGCCAAGCCATCACTGTCGTCGAGCAGCGCTTTGAGCAGGTGATCAGGCGTGAGCGTTTGATGACGCCCCGACACGGCGAGTGATTGCGCAGCCTGAATGACGCGGCGCGCCCGTTCCGAATAGGTTTCAAAGTCCATGTGCGTCCCCCTTGCGAGAAGCGGAGAGTGGCCCGGTAGCCGCCGCGCCCAAGAGATGGCGCACGACGACGAGGCCGTGATCTCGCTCACATGGGTGTGGCAAAAGAGTTACACAAGAGGCCCCAGGTGTGGTTGAGGCGGGTTCGGGCTGGCACGGTCGACATGTCGCACCCGGCGGCGGACGCGCCCTATCCCCGGATCACCGCTCCGGCAGACTGCTTGCCGGGAGACATGGAGCATCAGTAGTTGATCAGGGCGGCGAAAGGGGGAGGCTTAAAGCCAAGGCGCGCACCTCGGTCGCCATAGTCTCCGTGGTCGCCATGGTCTTCATAGTCGCCGGTGGGAGGCGGCCGACTGTACTCAACCGCACACACCTCGCCAGGCTACCGGCTCGGCGCGCTGGTGGCGGCGTTGAACCGCGCGCCGGCGCCTGCTCTTTCGCTAAACCGTCGTCGCCGGATCTCGGCCGTCGGTGTCCGTCGGCTGAAGTTCGTCCTGGGCGGCCTGCGTTTCACGATTGGGCGCATTGCGCGGCCGCCGGGTGCGGCGCGGTCGACGGCCCCCTTCGTCATTGCCTTCGCCGCCATTTCCACCTGTGTCTTCTGTGCCCTCGACCTGGACGACTTCCATGCCGTCAGCTTCGCGCTCGGAGATGTCGCTGTCCGCATCCGTCCCGTTCGAGCCAGTGTCGTCAGATGCGCCGCCGTCCCGATCTTGATTGGGCGCAAAATCTCTCGACTGAACAGGCTTAGGCGCGCTCTGCACGATGCGGAAATAGTGCTCCGCGTGCTGCAAGTAATTTTCCGCCATTACGCGGTCGCCAGACGAGGTCGCATCGCGCGCCAGCTGCTGATACTTTTCGTAAATATGGGAAGCAGAGCCACGGATCTTCACGTCCGGCCCGTTCGAATCAAAATGACGATTCGTTTGATTATTGTTTTTGCGACCGCGTCCGCGCTGTCGTTTCATTCCGGTTATTCCCTAGTACTGAAAAAGAAAGCTAAAGCTTACGCGATGAGGTCGCGAGTTGGCCGGCGCGCACGTGAATTTCACGCGGCCGTGCACCTGATCGCTGACTTCTCCGCTTCGCAAAACGCGCCTGCACCTCTTTGGGCAAACACGACCAGGCCGATTTCCCAACCCGCTTAGCGTAGGAGAACGCTAGCCTGCGCCACGCCGTTTTCCAAGCACTCTTTTTTTCTTCATCTTCAAGCGCTTACTCGAGAGGCGTCGAGGAATGACGCGCACAGACAAGCCGATCGCGCCCTGACGCGTCCTGGATCACCTCAATCTGAAGCGCCCTGTTAGGCCGCTGCGTCGCAGCGTCAATGAGCTGCGCCACCTCGTGCGCCTGGCCAACGCCAACTTCGAGCGCGAGCAGTCCGCCTGGGCGCAATCGGTGCAGAGCCTGATCAGCTATCACCCGATAAGCCGCCAATCCATCCCGGCCTCCGTCGAGTGCAAGCCGCGGCTCGTGGTGGGCAACCTCGGGCTCCAGGTGCAAAATATCCGCACTCGGAATGTAAGGCGGATTGGATACGATCACATCGAACAATCCCCGATCGGGTTGCGCCAAGGCGGCGCACCAGTCGGCAACCAGGAAGTCCGCCTGCGCCGCAACTCCGAGCCGACGCGCATTGGCGCGCGCCACGTCAATGGCTGCACACGAACGATCAATACCCAGACCGCGCCAGGTTGGCCGCTCACTGAGAACGCTGAGCAGGATGGCGCCTGACCCCACCCCCAAGTCGAGCATGACCGCTGACGTTTCGCCGACCCACGCCAGGACCGTCTCAACCAGCCCCTCGGTTTCCGGACGCGGATCAAGCACGTTTGGCGTGACTACAAATTCGGCGTTCCAAAAGGCCCGACGGCCCAGAATGTGGGACATCGGACGGCGCGCGGCGCGCTGGGCCGTTGCCGCGCTGAGGCGCTCAACATCTTGATCACTTAAGGCCTGGTCACCAACGAGTCCCGGTTCAAGCTTCAACAGCTGACGCGACAAGCGGCGCATCTCGCCAACGGGATCAGCAACCCCGGCGTCGCGCAGAGTTTGCGCATGCAGCGCCAACCACTCGTCCAGGCTCCGCGCCGTCACGCAAAGGCGCGCTGGAAGGCGGCGCGGGACGCCAACCGCTCTCGATATGCGCTGAGGGCCGGTGTTACTTCCAGGAGACCAAAGTTCAGGCCGAAGTTGATCCCTGCGCCCAAGGCCACATCGGCGCCTGTGAAGCGATCTCCAAGCAGGAATGGTCCGTCGCTCACCGCCCCGTTGAGCACCTCGCTCACCAGTTCATAGTCGCCCCAAGAGGTCATGGAGCGCACCGTCTCAAAACCCAGATGCTTCTGCATCAGGGCTGGCTCCAACGCGCCCGAGGCGAACACAATCCAACGCAGATAGGCGCCGCGCTGAGGGTCGTCGATTCCGGGCGCCAACGACACCTTCTCAGTGTAGCGATCACACAGATAAATGGTAATCGCCGCCATCTCTGACACGGGCACTTCACCGTCGAGGATCGCAGGCACCTTGCCCATCGGGTTGACGCCGAGATAGGTCGGCGTGCGGTGGGCGCCCGCGTCGATGTCGACGTCAACGACGCCGTAGTCGAGCCCTAATTCTTCAAGCAGCCATCGCGCAGCATCAGACCGTGAGCGCTTGCTCTGGTAGAGTACGATCATGGGCGTAGCGTCCTCATTCGAGCCCGACGGCGCCAACGCACGCGTCGCGGCGCTTGGTGAGCGTTGTGGGCGTCACTTGTGGCTTACCCGGACAGCGAGTGTCCAGACCGATGAACTTAGGAGGAGACTTTCCATGGCCGCCGCAAAAACCGTTCCCAACGACGCAAGCGTCGATGAGTTCTTGAATGCCGTTGAACCCAGCCGCCGGCGCGAAGACGCCCACGCCCTGCGCGCACTCATGTCTCGCATCTCAGGGTTTGAGCCGGTGTTGTGGGGCCCCAGTATTGTTGGTTTTGGGACAACGACTTACGCTCTGTCGCGCGGACGCACCAGCGACATCATGCTGATTGGATTCTCGCCGCGAAAGACCGCCCTCGCCCTTTATGGCTACACCCGCTATCCGAGCGCTGATGCGGATTTGGAGCGGCTCGGCAAGCACAAGCGCGGGGCGTCGTGTCTCTATGTTACCAAGCTGATGGACGTCGACGTCTCGGTTCTAGAGGACATGACGCGCGCATCGCTGCGCCACCAGAACGCAGACGTGCGCGCCTAGCGCTGCGCGCTCCGGCTGTCACGTCTCCCACCGGCGCTAGGCCACCGCGCGCTCACACTCCACCCAGGCGCTGGCGCACCCCTTGGCCAAGTCGCGCACCCGGGCGATGTAGCTTTGGCGTTCGGTGGGCGCAATGACCCCGCGCGCGTCCAGC
Source organism: uncultured Caulobacterales bacterium (assembly GCA_964351895.1). Taxonomy (GTDB): domain Bacteria; phylum Pseudomonadota; class Alphaproteobacteria; order Caulobacterales; family Maricaulaceae; genus CAYGQB01. The sequence continues at coordinate 5,074 of CAYGQB010000119.1, forward strand.
AAATTAAAGATATGGCTGGCTTTCAGGCACCAGTCGAAGGCCGGCAGAGGCAAGGCCGGCTCAAGCTTCAGAAGGGCCGCGCACTGGAGTTCAGCGTCTGCAAACCAGCGCGCCAGCATGTCGGTGTCGGCGTGCTCAAAGTTAAAGGCGGAAAACTGGCGTTCGTTCTCTAGGAAGACGTCGCCGTAGGTCTTCTTCAGGTCGCCTTCAGCGCCGTTGAAATCCAAATCAAACACGTTGTCGACGCCTTGGACATACATGGCCAGGCGCTCCAAGCCGTAGGTCAACTCACCCGAAACAAGGTCCACGTCCAGGCCGCCCACTTGCTGAAAGTAGGTGAACTGGCTGACCTCCATCCCGTCGCACCACACCTCCCAGCCCAGACCCCACGCGCCCACAGTCGGGTTCTCCCAATCGTCTTCCACAAACCGCACATCATGGAGGGTGCGGTCGACGCCGATCGCATCCAAAGACGCCAAGTAGAGATCCTGAATGTCGGCCGGGTTGGGCTTCAAAATTACCTGATACTGGTAGTAGTGCTGCAACCGGTTGGGGTTTTCGCCATAGCGCCCGTCAGCGGGCCGGCGCGACGGCTGAACGTACGCCGCCCGCCAGGGCTTCGACCCGAGGGCGCGCAGCGTCGTGGCTGGATGCAGCGTCCCGGCTCCCACTTCCACGTCATACGGTTGCAAGATGGCGCAGCCGTGCCCCGCCCAATAGGCGTGAAGGCGCAAAATGATGTCTTGAAACGAGGGGGGGCGATCGGGCGCGGCCGGCTTGAGCGTTCTTGTCATGCGCGACGAGGTAGCCTCATCCCGACACGCTGGCAAGCAAGGCGACCGCGTCTAAACGCTCGCTTCTCAAGCACGACAGGTGACGGCGGCGGGTCTGACGCTTACGGTAGATCGCCTTGACAGCCAGACGTCTCAGGAGAGTGCCCCATGCTCCACGCACGCGCCCAGATGGGCCTCATCCCCAGCGTTGCCGCAATCGCCCTCTTGGCTGGCGGCTGCACCGTCGCGGTCACCGATGCGCAAGTCTTCAACAAGCCGGCGACAGAGCCGCCGCCAACCACCATCGCGGGCCTGAAAGTCGACAATGAAGACACGCTGCCGCCTGACGTGCGCATCACACACGGCTTCACCGAGACACCAGTTGGCAAGGTCGCCTACACCCACGCCCGATCCACCGCTCCCGGCTCGTTCAAGCGCCCGGTTGCGCTGTTGTGCATGGGCAATGGCGCGAACCGAAAAAAGGACGCGGTCAACTACATCGACGACCTGATCCCCTACGCCGACGTGGTGACGTTCGATTACCCTGGCTATGGCGACAGTGAGGGCGAGCCCAAGGTGGCCGCCCTGGAAGCGGCCATTGGATCCATGATCGACACCCTGCCGCGCATTGGGGTTTCAGAGAGCCGCACCCTGTTTGCCTGGGGCCATTCGCTGGGCGGGTTTGTTTGCGGCCAGGTGGCCGGACGCGACGACCGCATCGAGGCCATCGGTCTCCTGGCGACGCTCGATTCCACCCAATCGGTAGCCAAGGCCTTCACCCCACGCCTGGCCGGTCCGTTTGTGCGTTATGACATTCAGGACGGGCTGGAGACCTATGACACCGTGGCGTCGCTCAACGGTTTCGAAGGTCCCGTGATGGTCGTCATTCCTGGCAATGACCAGCTCTTTCCACCCGCACGCCAGCGCGCGATGGCGCAGAAGCTGACCGACCAGGGCAATGAGGTGGAGGTGTTCACTCTGCCCGGCTCCGGCCACTCGCATTTCGATGACAATCCAGAGTTTCCGGTCGCCATTACCCGCTTCATGGCGCGCCTGGACGCCCTCGAATAGGGTGCGTCGAACCGCGGCCTAAAGGCCGAGGCGCGCGCGCAGGTGACGGTCTTCAAGCACGTCGGCGAGGGCTTCAACGCCAGCGCCGACAAGGCCGGCGCCAAGCGGGGCGCGCGGTGGGCGGATCGGCTTGAGCCTCACGCGCGGCCCATAGCGGCTGCGCATCACCTCCCGCATGTGCCCCAAGCCGTCAATTAGCCCCGAGGCAACCGCGTCACGCGCCACGAATACGTCGCCTTCAAAGAGGCTTTCAGCCTTGTTGAGCTTGGGCCCGCGCCGCGATTTGACCAAGGCGATGAACTCGTCATGGATCGACTTTTGGATCTTCGCCACGAAGGCGCGGTCGTCATCTGTTTCGGGACGAAATGGGTCCAGCCGCACCTTGTTGCGCCCGGCTGTGTAGACGCGCCGCTCAACCCCAAGCTTGGCGATGGCTTCATGCAAGCCGAACCCGGCGCCCACCACGCCGATGGAGCCGACAAGAGACGATGGGTCGGCGTAGATCTCGTCGCCCGCGCACGCCAGCATGTAACCGCCCGACGCGGCGACATCCTCGCAGAACACGAAGACACGCCGGCCCTTCTCCTCGGCCAAAACGCGGATGCGGTCGTGGATCAGGCGCGACTGCACCGGCGAACCGCCCGGCGAGTTGATCGCCAGCGCGACGCCAACCGCGCGCTTGACGCCAAATGCGCGTTCCAGTGTCGGTGCAACGCCAGCCAGGCTCAGACCGCGCGAGAACCGCCCAGCGCGCCCGATGACGCCCTCCAGACGCACCACTGGCACCACAGGTGCTGGATCGGAAACGAACGGAATTGCCGATTGTAAGGATGAACTCATGCCTTCTACCTGGTGCCTGGCGGCGCGAAGCTCAAGCGCCTACGCCTCCAAGGCGAGCGGCGCCCCGCGCAACACCGCGTCTGCTTGGGCGGTCAGGCTCTCATCCTGGTGAAGCACCAGTGGGGCAAGCAAGCTGAGCGGCGTCTGAGCGCCCTTGCGCGCTGAGACCAGGACCCGGCGGGCTGGCGCGCCCGCGCGCGGCAAGATCGGCAGGATGTGCACCGCCCCGGCGCGGCCGGCAAAGGCGACCAAGATATCGCTGAGGCGATCAGCGCGCTGCACGAGTGTGACCCGTCCGCCCGTCTTACAGGCTGTCAGGGCGGCGCTGATCCAGTCGGCGAGGTTGGCGTCCTCATCGATGAAGGCGGCGCGCCGGATGGGATCGCGCGGTGCCCGACCGCGGGTCGGATCGTCTTCAAACGGCGGATTGAAAAACACCAGGTCAAATGCGTCAGGATGGGCGCGCGCCACCTCTAGGGCGTCACCGCACATCACATCAACACGTTCCGCCGCGCCGTTGTGCGCCACATTCTCTCGCGCGAGAGCGGCCAGCTCGGCGTTCTGCTCGACCCCGAGGAGGCTGGTCGCGCGATTGTGATGGGCCGCCACGAGGAGCGCGCCCCCCACCCCGCACCCCATGTCC
>CAYGQB010000120.1:0-8233 GCA_964351895.1 uncultured Caulobacterales bacterium
CCCGCCCTGTCTGGCCCGCGCGGGCGCGGGCCAGACAGGGCGGGATCAGAGTTAAGGCGCTCGATGGTGAGGCGCGGGGGCGGGCTCATCTGGGCCAAGGCGGCGGCGCTGATGCTGATGGCGAGCGCGGCCCCGGTCGCGGCTTTAAGACCAGCCCGAACCAGCGCGCGCGGCGCCGCAAGACGAGAGGTGTTGGACATGAGCGTTCCCCTTTGGCGCTTTGTACGCACCATAACGGGGAATGCGCCGACGCACAGGGATTCGTTCGCGGGCCCGCAGTTGGCCCGCGGCCGGCCGGCAGCCGGCCCGCAGCCAAGATGCGCAACCCTGAGGCTAAACGTCTGACGGTGATCGCGTTCTTGTTGCGCCCCCCCGCGCCTAAGAGGCCAGGCGCAGTTCCATGAGCTGTTCGGCGATCTTCTTATAGGCGTCAGCAAGCTCAGACCCGGTCGAGGTGTCGAACGAATAGCCAGGCCCGCTGGAGCACTGCTCAAGCAGGGTCTTGGACGAGCCGGGCGCCTTGAAGGCGACCGAATAGACCAGCACGCCGTCCGCCTTGATTGCGTCGCAGTGCTTGAGCGCCTGGCTGGCCGAGGAGCCAGAGCCGGAATAGTCGGTGTTGTAGATGCCGTCGGTCATCAAGATCACCGCCTTGATCGTGCCATTGGCGTTGTATGGCAGGCCGGTGCTGGCGGCGGGCCAGACCTTGCCGCCCCATTCGGGCGCAACAAGGTAGCGGGCAAAGGCGGTGCCCAGGTGGCCGGCGGTCGCGCCGCTGGCCGGAAGCGCCTTGATGCGGTTGCGCAAAAGCTGGGCATTGTTGGTGAGCGGCAAGATCTCAGCGGACGGGCAGCGGCCATTGGCGGAGGCTACGCGGTCGGCCGTGGTGGCGCCGCTCATTTCGCTTTCCAGCGTGGGCAACAAGGTTGTGGCCGACGTCAGCTTGGGGGCGTCCGCCTTGTAGGCCTTTGAACCAGTGCGCTCCGCAATGCACGTAGGCTGGGTGATGGTGGCGCCGGTGGCCGGGTTCACCACGATGTCCCGGTCTTCGCCGGTGATCTTCTTGAAGTAGGGGCCGACGTTCACCGAGGCGGCGTACGGCGCCAGGGCGATGCGCACTTCACCGGCGTGGCCGCTCGGCCCCATCAGCGTGTCAACCAGCAAGGTGGCTGCGTCGCGCAGATCAGAGATTTTGGAGCCGCTCATCGAGCCGGTGATGTCGAGCATCAAGGCAAGGTCGATGTCGATGAGGTTGTAAACGACCGAAGCGTCGCGGGTGATCGGGGCGCTTTCCACCCCGACGAGCGCGCCAAACATCGTCTCCTGGTTGCAGGTGATCGACACCGAAACCAGCCCGGTGGCGACGTCGCGGTTGAGGCCAATCGAGCCGCACGACACCTTGGCGCCGGCGGCGATGACGTTCGCGTCAAAGAAGTCTTGCGCCATTTTTTGCAGCTTGGCCGTGGTCATGCCGGCGTTCCATTGCGCGCGCGCAGCGGCCAATCCAGCTGAATCGAGCGCCGCGCTGATGCGCAGGGCGCCGGAGTTGAAGCGGCTGGCGTCAATCGCCACGCCGATCAGCGCCAACAGCGGCAGACACGCGACGGCGAAGATCACGGCCACGTTTCCACAACGCTCGGTCACGAAGCGACGTGCAATTCGATTAAAGTGCAAGGAGAGCGATTCGGAACGGAGCATGGTTGACGCCTGTTGCGGCTTGACACGGAAACTTCTGTCCGTGCCGACGTCACTGCAGCGGCCATGCCAAATGCGCGCCACACCCGGTGGCGGCAAGAACCAAGAGGCGACGGGGCCTGTGCGTCAATATCTCGATCTGATGGCCGATGTTCTGGAGAACGGAACCGCGCGCAACGACCGCACCGGCGTTGGATGCCGCTCAGTGTTCGGGCGCCAAATGCGGTTTGAACTGGCCGACGGCTTTCCGCTCGTCACCACCAAGAAGCTGCACCTGAAATCGATCGTCCATGAGCTTCTATGGTTCCTCGCCGGCGACACCAATGTGGCCTACCTGCAAGCCAACGGGGTGCGGATTTGGGACGAGTGGGCGGACGCCGACGGCGACCTGGGGCCGGTCTATGGCAAGCAGTGGCGCTCCTGGGCGGCGCCGGACGGACGCGTCATCGACCAGATCGCCGACGTCGTGTCCCAGATCAAAACCAACCCAGAAAGCCGCCGGCTTATGGTTTCGGCCTGGAACCCTGCGGACGTGCCCGACATGGCCTTGCCGCCCTGCCATTGCCTGTTTCAGTTTGCGGTCTTGGACGGGCGGCTCTCGTGCCAGCTCTATCAGCGCTCGGCCGATGTCTTCCTGGGCGTGCCGTTCAATATCGCCAGCTACGCCCTTCTGACCCACATGGTCGCCGCCGTGACCGACCTGGAACCGGGCGCTTTCGTGCACACCTTTGGCGACACGCACCTCTACGACAATCACATCGAGCAGGCGCGCATTCAGCTGGCCCGCACGCCGCGACCACTGCCGCAGCTTGTCTTCAACAGGCGCGTGCGCGACCTGGCGGACTTTACCTACGAGGACATTGCCTTTGAGGGCTATGATCCTCACCCACTGATCAAGGCGGAGGTGGCTGTATGAGGCGGCAATCGACGAGACTGAGGGGGCGCGCAACCGCCTTGCTTGCTGCGGCCTTGGCGCTTGGCGGCGTCAGCGTTAGCGCGCTGGCCACCGCCGCCCAGGCTGAGGACGGGCTCGACGAGCTCGGCGGGCGCTGGACGGCCGAACCTGGCGACGGGGCGGTGCACACCTTCGTGTTCGACGGCGAGGGCGGGCTGGATTGGACCATCGCGCCTCGCGACCGCGCGCCGCAGTTCTACCCGCTCATCTACAAGCTGAACGGCGATGCGCTCGATATCTTCGGTTTTGTGAGCGGGGAGCTTAAGGGACGCGCACTTTACGGCCGAGTTAGCTCACCTGATGCGCACACCATGCTCGTTGATTTGGAGACCGCATCCCTAGGACAAGACGAGGCGCGTCCCGCAACGCTTGATGTCGGCGAGGCCTGGCGACTGACCCGCGTCGACTAGCCGCGTGCAGGCTGCGCGCCGGCGCGTTCAGCGCGAGTGTGGCGGCGCACCACCTCTGCGATGGCCGCCGCCGCCAGCAGCTTGCCAAAGACGCTGGGCGCAATGTTGGCGAAAGTGAAAGAGCCGGCTCTGATTTGCTCCGCGCCGAACAGAAACACGGCCGAGTCAATGGGCGCGCCGAACAGGCTGGACAGGAAAATGCGCTGATGCAACGGGCGCTTGGTGAAGGTGTAGACCATCCAATCGACAAGTTCTGAGATCGCAAACGCGGCCCCGCTGGCCAGAGCCAAGGCGCCGCCCGAGGTGGCGAAGGTGAGGCCCAGCGCCACCAGCATGGCCGCCAAGACCCAGTGGCCGACCGCGCGCTGGACAAAGTCGCGTACGACCAGAACCAGCCCGGTCACCACGGTGACCGGATTGAACGCAATGTCAGGGGTCAGCTGGATGTTTGGAGCCCAGGTGAATGACCAGTTGATGAATGGAATCAAGGCGATGTACAGGCCCGTCCAGGCAAGGGCGCGCAGCCCTCGCCCTCGCCCTGTCGCCCGCGGCTTTGGCGGCTCCAGCGGCAACACGGCGGCATCGCTGGGCGGATTGCTCGGTGAGGGTGGCGCGGGCCGGAGTGGGGCGCCGGGGGAGGAGCTGGGATCGGTCATGGCGGGTAAGGCTGCGTCGGCGCGGCGATCTTGCGAACTTGGGCGTGCACGATGACCACCAGGCGGACACCAGCTGAGGCTCACCAACCCCAAACCATTCGGCCCACAACCGTTGAGGACGTGCCTGTGGCGCTGATTGTGGCCCGCAGCCGCAATGGCGTGATCGGTCGGGACGGCCATTTGCCTTGGCGGTTGCCCAGCGAAATGGCGTTCTTTAAGGCGCGCACGTTGGGCAAGCCGATTGTGATGGGCCGCAAGACCTGGGACTCGCTGGGCCGCCCGCTGCCAGGGCGCACGTCGTTTGTTCTCACACGCAGACGGGACTGCGCCCATGAGGGTGTTGTTTTCATGGACGATTTCGACGCCCTGCTTGCGGCGGCACAGGCGCGCGCGCTGGCGGACGGGCCGGGCGCGGACGGGCTGTGCGAGGTGATGGTGATCGGCGGCTCGGGCGTCTATGAGCTTGCGCTTGCCCGCACGTCGCGCGCCTACTTGACCGAAGTCGAGGTGGAGCTTGAGGGCGACGCCTATTTCACGGCCTTGGATGAAGCCGACTGGGTTGAAACTTGGAGCCAAGGATCAATCGCCCAGCCCGGCGACGACCACGCCTATCGCATTCGCATCTTGGAGCGGCGCCGATGACACACCTTATGTCCCTTGCTGGGCGCGTCTGGCGCGCCGTTGCGCTTGGCGCGTGTGTGGTCTTAGCCATGGCGGGGGCGGCGGGCGCCGTGTTGCCGCCTGGCGCCTACGAGGAGGCGCGCCGCACCGCTGAACATCATGTCCAAGTGGAGCTGGATCGGGTCAAGGGGCCGGGCGTGTTCACCCGCTTTGGGGCGTGTTTTGCCAAAGGCGAGGTGGTGACGGTGTTTCGCGGCTCTTTGAGCGTGGGGGATCGGGCCTGGTTCCCGGTCGACTGCGTGAAGGCCAACGCCGAACCGCCGCCCGGTCCTCAGCTCTGGGTGGCGATGCGGGCCTTGCGCGCCGCGCCCTTTGTTGAGGTCTATCTGAACTCCGATGCGGACGGCGACCTGCGGGTCGCCACCTGGCAGATTGCGCTCTTGAACGCGGCGAGCCCCGAGCCAGCCTGTTCGCCAGACAAGCCTGGCTTCTGTTAACCTTTGGCCGGCGCCCGCGAGATCTTATGGCCTAGAAGTTGAATCGACGGCGTTCAATCCGCCTCTCAGGCGAATGTGGAGCGCGTCATGACCGTCATTCGACCCGTGATTCAGCAGGCCGCATGCGCCCTATTGGGTGTCCTGGCCCTCGCGGGATTGTGCGGCGCGCCAACGCCTGCCCACGGGTTTGTGGTGGACCGCGGCCCCGATGCGACGGGCGATCCGCGCCAAGATCTGATCATGGCGCCGCGTTGGGACGCCAAGGGCGGCAGCCTGGTCCGTGATGGGGTGCGCGGGCTTGGCGGCGGCCTGGAATACGCCATCGACTCCAGCGTCTGCACGGCCTTGAATTTTGTCGACCAGCCGAGCTGCGCTGACGTGCGCGCGCAGATCCGCGAAGCCGCCGACATGTGGGGCGCGGGCCACGCCCTCATCGAGTTTACTGACGTCACCGGAACCATTGCCCCTGTGCGCGCACCTCAAGACACGCCGTGGCGCGGCCATGGCGCCGAAATCGACTTCTTCGCCGACCCGGCGTCCTCATTCACCGGGGTGCACGCGGTGGCCGTGGGCGCAGACGCGCGCACCTACTATCGTTTCGATCCCAAGCCGCGCGATCCGTTAGGCCGGGTCTTAACGGCTTCTCGCGGGGCCTACACGGCGGTCGACATTCGTTTCAACCAGGCGCAGTGCTTCTATCTGCGCGCCGATGCGGAGCGGCCCGGCTGCATGCATTTTGGCTCGGTCGTGGTGCATGAGCTGGCCCATGCGATTGGTCTTGACCATCCCGACTCCGCGCCAGAGCGCAACCTCGACACCGACGCGTCGGCCGACAATGACATTGTCATCGATTGCCGCGACCCGCTGCGCGGCCTGCGGGTCAATCGCACCGTCAGCGCGCGGGCGGTCACGTCCAGCCGGGTTGCCGGCGCGCGGGCTTGGACGCTGGGCTTGAGCGCGGACGACCGTGCAGGGCGAGATGCGCTCTACCCATCGTGCGAGGGAGGCGATCAGGCGCCTGCTTGGGCGGCTTTTGCGGTGAGCGCGGACGGGGCGTTTGGCTGGTCGCGCGCCTATGACGATCCTGAAACCGCCCGCCGGCGCGCGCTTCTAGAGTGTGCTGCTCTGGGGCGCGGCTGCCGCGCGCAAGCCACCTTCTCAGAGTGTTTTGCCGTGGCGCGGGCGCGCTCAGGCGCGTTCGGCTGGTCGGTCCGGCGCACCCCCAGCTTGGCGCGCGAACGGGCGCTGGAAAACTGTCTAAAGCGGGGCGGCGGCGCCTGCGCGGTCGAGGCGGCGTTTTGCGCCGGGCCGGCCAGCAAGGTCTCAGCTTCGGCGGCGCGGCCTGGGCTGTAAGCCCGCCAACCTGGCGTCGCGACAATCCGGGACAGCCTGATCGCCGATTTAGAGCGTTTTCGCCTTCGGCGAAAACGCTCCCCCGGGCAAGGCCCGTCGGCCGTTTAGGCCGCCCCCGCGGAGGCTGCCGGCGCCAGCCGGCGCGCCGTGAGCGAAAAGAAGCCGACGACTGATTCCGTCAAAGACGGAAGCGGTCTAGGCGGGAAGCGTGGCCGCGCGTTGGGGGTTGTGGCGGTCCAGCCAGCCGTCACATTCGGCTTCAAACCAGCGCCCATAGCCGTCCAAGAGGCGCAACACTTCGCCAGCTGAGGGGCTGGGCGCGACGGCAAACTCATAGGCCGTCCAAATCTCGTTCTCGCGCTCGGGATGATTGAGCATCAGGAAGTCGCGCTGGAGATCAGCGTCTTCGGTGTAGACGCCCTCATGCGCCATCACCATTGCAAAGCCGGCGCTGAGCAAAAAGCGTCCAACTTCAAACGCTTCGCGCTTGATGTCTTCGTCTTTGCTGACGAGGTCGATGCGGGCGCGCGATTCTGCCAGGCGTTCGCGGGTGTGCACGATCCAGGCGTTGGACGCCGACACCGAGAGGCGTTGCGGCGGGATGGTGCGCGTGACGTCGCGACCGGTCAGGCACACGCTATTGACGCCAAGCCGAAAGCGGGTTGGGGAGAAGGTCTCGTCATCTGGAAACACGTGGCGCCAGTCGAGGAGTTGCAGCGCCGGGCGTCCTGCGCCTGGCCAGCGGGCGCGCACGCTGCCGGCCACTTCCTCAAGCCAGCCGCGCCCGACACAACTTGCCGTCATGCGCAACACGCCAACCGCTTCAATCGGGCCGGAGCGACCGCGCGAGGCGGCGCCGGTCAAGTAGACGCTGTGAAGCGCCGCGCCCAGTCGGGCGCGATAGGCTTCGCTGAGAGCGCGTGCAACGCGTCGTCCCAGCGGAGTCATCACATCCCGGTCGCCAACGTTCAGGACGCGCCCAAAGCGATCCATCGGCCACAGTTCGCCGTGTGCGCTCACCACCCGCTCTCTCCACCAACCGCCCCGCCGTCTGGTGCGGCGTCGTGAGAGGACAGTGATACACGAGGCGAGTTGCGAGCCCGTTAAACCGGCCGCGGCGCGCTAGCCGCCGGCCTCGTCGCCGCCGCCGCCGACAAACTCAATCACCGGCGCCGGGCGTGCTTGCACGGTTTCAACGCGCGCCCAGACGTCACGCGCCAGGGCTTGGAAGAGCCGCCCGGACGGAGTGTGCGGCGCGCAGGCGGCTGGCGGCTGTCCCGCGTCGCTCGCCGCCGCGATGGCGGGGTCAAGCGGCAAGGGGCCAAGAAAGGGCGCGCCCATCGCACGCGCCGCGCGCTGTGCGCCGCCGGCTCCAAATGGCGCGAACGTGGCTCCCGTCGCCGGGTCGGTCATGGCCGACATGGTTTCCACGACGCCGAGCACGGGAACGTGCGTGCTTTCAAACATGGCCACGCCGCGACGCACGTCCGCCAGGGCCACCTCCTGCGGGGTGGAGACGATGACCGCTCCCGTGAGAGGCGCGCGCTGGCTGAGCGTCAGCTGAGCCTCGCCGGTGCCGGGCGGCAGATCGATCACCAGAGCGTCGAGCGGGGCCCACGCCACGTCTTTCAGCATCTGATTGATCAGGGTTGTGACAATCGGGCCGCGCAGGATCAGCGGCGCGTCCGGCCCGACCAAGAACCCGACCGACATCACCTTCACGCCGTGTGCGACGGGCGGCTCCAGCTTATTGTCCTCGCGCAGCGTGGGTTCGCGCCCCTGCAAGCCCATCATCAGCGGAGCCGAAGGCCCGTAGACGTCGGCGTCCAATAACCCGACCTTGAGCCCCATCTGCGCCAAGCCGCACGCCAGGTTGGCCGCCACCGTCGACTTGCCAACTCCGCCCTTGCCGCTGGCGACCGCGATGAGGTGGCGCACTCCGTCAATCGCCAACGGTCCCGAGCCAGGACGTGCGCCGGCTCCCAGTGCGGGGCGCGGTGCGGGGCGCGGTCGGGCCTGGTCGGCCACCTCAGGCGAGAGCCGGGC
>CAYGQB010000121.1:0-8139 GCA_964351895.1 uncultured Caulobacterales bacterium
CTTTAGGGTTCGGCATCATGCCGCGCGGGCCGAGCACCTTTCCGAGACGGCCGACCACCGGCATCATGTCGGGCGTGGCGATCACCTTGTCAAAATTGATTTCGCCGGCCTGGACCTTCTCAGCCAGATCTTCCGCGCCCACGACGTCAGCGCCCGCCTCGCGGGCCTCATCGGCCTTGGCGCCCTTGGCGAACACGGCCACGCGCACGGAACGCCCGGTGCCATTGGGCAAATCCACAACGCCGCGCACCATCTGGTCGGCGTGGCGCGGGTCCACGCCCAGGTTCATAGCGACCTCAATGGTCTCGTCAAACTTGGCGGTGGCGTTGGCCTTCACGCGCTTGATCGCGTCGGTGACCGTGTAGAAGGCGTCGCGATCCAGCCCCTCAAGAGCCGCTCTCGTGCGCTTTGAAACTTTCGCCATGACTAGCCCTCCACCACGTTGAGGCCCATCGAACGGGCGGAGCCTGCGATAATCTTGGTGGCCTGATCGAGATCATTGGCGCTCAGATCGGCGAACTTGGCTTCGGCAATCTCTCGGCACTGGGCCAGCGTCACCGAACCGGCCACGTCACGCCCTGGGGTTTGCGACCCTTTCGCCAACTTGGCGGCCTTCTTGAGAAAGAAGCTCGCGGGCGGCGTCTTGGTCTCGAACGTGAACGACTTGTCCTGATAGACTGTGATCACGGTGGGAATCGGCATGCCCTTTTCCATGGCTTCTGTCTTGGCGTTAAACGCCTTACAGAATTCCATGATGTTGACGCCGCGCTGACCCAGCGCCGGCCCAATAGGCGGCGCGGGCGCAGCCGCTCCAGCGGGCACCTGCAAGTTAATGTAGCCTGCGATTTTCTTAGCCATCTTGGTCCTCATTACGCGAGACCGCAGCGCGGTCCCCGTTTCGTGGTGCGGCGCAGGTCCTCGACCCGCCTCCCACGTCCTGTTTCACCTCGCTACACCGAGCGAGGCGCCTCACTACATTTTCTCGACCTGGTCGTACTCCAGCTCCACCGGGGTGGCGCGACCGAAAATTGACACCGTGACCTTGAGCCGCGCGCGCGCCTCATCGACCTCTTCCACCATGCCCTCAAAGGACTGGAACGGCCCCTCCATCACCTTCACCTTCTCGCCGATATCGTAGATGACGGTGGGACGCGGACGCTCCACACCCTCTTCCATCTGTCCCAGTATTGAACGAACCTCGCGTTCAGACACTGGAATCGGCTTTTTGCCATGATCAGACCCAAGAAAGCCGGTCACTTTCGGGGTCTCTTTTACGAGGTGATAGATTTCGTCGTTCAGTCGCGCCTTCACGAGCACGTAACCTGGAAAGAAGGTGCGGGTCGTCTTGACCTTCTTACCCTTGCGCACTTCCATCACTTCTTCGGTCGGCACCAGCACCTCTTCAACGAGGTCTTCCAGGCCGCGAGACGCAGCTTCCGCCTTGATTGCCTCAGCAACCTTGCGCTCGAAGTTCGAGTAGGCGTGCACGATGTACCACTTGGCTTCGAGCATGGACGTTTTTGCGAGCCTCGTTTAGCCGAAAAGGGACAGGGCGAATTTCACGACACTGGAAATCACCAAGTCCACCAGAAAGAAAAACAGCGCCGCAAAGGCGACCATGATCAGAACCATGATGGTCGTGATCAAGGTTTCACGCCGAGACGTCCAGGTGACCTTGCGACCCTCTTGCCGGACCTCACGGAGGAACTGCAACGGGTTGGTTTTTTTCTTGGCTTCCGCCATTCGAATACTGATCCTGGACTGGTGCGCGACGCTATCCGCCCGAACAAAACGAAAAAGGGACCGCGCACCGCGACGATCCCATCAGTCTTATCCCCGAACAGATGAGCTGCGGTATATAGAAGAGGCGAATGGCGGACGCAAGGCCTTCAAGCGCCTTAGCGGTGTAAACGTTTACAGGCGCCTCAAATGAGCCCCGCCGTTGCGCCGCGGCGCCCCACTTGCCTAGAACCTCAAGCAATCTCAAATCGATGCGGGGCAGGCTGGGGCCATGTTGGACACCGTCATGAACAGAGGCCAGAGCCTCGAAGACCTGGGACTCGGCAAGGCCGGTCCCGTTCACTGGAATTTGAACGAGGCGGCGCTCTACGAAGCGTCGCTGGCGCGCGGCGAGGGCCAGGTGGCCCAGGGCGGCCCGCTGGTGGTGACCACCGGCGAACACACCGGGCGCTCAGCCAAGGACAAGTTCGTTGTCCGCGACGCCTCCACCGAAGACACCGTCTGGTGGGACAATAACGCCTCCATGACGCCGGCCCAGTTTGACGCCCTGTGGGCGGACATGCGCGCCCACGCCGGCGGGCGCGAACTGTTCGTGCAGGAGCTGTTTGGCGGCGCTGACGAAAGCCACCGCATCGGCGTGCGCGTCGTCAATGAGCTGGCCTGGCACAATCTGTTCATTCGCCACCTGCTGCGGCGGCCGACCGCCGCTGAATTGGACGGCTTTCGCACCGATTTCACGATCGTCAACTTACCGAGCTTCCGCGCCGACCCGGCGCGCCACGGCGTGCGCTCGTCCACCGTCATAGCGGTCAACTTCGCTGAACGCCTGGTCTTGATCGGCGGCACCTCCTACGCCGGCGAAACCAAAAAGTCGGTGTTCTCGATCCTCAACTATATTCTGCCCGCCAAGGGTGTGATGCCGATGCACTGCTCGGTCAATGACGCCAAGCCAGAGACCGCCCAGCCAGGCGCTGGACCAGCGATCTTCTTCGGCCTCTCAGGCACCGGCAAGACCACCCTGTCGGCGGACCCGGCCCGCGTGCTGATTGGCGACGACGAGCACGGCTGGTCTGACGACGGCCTGTTTAACTTTGAAGGCGGCTGTTACGCCAAGATGATCAAGCTCTCAGCCACCGCTGAGCCGGAGATCTTCGCCACCACCAAGGCCTGGGGCACGGTGCTGGAGAACGTGGTCATGGACCCGGTCACCCGCATGCTGGACCTGGACGACGCCTCGCTGGCGGAAAACTCTCGCGGGGCCTACCCGATCACGGCGATTCCCAACGCCGACCTCTCCGGCCAGTGCGGCCAGCCGACCACCTTGGTTATGCTGACGTGCGACGCCTTTGGCGTGATGCCGCCGATCTCCCGCCTCACCCCGGCCCAGGCCATGTATCACTTCTTGTCGGGCTACACCGCCAAGGTGGCCGGCACCGAGAAAGGCGTCACTGAGCCTTCAGCGACCTTCTCAACCTGCTTTGGCGCGCCCTTCATGCCGCGTCACCCGGCCGTCTACGGCAATCTCCTGCGCGACCGCATCAATGACCAGAACGTCGCCTGCTGGCTGGTCAACACCGGCTGGACTGGCGGCCCCTATGGCGTCGGCTCGCGCATGCCGATCAAGGAAACCCGCGCGCTCTTGAACGCGGCCCTCGACGGCAGCCTGGACAAGGCGGAGTTTCGCACCGATCCGGTGTTTGGGCTTTCCACGCCGGTCTCGGTTCCAGGCGTTGACGCCAAGCTTCTGGACCCGCGCCAAACCTGGAGCGACCCGGCGGCCTATGACACGGCGGCGCGCAACCTGGCGTCGATGTTCCGGGCCAACTTTGAAACCTTCGCTGAACACGTCGACCAAGACGTGCGTAACGCCGGTCCGGCCGAAGACTAGGCTTGGCCGAAGAGACCCACCGCCTCGGCGCTGGCGCATTGCGCGCCGGCGCCGGTTGGGGTAACCGTCTGGCCCCACGCGCATGCGTTGGGATCGGCCTAGGGGTGTAGCTCAGCTGGTAGAGCATCGGTCTCCAAAACCGAGGGCCGTGGGTTCGAGTCCCTCCGCCCCTGCCAGGCCGATCATCGAACGACCCGCACAGCGCGCTTATCCTCACCCAGCGCCGGGCGGGGCGGGCGCGCTCTTCAGCGGACTTATCCTCGCTTTTGAACGATCTGGCTCGCTTTCGAACGCTCTGGGCGCGATGGCCCGTCACGCGCGGCCCGCGCATGACCTGCGCTTAGCGCGTCCATAGCTGGTCTCAAACGCGCATGGGGTGGTCTAAGGCGCGCATCGCGTGACCTAAAACGCGCATCGCGTGCGCACGGGCCCGATTAGAGCGTCAAAGGTCCGTGGCGCAGTTGCGGCAGGACGTGACGCGCGAACAGGTCAGCCTCAGCGGCGTGCGGATATCCTGAGAAGATGAACGCCTCTATCCCCAGGTCCTGATAGGCGCGGATTTTGGCCAGCACCTGATCGGGGTCGCCAACGATGGCCGCCCCACAGCCCGAGCGCGCGCGGCCGACCCCGGTCCACAGGTGATCCTCAACGAAGCCGTCGTCCCCGGCCGCGGCGCGCACCTGCGCTTGGCGCCCGACACCGGCGGAGGCTGCGTCGAGCGACTTGTTGCGAATGGCCTCCCCCGTCCCGTCGTCGAGCTTAGACAAGAGCCGGCTGGCGGCCTCGCGCGCCTCTGTTTCGGTGTCGCGCACGATGACGTGGGCGCGATAGCCAAACTTCAGCGACCGGCCATGGGCCTCAGCGCGCGTGCGCATGTCGGCGATCAGATCGCGCACCGTGGTCATGGTGTCGGGCCACATCAGGAATACGTCCGCGCCCTGGGCGGCGCACTCGCGCGCGGCGGGAGACAGGCCGCCAAAATAGAACGGCGGGCAGCGCCCATTGACCTTGGCGATCCGCGGGGCTTCAAGCTCAAGCTGATAAAACTCGCCGCGATGATCGAGGTCTTGGCCCGACAAGAGCGTGCGCAAGATCGTCATCACTTCCAGGCTGCGCGCATAGCGCGGCGCGCTCTCGACCGGAGCGCCGGGCAGGTCTGACGAGATGATGTTGATGGTGAGCCGCCCGGCCAGCATCTGATCCAGAGTGGCGAGCTGACGGGCCAGCTGCGGCGGCCACATCTCAGCGCAGCGCACCGCCAGCAACAGCCGAATGCGCCGCGTCAGAGCCGCGATCCCGCCAGCAAAGGCCACTGAATCGATCCCGAGCTGATAGCCCGACGGCAGCAAGATATTGTCAAACCCGCCCTGTTCGGCGGTCTGCACGATGTTGCGGCAGTGCGCAAACGAGGACGCCAGGCGCGCGTCGGGCGCGCCCAGAAACTCATAGTCGTCGTCGCACAGGGCTGAGAACCACGACACTTCGCACACAGGTTCAGAAGATGAGGTCATGGCAGGTGCTCTCCGCGGCGCGCTTCTACGAGGTCAAACCAGTCGCGGCGCGTCAAGCGCACCCGCACGGCGGCCCCGGCGTCCGCGATCCGATCCAGGTTCTGTGTGCCAATGATGGCCACCATCGCGGCGGGATAGGCCAGAACAAACGCCAAGGCGACGGCGGTCCGGCTGGCGTTCTCGCGCGCGGCCAGGGCGTCGATCACTGTCATGACGGCGGCGAAGCGCTTCGGGTCCGCGTCAGCCGGCGGCGTGCCGGTGGCCAGGGACCCGCCGGCAAGCGGCGACCAGGCCAGGACGGCGCATCGCGCTTCCTGCGCCCAATCCAGGCCGCCGTCGAAAATCGGCTCCTGGGTCCAGGCTGAAAACTCCGGCTGGCTGGTGGCGAGCGGAAAATCGAGATGGGCTTGCAGGGCGCGCGCCTGGGCCACGGTATAGTTGGAGACGCCAACTTCGCGCACCTTGCCGGCCGCGCGCAGCGCAGACAGGGCGGCGGCGACCTCGGCGTGCGGGGCCAGCGGATCGGGCCGGTGGATCTGGTAGAGATCGATGTGGTCGGTGCGCAGCCGATAGAGCGACGCCTCACACGCGGCGGTGATGTACGAAGCGGTCGAATTGTACGGCAGGCCTGGCACGATGCCGCCCTTGGTCGCCAAGGTCATGCGGTCGCGCAAGCCCCGGTCAACGCCAATCAGCGCGCCCAACAGTGCCTCCGACGCGCCAAAGCCCGGCCCATCCGCGCCATAGATGTCGGCGGTGTCGATCAGTGTCATGCCGGCGTTGAGCGCTGCGTCGATTTTGGCGCGCGCCGTGGCCTCGTCCGTGCCGGCAAAGCGCCAACAGCCATAGGCCAGCGGCCCCACCACCAGGTTGGTGCGCCCGAGCCGAACCTCGCCCTTGACCGCCTTTAAGGGCGCGTCCGCGCTTGCCATGTCGATCATTGGTGATCCTTTGTTGATCGCGCCGGGCGCGCAGGGAACGCTGCGCAGCCCTGGGCCCCCGGCCCGGGTCTCGTCCATTCTGTTGGTTTGGGTGTAGACGAGCCGGACGGGCAGCGTAAATGCTCAATTGAGACGGCGCTTGGTCTGCGCGCACGCAAACGTGTTTTGGCCGGTGGCGAGATTCCTGCGTGTAGGTAAGCGGCCGACGAAGGCGCGCAGGCTGACCCGGGGTGGCGGAACAGGTCGGTGGCGGTGCGGCTTGATGGCCGAGCTGGAAGCCGCCGCGATGGAAGATTAGGGGGCGCGCGCCGTGCAACGGGGCGGGGGCGCGAGGCAGGGACAAGAACAATGCAACTTCGCTATGGCCTGATCGGCGCGGGCATGATGGGCCTGGAACACCTGCGCTACATTGAAATGCTGCAACCAGGCGGCGTGGTGGCCGTGGCCGACCCCTACTTGGGGAGCCTTGAATCAACGCGCAGCGAGCTGGCGCGGCTGCGCGGCGGAGCGCCGGTCGACACCGCCTTTTACGACAGCCACCAGGACATGCTGGCTGACGCCGACCTGGACGCCGTGGTCATCGTCACGCCCAATTTCACCCACATCGAACAGCTGCGCGACGTGATGCAGCGGCCCCTGCACGTGATGGTGGAAAAGCCGCTGTGCACCACGGTTGAGGACTGCCGAGAGGCGATCGCGCTGGACCAGGGGCGCACGCATCTGACCTGGGTCGGGCTGGAGTATCGCTACATGCCGCCGGTCACTGAACTGGTGAAGCACGCCCACGCCGGGGTGGCGGGGCCTGCGCGCATGCTCTCCATTCGCGAGCACCGCTTCCCGTTCCTGATGAAGGTCGACAACTGGAACCGCTTCACCCGCAACACCGGCGGCACGCTGGTGGAAAAGTGCTGTCACTTCTTTGACCTGATGCGCCACATCCTGCGCGACGAGCCGGAGCGCGTGTTCGCCACCGGCGGTCAGGCGGTCAACCATCTGCATGAGCGCTACGACGACGAGGCGCCGGACATTCTCGACCACGCCTACGTGGTGGTTGAGTTTCGAGGCGGGGCGCGCGCGCTTCTGGATCTGTGCATGTTTGGCGAAGGCGCGCGCGACCAAGAGGCCATCTCCATTGTCGGCGACATCGGCAAGCTGTCGGTGAAGATCCCGGAGGGCGTTGTGCGCTATGAGCCGCGCAATCGCATTGGCGGCGTGGAAGAGCACGTGGGCGTGGACGCAGACGTTCTGGCGGCCGGCTCGCACCATGGGGCGACCTACTTTGAGCACCTGCGCTTTCGCCTCGCGATCGAGAACGGGGCGCCGGCGGACGTCACGCTTCACGACGGGCTGATGGCGACGGCCATGGGCGTCGCCGCCCACCGGTCCATCGCCGAAGGCCGTCCGATTGCGATGGAAGAGGTTTTGGCCGCGCCCGCCGGCGCCGCCGCGCGTCAAGGCGCGGGCTAAGGCGCGCAGCAAGAGACGCCGCCCGCGCGCCGCCCGCCGCAACTTGGGGGGTGACGGCGGACGGCGCTGGCGCAGTCAGGCGGCCGCTGTGAGGGGGACGTAGCCGGACCTGACACGCCAATTCGAACACCGCGGGCTTAGGATCTGCGCGGGGTGTCGACCTACTCAGCGATCACGATGGAGCCTGAGCCCATGCGCGACTGTTCGCGCCGCCCCGTGACCTTGCGCACCTGCACGTCGCCTGAGCCCATCACCGACAAGTCGACGTCGCCCGCCACGCCGTCAAACACCACGTCGCCCGAACCCATGATCGAGGCGTCGATGTCGCGGGCCTCGCCGCCGCGCACGACGATGTCGCCTGAGCCCATCAGGGCGGCGTCAACCGTTCCGCCGGCGAGGTAGGCCACGTCTACGTCGCCCGATCCTTTCAAGGCCACGCCGAGATCACCGCCCACGCGGCCCGTTTGCACGTCGCCCGAACCGGCCAGAGAGATCTGCGCATCGCCGCCAATGTCGCCGATGATGGCGTCGCCAGACCCGGCCAGGCCGATCTCGGCCGCGCCCGCGACCTGGCCGACGGTCACGTCGCCGC
>CAYGQB010000122.1:0-8107 GCA_964351895.1 uncultured Caulobacterales bacterium
CCGAAAGCCAAGGCCGCGGACCCGGCGCCGCCCGAGGCGCCACCCCGCTCGCCGCTCCAGCGCCTCGCCGACAAGTTCCGGTGATCCAAGCGGCATTCGTGGCCCAGGCCACGGCCTGCTACGATCTCGGATCACCCTTCCTCGGACGCCTCTTCACCCTTGCCGCCGCGCGTCTGACGCCCGGCAGCGCCGTCGCCGATCGCCTGCTCAACTGGCCGGGGGATCCCCATCACAGCGCCGACAGCGTGCCTTTGCGCCTTTCCGGTGCCCTGCACGCGCTCAAGCTCAGGGGCGTCGCCCTGAACGACGTCTTTCCCCCGGCCGAGGTCGATGACGACACGCTCTGGCAGGCCGTCCGGGAGACATTCGACACCCACGGCGTCGATATCCTCCATTGGCTCGACAGCCCCCCGCAAACCAACGAAGTCCGCCGCTCCGCCACTCTGCTTCCGGTCATGTCGCTCCTCGGACAGCGCTTCGACCGGCCGCTCGATCTCTCGGAACTGGGCGCCAGCGGCGGTCTGAACCTGCGCCTCTGGCCGGGCCGCGACACACGCGCGCTCGGACGCGCTGATTTCCATGGCCGCTGGATAGACTGGGCCGGATGACCTAAGTCTGACAGGAACGCCGCGAAAAGGACCGCCCCCATGCCGATGACCAAAGCCCCGTCGCTCAACGTACTCGGCGAAACGCTCGCGCCCTGTTCGCGCGATCCGCTCACCGGTTTCTTCCGCAACGGCTGTTGCGATACAGGCTCCGCCGACCATGGCAGCCACACGGTTTGCGCGCTGATGACGGCCGAATTCCTCGCCTTCTCGAAATATCTCGGCAACGACCTGTCAACGCCCCGGCCCGAATTCGGCTTTGCCGGTCTCAAACCCGGCGATCAGTGGTGCCTCTGCGCCGGCCGCTTCCTGCAAGCCCACGAGGAAGGCTGCGCCCCGAAAATCCGGCTCGCCTCAACACATGCCATGGCGCTCGAGATCGTGCCGCTCGATATCCTGCGGCTCTATGCCGATGACGCGGACGAAACCGGCGGCGCCTCCGACTGAACCTTCGCCTGGATCAACTCGTCATCCATCAGGTCCTCGATGAACAGGCTCAGCAATTGCGGCCGTCCGTTCACCCCCGCCTTGCGGTAGATCGCGTTGGTCTGCGCCTTCACGGTCCCCTCGCTGGTATTGCGAAACGCCGCAATATCCGCCGTCGAGACGCCCTTGATCGAAAAGAGCGCCACATCGCGCTCCGCCGGCGTCAGCCCCCAGGCGACGAATCGGCTCTCCAGATGCTCCATGAACGCGCCCGAGGCCACCCGCAGCTTGTCCTCCGCCGCCTTCTGCCGCGCCATCGTGCGGCGCAGGGCCACGGCGCCCAGCACCAGCCCCAGCACAAGGCCAACCGCCGCACCGATTTCCAGAAATTCGCGCATCTGCCAACTGATCGGTGTCGTCCGCGCCCCCACGACCGTCAGCAGAATATCCGAGACGAAGAAAATCGCACAAATCGCCTGAACAATCAGGATTGCTGGGACAAATAGCCGGTCCACTGGCTCTCCCTTCCTCGTCTCAGGCCGACGTCACAACGAACAACAAAGCTGCGCATCAGTCGTCACTGTCATCGCTGTCGTCGCTGTCATCGCTATCGTCGCGATCATCCCGGTCGTCGCGATCATCCCGGTCGTCGCGATCATCCCGGTCGTCCCGATCGTCCCGGTCGTCGCGATCGTCGCGATCGTCGTCGTCCTCATCGTCATCATCGGCGCTGCCCGGCCCGGAATTGCCGCCGCGCCCGCGATCATCATCGTTTTCGACGCCCAAAAGCCCACCTTCGTCATCATCATCGACTTCCCAGAAATCCCTTAGGATCTCCCCGGTCCTCGGATTGACGATGATCTCGCGTTCGCGTCCGCCGCCTTCTGCCGTGATACGGCTCCGCCCCAGAAGGGTCCGGCCGATCCGGATCTCGGTATACCCCTGGGCCCGCAGCTGCGTGACGATCTGCTCTTCAATCGTCGCCGCCGTCGCAACCCCCGGCACGAGGAGCGCGAATGCAAGGGCCGCCGCCACCATGTTGCGTCTCATCAAAGTTCGACCTCGCGGGTTTGCCCCGGCGCCAAAAGCGCCGGGGTCGTTCTCGGGTGCTGCTCGCATAGTCTACCCGCCGTATCCTCTCAGCGGAACAACTGATCAATCGTCGTCATCGTCGTCATCGCTGTCGTCATCATCGTCATCGCTGTCGTCGTCATCATCGTCGTCATCGCTGTCATCATCATCATCATCGTCGTCCCGGTCCGAGCGACGATCATCATCGTCGTCGTCATCGTCATCCCGGCCCGAACGACGGTCATCATCGTCGTCGTCATCATCATCCCGGCCCGAACGACGGTCATCGTCGTCGTCATCCCGGCCCGTACGGCGATCATCGTCATCAAGGAAATCCCGGTTCCGGTCACGAACTCTCAGGCCTGTACGACCCACATCGTCGTCATCCGCGCCTTCGACCTCGCGCTTCAACTCTTCTCCGGTCTCACGGTCGACGATGATCTCAACCTTCTGGGTCCCGCGCACGGCCTCAAGCTTGATCTGCGTGCGCCCGCGGTCGATCTCGATATAGCTATAGCCGTCCGCGCGGAAGCTGCTGACAAGACTGTCGGTCAGGCTGTCGGACGCGGCCATGGTTGCGGCAAAGACCGAGGCCGTCAGGGTCAGGGCGAAATGGGGTTTCATCGGAATATCCTTGTCTCACTCAAACCGGCACACCGTGCACCGGCTGCGATGAGATAATCGTGCGCCGGCAGAACACTCTATTGGTCTGCGGTTTAAGCCGGACGACGTAAACCCATGAAAAACAAAAATAAACCGGGGTTTACCGCGAACCCGTCCGAAACGGGCCCGCAATATACCTCTGGTTTATGCGAATTTCCCCATCTCGAAGCCCAGCGCCCGGGCCACGGTGAAGATATCCTTGTCGCCACGCCCGCACATGTTCATGCACAGGATGTGGTCCTTCGGCAGATCGCCCGCAACCTTGGCCACCCAGGCCAGGGCGTGCGACGGCTCCAGCGCCGGGATGATGCCCTCCAGCTCGCAGCACAGCTTGAACGCCTCCAGCGCCTCGGCATCGGTGATCGAGACATACTCGGCCCGCCCGATCTCGTGCAGCCACGCATGCTCCGGCCCGATCCCCGGGTAATCCAGCCCGGCCGAGATCGAATAGCCCTCAAGGATCTGCCCGTCATCATCCTGCAGAAGGTAGGTCCGGTTGCCATGCAGCACGCCCGGCGCGCCGCCGGTCAGGGACGCTGCGTGCAGGCCGGTTGAGAGGCCCTTGCCGGCCGCCTCCACGCCGATCAGGCGCACGTCCTCGTCTTCCAGGAAGGCGTGAAACAGGCCAATCGCGTTCGAGCCGCCACCGATGCATGCAACAGCCGCGTCAGGCAGTCGACCAAGGCGTTCTTGCATCTGCGCGCGCGCTTCGCGTCCGATCACGCTCTGAAAATCGCGCACCATCATGGGATAGGGGTGCGGCCCCGCGACGGTGCCAATGACATAGAACGTGTCGTCGACATGCGTCACCCAATCGCGCAGGGCCTCATTCATGGCGTCCTTGAGCGTGGCGGTGCCAGAGGTCACCGGCCGCACTTCAGCGCCCAAGAGCTTCATGCGAAAGACGTTGGGCGCCTGGCGCTCAATGTCCTTGGCCCCCATGAAAACGATGCACGGCAGGCCGAACCGGGCCGCCACCGCTGCGGTCGCGACGCCGTGCTGGCCGGCCCCGGTCTCAGCGATGATGCGGGTCATGCCCATGCGCTTGGCCAAGAGCACCTGGCCTAGGCAGTTGTTGATCTTGTGCGCGCCGGTGTGATTGAGCTCATCGCGCTTGAGCCATATCTGAGCGCCGCCAAACGCCTCGGTTAGGCGCTCGGCCTGGTAGAGCGGGCTCGGCCGGCCGACATAGTCGCGCAAGAACACGTCCATTTCCGCCGCGAAGGCCGGGTCGTCCTTGGCTTGCGCGTAAGCCGCCTCGACCCGCAAGATCAGCGGCATCAATGTTTCCGACACGTAGCGCCCGCCATAGGCGCCAAAGCGGCCGTCAGCGTCCGGGGCGGCGGCGAGGGCGTTGGCCAGGCTCATGAGGTCGGTTCCTTGGGTTGAGAGGCGGCGGCCAGGGCTGCGGCGATAAAGGCTTCGATCAGCTGGGGGTCTTTAACGCCCGGCCGCGCCTCCACGCCAGAGGAAACATCGACGCCGGGCGCGCCGCTGACGGCCAGAGCGCGAGCCACCGTTTGCGCCGTCAGGCCACCGGCCAAGAGCCAGGGTCTAGGGGCCGTCCAGCCCTGAGTGACAGACCAGTTGAACGCGGCTCCGTGTCCACCCTCGCGCGCCGCGCCTGGAGGGGGCTTGGCGTCAAGGAGGAGGCGCTCCACGGGAGGACTGGTGCTGATGGCGTCGCAATCGGCGCGCGTTGCAACCGCGTGCGCGCGCATGATCCTGCGCCCAGTCACCCGGGCGATGCGGGCGGCGTCTTGGGTGGTCTCGCGCCCGTGCAGCTGTATCCAGTCGACGCTGGGCGCCGTGCCCGGCAGGGCTGTGAATAGGGCGTCTGGCGCATTGGCGACGACCAACACCGTTTCTAAGCCTTTGCGCGCGGCGTGCGCGGCCAAAGGTTCGATCTCGGACAGCTCAAGGTGGCGCGGACTGGCCGGATGATAGACGAAGCCGGCCAGACGTGCGCCGGCGTCCGCAGCCGCTTCGATCGCGACATGGTCGGCCAGACCGCAGATCTTGATCTCAATCACCGCTCGCGCTCGCATCCTGTGAAAGGACGCGGACGTTAGCGATCCCAAGCCGATGAGGCCAGAGCGCTGCGCGTTGACACGCGCACGCCCTGGCCTTCCTGCGTGATCGCGTCGGCGAGCCTACTTGGCCAGAAGGTCGCGAATTTGTTCCAGCAGCACTTCCTGCTTGGGCGGCTCAGCCGGCGCTTCGGGCTCTGCTTCAGCTTCGCGCTTGAGGCTGTTCATGCCCTTGACCAGCATGAAGACGGCCCAGGCCACGATCAGGAAGCTGATGCAGTTGTTGATGAACACGCCAATGTTCATCGTCACGGCCTCAGCGTCGGCGGTCGCTTGGCGCAACGTCCAGACGATGGCGGAGAAATCTACACCGCCCAGAGCCAGGCCGATCGGCGGCATGATGATGTCGCTGACCAGCGACTGCACGATGGTGCCGAACGCACCGCCGATGATGATGCCGACGGCCATGTCGACCATATTGCCTTTGACGGCAAACTCTTTGAACTCGTTGAGCATGTGCGCCCCCGTAATGAGATTCAGCGAAAATCGCTGGCGCGAGCACGGGGGCGATTTGCCCGCCGCGTCAAGGTGACGCGCGGATCGTCACGCGCAGGTGCGGGCAAGGGGGGCTGCGGAGCCGACGGTGCGGTCGCGGCGCGTGCGTTTCGCCCGGCTCTCGCTATGGCCCTCGCTTTGGCCCTAGCTTTCGTTGGGCCGGCTGGCGTCCACGCGTTCGCGCAGCTCCTTGCCCGCCTTGAAGAACGGTACGCGCTTGTCTTTCACGGCCACTGACTCGCCAGTGCGCGGATTGCGGCCCTGGCGTGCGGGGCGGTGGCGCACCGTGAAGGTGCCAAATCCACGCAGTTCGATGCGGTCGCCGCGCTCAAGGCCGCGCGCTAACTCCTCCAAGATCCGGTTCACCGCGCGTTCGGCGTGCGCGTTCGTCAGATTGGGATAGGCGTTTGCGATTGCCGTGATGAGTTCGGACTTGATCATGCGGCTGGTCGATCCGTTTGATGCGCTGGGCCGGGGTGTGGACGCCCACAAATGAACCTTGCCGGGGCAAGGCGGGTCGCGTCAAGCCGCTCACCTGCGCCATCTGCTTCAAACTAAACGCACAACGCCCCGGCCTGTGAGGACAGGCCGGGGCGCAGGATGTGCCGTTTGCGTGAGACGTTAGGAGGCGTCTTTATCGGCGTCTTCAGCTTCCGTCTCGGGAGCCGCCGTCTCGGGAGCTTCTTTCTCGGGCGCTTCTTTCTCGGGGGTTGCACCCGCGTCGTCACTTCCGCGTTCGCGCAGCGCAGCGCCGAGGATGTCCCCAAGCGAGGCGCCTGAATCTGACGATCCGTACTGCTGCACGGCGTCTTTCTCGTCGCGGATTTCCAGCGCCTTGACTGAGACCGAAACGCGGCGCGCCGCGCGGTCAATGTTGGTGACCATCGCGTCCAGCTTGTCTCCGACGGCGAACCGCTCCGGGCGCTGTTCGCCGCGATCTCGGCTCAGATCGGACTTGCGGATGAAGCTCTTGAGCGCGTTCTCCGGCCCAAACGAGACTTCTAGGCCGCCAGACGTCACTTCGGTGACGGTGCAGGTGACCGTGTCGCCGCGCCCAACGCCCAGTCCTTCGGACATGGGGTCGGATTCCAGCTGCTTGATGCCGAGCGAAATGCGCTCTTTCTCAATGTCGATGTCGAGCACCTTGGCCTGAACAACGTCGCCCTTCTTATAGCGGGCAATGGCCTGCTCGCCGGCTTCGTTCCAGTCGATGTCGGACATGTGGACCATGCCGTCGATGTCGTTCTCCAGGCCGACAAACAGTCCGAACTCGGTGATGTTGCGCACCTCGCCCTCGACGGTGGCGCCGGATGGCGTTGACTCTGCGAAGACTTCCCAGGGGTTGCGCTGGCACTGCTTGATGCCGAGCGAAATCCGTCGCTTTTCGGGGTCAACGTCCAGCACCAGGACTTCGACTTCCTGGCTGGTGGAGACGATCTTGCCCGGGTCCACGTTCTTCTTGGTCCAGCTCATCTCTGAGACGTGCACCAGCCCTTCAACGCCCGGCTCCAGCTCCACGAAGGCGCCATAGTCGGTGATGTTGGTGACGCGGCCGTCAAAGCGCGCCCCGACGGGATACTTGGCGTCCACGCCGTCCCAGGGGTCAGATTGCAGCTGCTTCATGCCCAAGCTGATGCGCTGGGTGTCGGGATTGATCTTGATGATCTGAATCTTGACGGTGTCGCCGACCGCCAGCACCTGGCTGGGATGGTTGACGCGCCGCCAGCTCATGTCGGTGACGTGCAACAGGCCGTCAATGCCGCCCAAATCCACGAATGCGCCATAGTCGGTGATGTTCTTGACCACGCCGTCGCGAATCTCGCCTTCGGCCAGCTGATTGATCAGCTCAGCGCGCTGTTCCGCGCGGCTTTCTTCCAAGACGGCGCGGCGCGAAACCACGATGTTGCCGCGCGGGCGGTCCATTTTGAGAATTGCAAACGGCTGATCTTTGCCCATCAGCGGGCCGACATCGCGCACCGGGCGGATGTCGACCTGGCTGCCGGGCAGGAACGCCGAGGCGCCGCCGAGGTCCACGGTGAAGCCGCCTTTGACCCGGCCCACGATCTGGCCAGTGACCGGTTCGGTCTTTTCGAACACGCGCTCCAGGCGGTTCCAGGCTTCTTCGCGGCGCGCCTTTTCTCGGCTGAGGACGGCGTCGCCGAGCGCGTTTTCGATGCGCTCCAGGTAGACGTCGATGACGTCGCCGACTTTTACCGTCTCGCGTTCGCCTTGGAACACAAACTCCCGCGAGGGGATGCGCCCTTCAGTCTTCAATCCGACGTCAACGACCACGTGGTCATTGTCCATTTCGGTGACGGTCCCGGCGACAACGCCGCCTTCTCGGATTTCACGGCCGTCAAAAGATTCTTCCAGAAGCGCGGAGAAATCATCGCGGCTCGGGGTCAGACTGTCAGTTCCACTCATGCGGGCACTCGGCTCCAATGCGTTCGTGTTTAGGCCGGCCGGTTGTGTCCGGCGGTCTTGTCGCTGTCCTGCGACCGGGTGAGATCGGCTGAAGTGTATCAGACGGGCTCGGCGGAAGTGTTACCTCAACGCCAGAAATCGCCGCGCGGACGAAGGCCGCCGGCGACGCACTCCGCGTCGACGCTAGAAGGCGGCGCGAGCCGCATCCACGAAACGGCAAGCCGCCTCGAACGCCGCGTCTATACTCAGATCAGACGTGTCAAGCAAGCGTCCCTCTCGCGCCGGCGCCATCCGCGCGCCCTCGCCATCGGCGTCACCCGCGACCCGTTCAGC